>NZ_BAAARJ010000003.1:0-465802 GCF_039532135.1 Streptomyces axinellae
TCTCCCACGGCACCCCACGGGCCCGGTGACACCACCCCCCAGGTCATCGACTTCGACAGGGGGCAAAAGTCATGCCGGGCCCGGAGGCCAGCGGCCCCATTGCGGAACCGCGAAAAACATAACGGGGCGGGGTTATCGTGGCTATGACCGCGTGCGTGGGGGTGGGCGTATGGGCGGCTCCGAGTCGGATCCCGTGGAGCGGGGGTTTCCGCATCTGGCGACGGTGCGGGAGGCGATCACGGCGCTGTACCGCCGGATGTCGCCGGTCACTCTCCGTACCTTCGACACCAGCGTCGCGCCCGGCGATGTGGCGTTCGCCGACGCCGACGAGCTGCATCTGGGCGTGCAGCGCGTGGCCGGGGTGATGGTGCGGCACCTGCGGCTGCCCGAGGCGCGGGTGATCGTCTCCTTCCGGGAGATGACACACGCCGCCCATGTCGAACTGGCGGCGGGGCCCGAGTACTTCGTGGAGCTGAACTCCCGCTTCAAGACCCACCGCCGCGACATCGGTGCCGCGCTGGCGCACGAGGTGACGCACGTCTTTCTGCACCGCCACGGCCTGGCCTTCCCGGGGACGCGGGACAACGAGATCCTCACCGACACGGCCACCGCCTATCTGGGCGCCGGATGGCTGCTGCTGGACGCCTTCCGGCAGGACTCGCTCTCCTCGCAGAAGCTGGGCTATCTCACCCCGGAGGAGTTCGGGTACGTGCTGGCCAAACGGGCCCGCGTCTTCGGTGAGGACCCGGCGATCTGGTTCACGAGCCCGCAGGCGTACGAGGCGTATGTGCGGGGCAGCGAGCTGGCGGACCGGGACGAGGAGTGCCCGCCGCTGGCCCCCGCGCCCTGGACGGGCCGCCGCCGCTACGCCAAGGACCGGCGCTACGCCCGGGATCACCTCTCCCCCGGCTCCCCGGCGCTGGGCAACGATCTCTATACCTTCGAGCACCACTCCCCGCCGCGGGTCTGCTTCGCCTGCCCGACCTGCCGCCAGCGCATCCGCGTCCCGGTACGCGGCCGGGTCCGCGCACGCTGCGGGCTGTGCGGGACGGTGCTGGACTGCGATACGTGAGGGTTCCCCGTCGCTGTTCGCCCAGAGGCAGAACCGGCTGGACCGCGGTTCCGGGTCGCCTCGGTGAGTGCGGGGACGAGGGCGGACCGGACCTGGTGACGCGGCCAACTGCCCTGCCTCTGAGGCCGGTTGAGCCGCGCGCGTTGAACCGTTCACGGTTCGGGACCGTTGCTGCCGTTGGGTCATCTCGTTCCGCATAACCCTCTCCTCTACCGACAGCGGAGGGGCGGGACGGACAGAACTTCCGTATCGACGCCAGCACACCGTGGAATGGAGTGGCATCAATGCCGGACAACCAGGGAATGACGCCAGAATATTATGAGCGGCTATGGCAATGGGACGGTTCAGATACACCCAGCCGGCCTCCTCTTGACCTGCGAACACATCTCCTGCTCACCAACACCTCACGGGCTCAGCAAGCTGAGCTCGCACACCAGCAGCACCAAAGTAGTCAAAACTTTCTCAACCTCGTGCAAGGAAAGGAAAATGCAGCTCGCCAGGAAGCATCGACGGCGAGTGCCGCCTACGACCAGATGCTGGAGAGCGACAGCCCGGAAGACGGCGACAAGGAGCAGGAACAGCAGATCAGTGCCCTCGCCCGCTCGGAACGGGCAGAGGAGGTCGCTGACGCGTGGCAACACGTACGCCAGATGTATGTGGAAGCCAATTTGCGGACACCGGACGAGATTACGCATCACCCGCAGGTCCGCGACGCCTACACGGTGGCCTTTCGGGCGCAGCAGGTATACGACCAGGATTACGGGCCCGAGCAGCCTGTCGCGCAGGCCGCTCAGCAGTCGAACCGGTTCCTCTCCAGCCAATCGGGGAACCGCCACCAGAGGGTCGGTCCGCCCCCAGGGTTCAGCGGCAGCCCCTCACAGCCGCCTCGGACACCGAGGCAAGGAACGGGACACAGCCAAGGGCAAGGCGGCAATCGCGGAAGGACGAGCCGCTGAGCAGTTCTCACCCTGACTCGGGGCGGGTGAACTGCGGGGAAGTCCGCCCGGCGGTTCCGGCCCCGGCGGCGTGCCATAACGTCCAAGCCTCCGGCCACGACGCAGTTGATCTCGCTCGGCGCTCATCGACACCGCACACCGAAACCACGGACGGGCGACTCCCGTTCTCGCTCGCGGAACCACAGTGCTCCTTCCCGCGTGGGATGGCGTACGTTCGCTCTATGAGTCCTTCGATCGCCACCAACACGCGCGTCGGCCTCGACGAGCTGCTGGAATTCGTACGTCCCCGGCACCGCGCCATCCTGCTGACCCGGCGTGAGGACGGGGCCCCGCAGGCTTCGCCGCTGACCTGCGGTGTGGACGGCGCGGGCAACATCGTCGTCTCGACGTATCCCGAACGCGCCAAGACGCACAACGCCCGCCGCACCCCGCAGGTCAGCGTGCTCGTGCTGTCGGACGAGTGGAACGGGCCGTGGGTGCAGATCGACGGTGAGGCGGAGGTACTGGACGTGCCCGAGTCGGTGGAGCCGCTGGTGGAGTACTTCCGCTCGATCTCCGGCGAGCACCCCGACTGGGACGAGTACCGCCAGGCCATGGTCAAGCAGGGCAAGTCACTGATCCGGGTGACCCCGCGCCGGTGGGGCCCGATCGCCACCGGCGGTTTCCCGGCGCGGCTCGCGCCGTAGCCCGCACACCGCCGCCGGCGCCGTAGTCCGCGCCGCCGCTCCCGCCCGTGGTACGCGCCCGTGGTCAGGACGCGGCGGCGCTTCTCGCGGCCGGGTTTGTCGTGTGCTCGATGATGACCGAGGCGTCCTTGCCGCCGTCGCCCGCCTCGTTGACGCGCGCGAAGCGCTCGCGGACGGAGTCGAGGACGGGCAGTGGCACGCCCGCCGTCGCCGCGTCGCGCAGAGCGAGGCGCAGGTCCTTCTCCATGAGCGTGGAGCGGAAGAACGCGGGCTCGTAGGCGCCCTTGCGCATCAGCTCCGCGCGGAAGCGCATCACGATCGAGCTGAAGCCGCTCTCCGCGATGGAGGTCAGCAGCTTGTCGCGGTCGAGGCCGGCGGCGACACCGTAGGCCACGGCCTCCGCGAGGGAGGCGACCTGGGCGCCCAGCAGCAGGTTGAAGATGAGCTTGAGGGTGGCGGCCGTACCCGGCGCGCCGAGGTGGACGACCTGGGTGCCGAGGGTGTCGAGGACGCCGGCCACGCGGGCGATGTCGTCCTCCTCGCCGCTGGTGTAGACGCGGAGCTTGCCCTCCCGGGCCTGGAAGGGGTTGCCGACGACGCACGCCTCGACCCGCCGCAGGCCGGTGCGGGCGAGGCGCTCGGCGCACTCGCGGGCGTAGGCGGGCGAGACGGTGGAGGTGTCGATGACGACCGAGCCGGGTGCCAGGACGTCGGCCACCTGTCCGAACAGCACGTCTTCGACGGCCGCCTCGTCGGCGAGGCTCAGCAAGGCGACAGAGGCGCCCTTGGCGGCCTCCGCCGCGCTCGCCGCCACGGTCGCGCCCGCCTCGGCCAGGGGTTCCGCCTTGGCGGGGGTGCGGTTGTGGACGGTGAGGGTGTGGCCCGCGTCCAGGAGCCGGTGCGCCATGCCGCCGCCCATGTTGCCCAGGCCGACGAAGGCGAGGGGGGTGTCAGGGGCGGCGTACGCCTCATGCGCGTCGTGGTGGTCGTGGTCGTGGTCGTGGTCGTGGTCGTCGGCGGTGCGGGTGCCGTCCGGGTCCGGTACTGACGCCGGGCCGGGGTCCGTGGCGGAGGGCGGGGTGGGAGCTGAGGTGGGCGGCAGTTCGAAGACCGTCTGGGCGAGGATCATCTCCCCGCCTGTGCGGTAGGGGGCGAGCCTGCGCCGGTTGTCCCCGTGCGCCGCGCTCTGTTCGAAAGCGCGGAACGAGGGCTGATCGGCCCAGTCGGTGATGACGTAGTAGACGCCGTCCTCGGCGTCCTCGCCGTTCTCGTCGACCGAACGCACCAGTGTCTGGCCCCGGTTGGCGGGCTCGTGCGCGATGCCGGTGGCCACCTCGCGCCAGGTGCGCTCGAACTCCCGCCGCCTGTCGGGGTCGATCTCCATCCGCAGCATGACGCGGAAGGGGGGCCCGGAGGGAGCTTCCATGGTGTGCGCCTCCAATGTGTGGGACTGCGCTCCACGCTCGCCGCGCCCGCTCGACATCCGATCGAGCCCCGCTGTGGGGCGCGGGCTCCAGCGCTCTCCGACTCTTCCCCTAGCCCGCTGGGTCACCGTCTGGGCCGCAGGGATGCCCCGCCCGCTCCGGATCGCGGGCGGGGTCCGGGCTGACGAAGGGGCTGGGGCCGCGATGCGCGTACTGTTCACCACCTGGGCCTGGCCCTCTCATCTGTACGCGCTCGTGCCGCTGGCCTGGGCCTGCCGCAGCGCGGGGCACGAGGTGCTGGTCGTCAGCCAGCCGGAGCTGCTGCCGCTGATCGGGCGGACGGGGCTGCCGGGGGCCGCCGTCGGCGAGGACGTGGACGGCGTGGGCATGGTGCGCGGCTACGTGCTGCCGAGTGCCGACGATCCGACGGGCGCGCAGCGTGCGGCGCGCGGCGGCAAGGGGCCGCGTGCGCTGCGGATGTTCACGGCGCACGCCGATTCCATGGTGGAGGGCGTCACGGAGACGGCCCGTCGCTGGGGCGCGGATCTGGTGGTGTACGAGCCGACGGCGCTGGCGGGTCCGCTCGCGGCTGCCGCCGCCGGGGTGCCCGCCGTACGGCTGCTGTACGGCGCCGACTTGATGGCGCGGGCACGCGGTCTGCTGCCGGAGGCGCTGGCGCCGCTGGCCGAGCGGGTGGGGGTGGATCCGGGGGGCTACGACCCGTTCGGCGCGGTCACCGTCGATCCGTGTCCGGCCGGTTTCCAGGTGCCCCTTGAGCATCCGGTGCTGCCGATGCGCTACGTCCCGTTCAACGGGCCCGGCGGGCCGCCCGAGCCGCCGCTGCCGCCGCCCGGGGCCGGGCGCCGCCGGATCGTCGTCACCTGGGGGCACACGATGGCGCGGCTGGATCCGGCGCTGTTCCTGGCCGGGCACGCCGCGCGGGCGCTGGCCACGCTGCCGGGCACCGAGACGGTGCTGGCGGTCACCTCGGCGCAGCGTCCCCTGCTGGGGGCGCTGCCCGAGGGGGTGCGGGTGGTCGAGGACGCGCCGCTGCACTCGCTGCTGGAGGGTGCGGGGCTCGTGGTGGCGCACGGCGGCGCGGGCACCGTGTTGACCTCGCTGCGCGCGGGAGTGCCACTGCTGCTGGTGCCGCAACTCCCGGACCACGCGGGCCATTCGGCGCGCGTGGTGGCGACCGGCGCGGGTGACGTGCTGACGCGGGACGAGGTGCTGACGCCGGACGAGGTGCTGACGCCGGACGAGGTGCCGATGCCGGACGAGGTGCCGATGCCGGACGAGGTGCCGGTACCGGGCGGGGCGGGCCGGGCTCCGGGCGCGGCGCGTACCGGGGCGGGGGCGGCGCGGCTGCGGGAGGAGGCGGCCCGGCTGCTGGACGGGGCCGGGGGCGCGGACGCGCGCGAGGCGGCGCGCACGCTGCGGGACGGGATGCTGGAGCGGCCCGCCCCGGCCTCGGTCGTGGGAGAGCTGGAGGGGCGGGTGGTCGCATGTGCGGCATAGCGGGCTGGGTCGATTACGCCCGGGATCTGAGCGAGGACGCGGCGACCGTACGCACCATGCTGGGCACGATCGCCAACCGGGGGCCGGACGCCGAGGCGGTGTGGAGCGACGGCGACATCGCGCTGGGCCACCGCAGGCTGGCGGTCATCGACATCGCCGACAGCACCCAGCCGATGGCGGCCGTCGAGGAGGGCCGCACCCTGGCGGTGCTCGCCCACAGCGGCGAGATCTACAACTACCGCGAGCTGCGCGCCGAACTGGCCTCCCGGGGCCACCGGTTCCGCACCGCGGGGGACACCGAGGTGGTGCTGCGCGCCTATCTGGAGTGGGGCGAGCGGTGTGCCGAGCACCTGGACGGGATGTTCGCGTTCGCCGTGTGGGATCCGCGCCGCCGCGAACTGCTGCTGGCCAGGGACCGGCTGGGCATCAAGCCGATGTACTACGCGCGGACACCGCACGGTCTGCTCTTCGGCTCCGAGCCCAAGGCGCTGCTGGCGCACCCGTCGATGGAGTGCGTGGTGGACGCGGAGGGCCTGGCGGAGCTGCTGGCCTACATCGCCACTCCTGGGCACGCCGTCTACCGGGGCATGCGGGAGCTGCCCGCCGGGCATGTGGCCGTGCTGCGCCCGGCGCCGGGCGGCAGCGGGGGCGGTGGCGCCGCGCTGCGCGAGTCGCGGTACTGGACGCTGCCCCAGCACGAGCACCCCGACGATCTGGAGACCACCGTCGCGACGGTGCGCGGGCTGCTCCAGGAGTCGGTGGCCGGGCATCTGCTGGCCGATGTGCCGCTGTGCACGCTGCTGTCGGGCGGGGTGGACTCCAGCGCGATCGCCGCGCTGGCGGCGCGCTCGCTGGGTGACGGGCACAGGCCGCGCACGTTCGCCGTGGACTTCGAGGGGCACACCGAGCGCTTCCGCAAGGACTTCTGGCACGAGGACCCGGATGCGCCCTACGCCGTGGAGGTCGCCCGGCATGTGGGCACCGACCACGAACCGGTGGTGCTGCGTACATCCGACCTGGCCGACCCGGTGGTGGACGCGGCGGCGCTGCGCTCCCAGGATCTGCCCCGTCCGATCCCCGACATGGACCGCTCGCTGTATCTGCTGCTGCGGGCGGTGCGGCAGCGCTCGACGGTGGCGCTGATGGGCGAGGTCGCCGACGAACTCTTCGGCGGCTACCAGTCCTTCCGCGATCCGACGCTGGTGGACACCGCCAACTTCCCCTGGGTGACGATGGGTCTGCGCGTCGCGCCGCACGGAATGAGCACGGGTCTGCTGGACCCGGGACTGCTGCGGAAGATCGATGTGCCCGGATACTCGGCGCAGCGCTGGTCGGAGACCGTCGGCGAGGTCGCGGACGTGCCGGGCGAGGCGGGGACTGAGCGGGTCATGCGGCGGGTGGGGTACGCGCATCTGACGCGCTGGCTGCCGCTGCTGCTCTCGCGCGATGACCGCCTCAGCATGGCGGTGGGGCTGGAGCTGCGGGTGCCCTACTGCGATCACCGGCTGGTGGAGTACGTGCACAACATCCCGTGGGCGATGAAGACGGCGGACGGCCGGGAGAAGAGCGTGCTGCGCTCGGCCGTGGCCGACCTGCTGCCCGCCTCGGTCACCCAGCGCCGCAAGAGCCCGTTCCCCATCACGCAGGACCCGCGCTACGGGCAGGTGCTGCGCGAGCGGTTCGACGCCGTCGTCGGGGACCCGGCCGCCCCGGTGCGCGCGCTGCTGGACGGGCCGGCCTGCGCCGAACTGGCGGACGAGGACCGGCCGGTCGCGGTGGACGGATGGGGCGAGCGGCGCAACGTCGAGATGGTCCTCCAGCTCGACGCGTGGCTGCGGCACTACCGGGTGCGGCTGGATCTGTGAGGCGACGACGACCCGGCAGCGGCGGCCGGGCGACGACGGAACGGAAGCGGCGGCCGGGCGACGACGGAACGGAAGCGACGGCCCGGCAGCGGACCGGCGGGACGACCCGGCAGCGGAACGGCGGGACGACCCGGCAGCGGCGGCCCGGTGACGAATGCGGAACCCGGACGACGAGAGAGGCGTGAGGGATGCTGAGCGAGCAGCTGCGGGAGCTGGCCGAGCCGGTGCTGGAGAAGGTCAAGGCCCATCCGTTCTGGGCCGGGCTGCGGGACGGCACGCTGCCCGCCGAGTCGCTGGTCCACTTCGTGGAGCAGGACACCGGCCACCTGTTGCCGGCCTACGCGCGGGCGCTGGCCCGCACCGCGGCGGGCGCCTCCAGCGACCGGCACACGGCGCTGCTGGGGCGGTCCGTCACCGGCACCCTGGAGGCCCGCGACCGGCTGCGGGAGAAGTACGCGGAACTGGCCGACGACCTCGGCGTACCCCGACTGGCCACCGAATCACCGGAGTCGGGCCCGGACACCCATGCGCACTGCGCGTTCTTCAACGCCTCCAGCGCGGCGTCCTACGGCGCGGGCGTCGGCGCGCTGCTGCCGATGGTGTGGTTCAACTTCCAGGTCTCGGGCGACCTGCTGGAGCGGCACACCCCGGGCTCCCGGTACGCGTCGTGGATCGCCGCCTACCACCCGGGGGAGGGCTACGGCTACGCCGTCCGCGCCTTTCTCGGCCTGGCCGACGAGTTGGGCGAGACCGCCTCCCCGGCCGAGCGCGACGCCCTGGTCGCGCACTTCCGCACCGGCGTCCGCCACGAGTGGGCCTTCGCCGAGGCGGCCTGGGCCCGGCCCCAGTGGCCGGTATGACCCGTCCGCCTGTGACATCAGATCGCGACCCGAAGGGATGACCGTGAGCACTCAGACCCCGCCCAGGTACCCGTTCGCCTGGACCCCGCCCATGCAGGTGCCCGAAGCGCTGCGGCATGTGCACGGCAGCTCCGCGATGGAGGTGACACTGCCGAGCGGGGACACGGCGACACTGGTGACCCGTTACAAGGACGTGCGCGCCCTGTTCGCGGACAAGCGCCTGTCGCGCAACATCGCGCGGCCGGACTGCGCCCGCATCTCCAAGGACAACGACCTGTTCATGGACCCGGAGATCGACCCGGACCCGCCCAAGCACACGCAGGTGCGCTCGCTGGTCACCAAGGCGTTCACCGCCCGCCGTATCGAGGCACTGCGCCCCTACGTCCAGCAGGTCGCCGACGAGTTGCTGGACGAGATGGCGGCCGGACCGCGGCCGGTGGAGCTGAACGAGGCGCTGGCATTCCCGCTGCCCATCAAGGTCATCTGCAAGCTGCTGGGTGTGCCGGCCGAGGACCAGGACCAGTTCCGCGAGTACGTGGACGGCTTCTTGTCGGTCACCAAGATGCCGCCCGAGGAGGTGGGCAAGTGCCGGCAGAACCTGTGGAAGTACCTGGGCGACCTGATCGACGCCAAGCGGGAGAAGCCCGGCGATGACCTGGTGAGCGAGCTGATCCGGGTCACCGACGAAGAGGACAACCGGCTCAACGACCACGAGCTGCACTTCTGGTGCCAGGGCCTGCTGATCGCGGGGTATGTGACGACGGCCAGCCAGATCGGTACGGGCACGGCGGTGCTGCTGTACCACCCGGAGCTGGTCAAGCAGATCCAGGCCGACTGGACGCTGGTGCCCTCCACCGTCGAGGAGCTGCTGCGCACCCAGATCATGGGCTCCTCGGTGGGCACCATGCGCTACGCGGTGGAGGACATCCCTCTCTCGGACGGCACCGTCATCAAGACGGGCACGAGCGTGCTGCTGTCGGAGGAGGGCGCCAACATGGACCCGGAGGTCTTCGACAAGCCCTTCGAGCTGGACATCAGGCGGCAGGAGAACCACCACATGACGTTCGGCGCCGGCATCCACTACTGCGTGGGCGCGGCGCTGGCCCGGATGGAACTCCAGGTCGCCACCGAGTCCCTGCTGCGCCGCTTCCCCGACATCCGACTCGCCGCACCCGCCGAGGAACTGCCGCGCGCGCTGGGCGGGTTCATGGAGGGCTTCACGGGGATTCCGGTGGAGTGGTGAGCGCGTCCGCGAACGGGAGCGGGCTGCGGGTGACCGCGAACGCGGAGACCTGTGCGGTCAGCAGCCTGTGTGTGTACCGGCTGCCGGGGGTCTTCGACCAGGACGAGGACGGGCTGGTCGTCGTCCTGGACGAGACACCGGCCGCCGAGTTGCACGAGGAGGTGCGGCGCGCCGCGCGCGGCTGCCCCACGAAGTCCATCCGCGTGACCGAAAAGTGATCCGAGGCCCCCTCCGCGCGCCTCCCCGCGCCGGGTCGCAGAGCCAGAAAACCGTCACCCCCTGAAGGGGTTACGTTCTCAGCCACCCGCCCCGCGCCGGGTCGCAGTGCCCGGGCCGTGCCTTCGAAGCGGCGTCCTCCGTCCGGGGGCGGGACTTCGCAGGCACGGCCCGCGTACATGGGCGGAGCCCGTCGCGGACCCCCGCCGACGACGGCCCGCCGCCCGCCGCTTGCCGCCCGCCGCTTGCCCGCGCACGCGCACGCGCACGCGCACGCGGGCCAGGATCCTTCCGGTAACAGCCATGTGACAGCTCCTCTCCCCCACGAACTTCCTGCTCCTCCGCCACGTCCAACCGCCCGTCACCTTCTTCTCCCCGCGTTCCGCTTCCGCCGCGGCACGGTGTCGCACGAAGGGGGCCGGAGTGGGACACCGAGGCAACGGGAGCCGGGCAGCCGGCCCGAAAACGGAATTCGTGAGGAGCACCATGAAGCGCATCGTCATCGCCCTGTCCGTGGCCGCCGTCTTGGCAGCGGGCGCCGTAACGGCATGGATCGTGATGAGCGAGAGCCAGGTCGCGACCGCGAGCGGAGCCGGACACGTGGTATCGCGAGCCGATCTGGAGCAGCATGCGAGGGACGACTTCGGCGAGGACTCCGAGGACGCTCCCGACTCGGTGAGCTGCCCGGAGGAACTGCGCGCCAAGAAGGACGCGACCGTGCGGTGCACCGCCGTCTTCGACGGCCGCAGCAAGACCATGGACATCTCCGCCGACGCGGTCGAGGGCGACGAGGTGTCGCTGGGCTTCGCGGTGTTCGAGAAGCGCTGACCCCACCGCCTTCCCGGCGCACGGAGGGACCCCGGCATGTGTGCCGGGGTCCCTCCGGTGTGCTGTGGCGGTGGCCGGTTCACCTCCGGGTGCTGGTGTACTCCACCTCGGTTTCCGTTCCGCCGGACTGGCCGGGCAGTGCGCCCACCGGATCCGCGGGGCCGGCCGGGTCCGCCGCCCGCGCCGTCTCACGCTGGAGCTTCTCGCCCTCGATGTCCACGTTCGGCAGCACCTTGGCCAGCCGGCGCGGCAGCCACCAGGCGCGCTTGCCCAGCAGGCTGAGCACGGCGGGCACGAGGGCCATGCGCACCACGAAGGCGTCGAAGAAGACGGCGACGGCCAGACCGAAGCCGATCATCTTGACCATGGCCTCGCTGGAGCCGATGAAGCCGGAGAAGACCGCGATCATGATGACGGCCGCCGCCGTGACGACGCGTGCCCCGTGCCGGAATCCGGTGACGATGGCCTCGCCCGGCGACTCCCCGTGCACATACGCCTCGCGCATGCGGGTCACGAGGAAGACCTCGTAGTCCATGGCCAGGCCGAAGACGACGCCCACCATGAAGATCGGCATCATCGACATCACGGGCCCGGTCTGCTCGACGCCGAACAGGCCGCCGAACCAGCCCCATTGGAAGACCGCGACCACCGCGCCGAGCGCCGCCACGACCGAGAGCAGGAAGCCGAGCGCGGCCTTCAGCGGCACCAGCACCGAGCGGAAGACGACCATCAGCAGCAGGAACGCCAGCCCGACCACCAGTGCCAGGTAGGGCAGCAGTGCGTCGTTGAGCTTCTGGGAGACGTCGATGTTCATCGCCGTCGAGCCGGTGACCAGGACCTCGGCCCCGGTGTCGGCCCGCAGGTCGGCGCCGGTGTCCCGGATGGAGTGCACCAGCTTCTCCGTCTGCTCCGAGGAGGGCTTGGAGTCCGGGACGACGGTCACCATGGCGGTGTCGCCCGGCTTGTTGAACTTCGGCGGGGTGCTGGTGGCGATGCCGTCCAGCTTGGAGATCTGCCCCACGGTGCGGTTGACGGCGGCCTGCGGGTCGTCGCTGCCCTGCGCGTCGATGGCGACCATCAAGGGGCCGTTGAAGCCGGGCCCGAAGCCGTCCGACAGCAGGTCGTACGCCTTGCGCTGGGTGGTGCTCGTGGGCTGCGATCCGTCGTCGGGCAGGCCCAGTTCGAGGGAGGTGGCGGGTACGGCGATGACGCCGAGACCGATCACGCCCGCCAGCAGCACCGCGACCGGGCGGCGCTGGACGAAGCGCGCCCACCGGGCCCCGGCGTTCTCCTTGCCCCCACCGGTCTTGCCACCGCCGGTCTTACCACCGCCGGTCTTACCACCGCCGGTCTTACCGCCACCGGTCTTGCCTGCGCCTCCTGTGCCCTGCTTCTCCGGGTCGGCCCCGGCCGCCTTGCGGACCTTGCGGCCCAGCACCCGCCTGCCCGCGAAGCCCATCAGCGCGGGGACGAGGGTGAGCGCGACGAGCACGGCGATCGCGACGGTACCGGCCGCGGCGATGCCCATCTTGGTGAGCATCGGAATGTTGACGACGGCGAGTCCGACCAGCGCGATGACGACGGTCAGCCCGGCGAAGACCACGGCGGACCCCGCCGTGCCGACGGCCCGCCCCGCGGCGTCCTCCCGCTCTCTGCCCTCGGCGAGTTCGGCGCGGTAGCGGGAGAGGACGAACAGGGCGTAGTCGATGCCGACCGCGAGGCCGATCATCATCGCCAGGATGGAGGTGGTGCTGCCCAGGTCCATCACGCTGGCCAGCGCGGTGATGCTGGAGACGCCGATCCCCACCCCGATCAGCGCGGTGATCAGCGGCAGTCCGGCGGCGATGAGCGAGCCGAAGGTGATGACCAGCACGACGGCGGCGACGGCCACGCCGATGATCTCGCCGGAGCCGGTCTCGGGGACGGCCTGGAGCGCGTCCCCGCCGATCTCCACCTCCATCCCGCTGTCGCGGGCCTTCTCGCCGGTCTTCTCCAGTGCCGAGCGGTCCTCGTCGCTCAGCTCCATGGAGGTGACGTCGTAGGAGACCGAGACGTAGGCGGTCGAGCCGTCCTTGCTGATGGCCTTGGCGGCGAACGGGTCGGCGACGCTCGCGACCTTCCCCGATCCGGACTTCAGATCGGCGACGACACGGTGGATGTCGGCCTTGTTGTCGGGGTCGGTGATCTTCTCACCGCCGGGCGCCTTGAAGACGACCCGCGCGGTGGCGCCGTCGGCCTTGGCGCCGGGGAAGCGGTCCTCCAGCAGGTCGAAAGCCTTCTGCGCCTCCGTACCGGGGATCGAGAACGAGGTGGCAGTGGCGGCCGGCGCGCTGGCGGCACCGGCCCCGGCTGTGCCGAGCAGCACCACCCACAGCAGGGCGACGAGGCCGCGCCGCCGGAAGGCGAACCGGCCCAGCCTGTACAGATACGTGGCCACGAGGTCGGACTCCAGTCGTGGTGAGGGTCGGGGTCACGGGGCGTCGGCGCACGCCAGTGGGCACACGGGTCCCGTGAAAGGTGGTGGAAGCAGCGGCTGATAGCCGGCAGGTGGGAGCGCGCCGCTGTCAGGCGCGGAGCGCGGGCAGCATGACCGCGTCGAGGAAGGTCATCAGGAACTCCTGGGTGATCGGCCCCTGTTCGATCAGCTCGCCGCTGATCAGCGCACCGAGGAACATGTGCGGCACGAGGTCGAGGGCCGGGTTGTCCGCCCTGATCTCGCCCCGGTCCACGGCCCGGTCCAGCAGACCGCGCAGTTCCGCCATGCTCGGCTCGATCAGCACCTCGCGGAGTGCGGTGAGGAGGTCGGGGTTGTCGTGCGCCGCCCGGCCCACCCCGCGCATCAGCGCGGCGTCCTGCTCGATGCGGCAGTCGTCGAACCCTTTCACGACGACCTCCATCAGGTCCCCGCGCAGGGATCCGGTGTCCACGCTGAACGGCGCCGGACCGGGTTTGCCGTGCTTGAGAGCCCTTGCGACCAGCTCGGGCTTGCTGCCCCACTGCCGGTAGAGAGTGGCTTTGCTGGAGTGCGTACCGGCGGCGACGGCGTCCATGGTCAGCGCGTCGTACCCCACCTCGCGCAGCAGCCGCAGCACGGTCTCGTACAGCTCTGCTTCGCGCTCCGGGGTGATTCTGCTACGCCGCGTCGTTGCCACGCATCGCATTCTCGCACCTCCAGCGGTACGAAACGGTTTCGTACCGCTAATGAGCGTACCACTAGCGAAACGGTTTCGTTTCGCTAGTGGAGGGGGCGGGCCCGGCGGACCCTGCCGTGCGCGGCACCCCGCGGCCCAGGGTCGGCACGTGCGCGGCAGCCGCATGGACCCATCTCGCCCCGAAATCCGTTGCCTTGCCAACAGAACGCGCCAGTGAACCATTGGCGCACTCGCTACGTGGCAGGTATCAGGAGCACCGGGGGGACTTCGGCCGGAAGAGGCGGGACCCTGCTACGGCGTGCTCGACCGCGAGGGGGAAGAACAGCACATGGACAGGCAGCGAGACGAATTCTCCGACGTCGAGGGTTACGTTTCCGACAACTACAGCGACATCTCTTTCAAGAGAGCGGCCCCCCAAGAGGTCTTCGAGGAGGCGGTCAGCGAGTTTCCCAGGCAGGTCACGTACACCCCGCAGGAGACCCAGGGATTCGGCAATTCCCAGCGCGGGCCCAGGCCGGGACAACTCATCGTGGCCAACACCGGACCGGCCGCCGGCAGGCCCCCCGTCCACAGGGAGGACGTTGAACCGCTGTACCGCCGGGACGCGCGTCCGCCCGAGACCATCTTCATCCAGGGGTTCCAGCCCAAGAGCAATCTGGCCCCACCCAGTCTTCAGCGTCACCAAAAGCAGCTCGTCGATTCGGCACTGGTCAGCTTCAGCCGCGACCCCGAGGCGGCGACAGGCGAGGTCTACCGTGAACGGGGCACTGGCAACTCCTACCGGTACACAGCGCCGTACTCACCCGGCGGCGTGGACGTCACCATGTCCCTCGGCACGGCGAGCTACGCCTATCAGCAGGAAGTCGTCAAGTGGAAGGGGATGGTGCCCCAGGAGGTCACCAGAGCCGATGCGTTCGACGTGAACGACGAGCTGATCGCCGCGCTGGACAACCCCTATGCCTCGGCCGAGGCGACGGCAGCCCAGGCGCAGTTGGACCAGCAGACGGCGCAGGACCGCGTCGAGAACGCGACAGCCGGCGCCGAGGTCGGCCAAGCCTCCGAATACGACAAGTTCTGCCACCGGTACGCCGAGTGGTATCTGACGTCCGGCGCCCACTCCCAGCACGGTCACATCGACGGACACGTCCGGACGTACGCGGAGTGGTGGGCGAACAACTGCCACCAGCCGGAGGTACAGGAGCACGCGGCGAAGTGGAACGAAGTGCTCGATCCGCAGCGGTCCCCCATGGAGCACCCGACGCCCCCACCGGCGACGCAGGCGCTCTACGACCGACACGTCGCCATGATCAACGCACAGCAGGCAGCCTACGAACAGCAGCTGGCCTACGCCCAGCAACAGAGCTACCAGGTTGATCCGTCCGTCGCCTACGGTGCACAGACATACTCTCCCCACGCGGCCTACGGGATGCCGTCCTCATATCAGGGGCAGTCGGCCGTATATCAGGGGCAGTCGGCCGTGTGGGACCAGTCGGCCCTCGCCAATGCGGCTCGTACGTACTATCCGTCGCAGGAGTCCGCCGCGCGGCCGGGCGCGGGCCGCACGTTCGACAACGTTCAGTACTCCCAGTTGGGCCCGGTGCGGCAAAGCCAGTACGGGCAGCCATACGGCCAAGGCCAGTACGGGCAACAGCCGGGCCAGTCCGGGGCCCCGGGACGCAGGGCCGCGCGGAGGTGAGGCCGCGGCCTGCAGACCGCGGCTGCGTCTCGGAGCGGCATGACGGCGGCCATCCGATCGGCATCTCGTCTCGCGGATGGCCTCCACTCGCCGAAGGCAGCACACGGCGCCGCCGGCCCGCACCCCCACCTTGACCTCGGCCCACACCGCTTGCCCCACCGGGGCGTCCTCGATGCCCCAGCGGCCGGCGCACAGCGCACAGCGCATCGATGATGCGCCCCGACCCCGGTTGCGCTCAGCGAAATCGCGGCGACGACGCTCAGCGAAATCGCGGCGACAAAGCCGCGCCCCGCACCTCTACTGATCGCCCGGCTTCGCCGAACACGGCGCCGGCCCAGCGGCGCCCCGGCGGGCCCCGACGGGCCCCGGCGGCGAACTCGCCACGGCAGCACCGATATCCGGTGATGTTCGCCCTTGGGCACACAGCATCATGAACCCCGCAGATCTGAACGCGCTGTCGTTGAAGGGAGCGGAGTACAGCGAAAACCGGGATGAGCGGATCAAGCTACATCTCGACAAGATTCGCCACATGAGCTCAAAGTATTCACTGAAGGATTATGCAAAAGAAAAGGGCTTGAATCCCAGGAAAGTAGAAAGCTGGGCGAAGGACGATGCCTACGGAGAGTTGCGCGAGGCGGTGAGTGCCCACAGGAATGGGGATCGTCTCCGGAGGCACCCGCACAAGTCTGCGGCCGACCCATACGCCGAGTCCCGGCATGCGGCTGAGGTCCGTGCGGCTTCGGACACGACTGCCCGCGCGCTGGGGCGCCGGGGGCCCCAGTCGACGATCGACAGGTGGATGAACATGGCGAACGCGGCCAGGGCCGGAAATGCAGGGTACCCACTCGGGGGCGCACCCGGCGGAACGCTGCCCCCGAACCGCGAACGCTCCGCATCTCCCCAGCCCGTCAGCACAACGCCCAGCCCCTACCGGCAGCGGGTAGAGAAGGACAACCAGAGCAGGACCCCCAAGCGGAGCTGAGCGGGCTCCGTCCCCCCGGCGCCGGGGCACCTTCGACTACGCGCCCGGCTCGGGGCGGGGCCCAGTGGCCCCGGCGCACATCCGGCTTGACGCCGACGACCGCGCGGACACCGCCCACCGGCCCACCGGCCCACCGCTGACAGGGCAGGGCACGGCAAGGAACACAGGTACGCGCACGCGCAGGTAGCGGCACAGCCCGGCACGCCCCGCGCTCACCCCGCCTTGACCTCGGCCCAGACCGACTTGCCCAGCGGGGCGTCCTCGATGCCCCAGTGGCCCGCGCACAGCGCGTCGACGATGATCAGGCCGCGACCCCGGTCGCGCTCGGCGGACTCGGGCCGGCTCCGGGGCCGACGCCGTACCGGGTCCTGGACCTCGATGCGGGTCCTGGCGGCATCGGCGTCGATGACGACCCGTACGGAATCCCCCGGTTCGGTGCCGTAGCGGATCGCGTTGGTGACCAGCTCGCAGGTGACCAGCGCCACCGCGTCGAGGTGGTCCCCGCTCGCGTCCGGGACGTGGAACGTCACGTACTCGCGCGCGAACTCACGTGCTACGCGGGCCGCTTGCGGTGCGCCGAACAGCACCAGGATGGGTGGCGGTCCAGCGGGGGGTGAGCAGCAGACGGGCGGCAGGTTCCCTGGTCGTTCGATCATGCTTGTCCCCTTACGATCAAGTGCCATACCACACAGAGCAGTTCGCAACTTGAGTGACGGCGCAATCGCGTATAGTCACCACAGCGTGCTCCTGTTCAACGCTTGATCGCAACTGCCGTTACGGATGCATAGAAAATTGCGCGCCTCTACAAGAGAAATGGTCACTATGGGCAATTGCCGGGTGACAGGCGATGACAGGGCACGGCAGACTGTCGAGCAGTACGTCGAACAGGGAGGGGACCCAGTGAGCGCGCCCACTGTGCGCCGGAGGCGACTCGGAGCGAAGCTGCGCGGCTTGCGCGCCGAACTCACCCTTGAGGAGGTCGCGGAGCACTCGAAGGGCGCTTTCGTCCCCTCGAAGCTCTCCCGGATAGAGACGGCGAAGAGCGCGGCCAAGGAGAAGGACGTCGAGCAACTGCTCGACATCTACGCCGCGTTGGGCCGGACCGTGAGCGAAGAACTGCGCGCCGCGCTGGTCACGCTCACCAAGGAGGGCGGCCAACGCGGCTGGTGGCACTCCTACCGGGGCGTTCTCACGCCGGTGTACGCGGACCTGATCAGCCTGGAGTCGGAGGCCGAGTCCGTCTCGACGTGGGAGCTCGGAGCCATCCCCGGCCTGCTCCACACCGCCGAATACGCCCGCGAGATCATCCGGACGACGGCGATGTCCGAGGCGGTCGAGGCACGGGTGGACGCGCTGGTCGAAGTCCGGCTCGCGCGGCAGGCCGTACTGACACACGAGAACCCGCTCACGTTGTGGGCCATCGTCGCCGAACAGGCTCTCCGTTCGACGGCCGAGGACGAGAGCCTGATGCACGAGCAACTCGGCCGACTGCTCTCCATGGGCAAGCGGCCGAACGTCAATATCCAAGTGCTGCCGTCGGACGCGCACTTGCACGTCGGGCAACTGGGCTCGTTCACCGTACTCGGGTTCGGTCCGCACCCTGATCTCGACGTCGTTCACACGGAAACCCTGACCTCCGCGCTGTACGTCGAGGAACGCGACAAGGTGGCGGTTCACCGGGACGCGTGGCAGCGGCTCACCTCCGCCGCGCTCTCGGTCGAAGCGTCCGCGGAATTGATTTCGAAGATAAGGAAGAACGCATGAGCATGAGCACGAGCCACGTTGGCGACGCGTCCGCCCTGCCCGTGACCTGGTGGAAGTCCTCACGCTCCAATACGGGGGCACAGTGCGTCGAATGCGGCATCGTCTCGCCCGGGACCATCGCCGTACGCGACAGCAAGAACCCCCACGGCCCCGCACTCCTGCTCACCCGCCAGCAGATGAGCGCGCTCGTCACCGCCGCCGCCTCCGGCCGGTTCGGCGGTCTGGGGTAGCGGCTGCCGGCAGGCTCGGAGCAGAACGCGACGGCGGCCCGCCCCCGATGACACCGGGGGCGGGCCGCTGTTGCGCGTGCGAGCCATGGCGCACCTCCCCCACCGGAGCGCTCAGGATGAACCGTCCTCGTCCCGCATACGTGATGGGGTGAAACAGGCCAGTCTCCCAAGTTGGCACAAGGAGAGGGATATTCGACGTGCCCGAGCAGATGAAGTACACCGACGACGAGGTCGAGGGTCACCTCCGCCGCTTCTTGGCTACCCGCGACAGGAAGTCGACGACTATTGGATACGCGATAGAAAATGACATCAACCTCCGCACCCTCCGAGCATGGTTGACCGGGGATACCCACCCAAAGGTATACGAGAAGTTCTCGCCGGAGGAGCGTGAGAACTTTTCCGTGCGAGGGATCTGCACGGATCAGGAGGGCGCCGAACTACTGAGACAGTTCGCCGACGGCAATTACAGGACGATAGGCGAGTTCACGGATAAATGGGACCTCAGCGAGAGCACCTTCAAGGCTTGGGTATCCGGAAAGATGCGCCCACAACTGCGCGCGCTGTTGTCCAAGGAACATGTGGCGAAGCTGGACAGGCTGCGTCCCCTCTGGGCCACACCGCAGAGCGTCAGGTCAACTCTCGACCACGCACTGAACCCCAAAGGCAACAAATACTCGTGGATGAACCCCGGTTCGGCCGGCGTCGGCTCCAGTGCCTCCACCGTCCGCGCGCCGCAGAAGCAGGCCCCGGCATCACGTTCCGCTCAGCCTCCGGTACCGAGCGAACCCGAAGAGCAGGTCTCCGCCGTGCGCCAGGAGCCGGCTTCGAGTGACGCCCCGAAACAGCCTCAGCCTCAAGGACAGCTGCCGCAACTGACCCAGGAGGTCGCACGCGCCGCCAGGACCAAGCTCCCTGCGGGCCCCAGGTCCGGCGCGGCCACCTCCACCACCCACGCCGCCGCCTCCTCCAACACCACCTCCTACCAGGGCCGTAAGCGGGCCGGGAGCCCCAGCAGCAGCGGGCGGAAGGGCCAGCAGCCCAAGACGCCCTGACTCGCCGGGACCGCCGGAACCGCCGAGCGCCGCGAAGCAGCGGGAGGGCCCTTCCGGCGAAGCTCTCCCGCTGTTCCCGTCGCGGCGTGCCCCCGACCCAATTCGCCGTATACACAGTCCGAATGGCGGCACGCCACTTGGCAGAGGGAGCGATTGACCGAGAAGAGTTGGTGCGGCGCGACTTGGTGAGTCCCCTCGCGCGGAGCGCCGGGCTTGCTGCCACGCGGGCCCATATGGCGGCGCAGGCGCAGGGGCCCGGTCAGTATTCGGGGCAGGGGTCGGATCGGCAGCGGGCCACGCCGTATGGGCGGGTAGCAGGCTGGCTGGGGTGGAGCCTGCATGTCCGGAACCTCGGGCGAACGAGCAGGACGGGTCCGAGACCGGCCGCTGGATCGCGCACAAGTGGCCACGCGTCAAAGACGGCGGTGAACAGGCACGCCTGGATCGCGTTCCTCGACGACTCGGGGGTGCCGCCGCTCCCCCAGGGTCCGCCGCACCTACGCGTCCCGCGGACGTATCTCTTCTGCGTCACCTGCTGAACTGGTGACGCGCTTCGATGGCCGCGGCCCTGGGGCACCACACCACCGACCCTGATCGCGGCCCGCTTGTGTTCCCTCCCTCAAGCCCGGCAGCTACGAGACCACTGCGTTGATCCAAGTGCTGGAACAGATCAAGGGGTTATACGCCGGGACCAAGTGGTCCTCGCCCGGGGGGCTGACCGCTCACTGGAGCCGGGTGATGCGTGCCTGGGACGCCAACAGGACTGGCGGGTACTCGAACGAGTACCCGCTTACGCGCCCGAACTCAACACCGTGAAACTCCTGTAGTCGGCGATCAAGAAACGCGAACTCGCCAACCTCGCCGGCGACCATCTGACGGGGTGATGCGGGTTGTCGGGGTGGTCGAAGTGGCCGGTCAGCTGGGGATCGGGAAGCTGCGGAGCCTGCCGGTCGCGTGGGTGATGACGTCGCTCCAGGGCCAACGGGCGGTGAAACGGAACCGGTGGCGGCGGCCGTCGGCGGCGGCCGGTGGCGGCGCCCGGTGGTGGCGGCCGGTGGCGGCGCCCAGTGGTGGCGGCGCCCGGTGGTGGCGGCCGGTGTCGGGCCGCCTCGCATACGGCCCTCGCAGCGGGCTCGTCCGTGGTGGCGGAGTTCGGGGTCGGCAAGCCGGCCGCCCTTGGTGTTGGTGGCGCAGCAGGGCAGCCGCAGTCCGTCGAGGCCGTGAAGCGCGGTGGGGCGCCGGGGTGCGGGCGTTGCTTGCGAACGATCAGCCGCACCCCCTTGGGTCAGGACCTCCAGGACCTCGCCTTCCACTGTCCCGACCCGAAGGCGCGATACCGCCACATCGACCCGCTGTTCTCCACCGGCTCTCGCACGGCCATAGACTGCGATCCCATGGCTCGCGAAGGCTGGACCCCGCAGGTCAGTGACCTGGCGGTACCCAGCCCCTATCAGCGCGAGAACGTGCTCCGCTTTGCAGCTCGCAGGGGTGAGAAAAATTCCTCAATACATCGCTTACGATGTGGCGCCGAACAATTGGGGTCCCGTAGCAAATATTAGGAGATCGGCGGAGGGGGGAGCGGGAGTATTTTTCCTGGCCGATCACGCCGAAAATGTTGTGGCCGTCAAGGCGATGCAATTTTCGGCAGCCGAGGTCGCGTATGCGGACAAATTCATCAAGCATGTTGGCGGGATCAAGGTACCTGAAAGCAGGGTGTACGAAAGTAGCTCCGCCGAGGGGCGCGCCTTGTCTGAAATCCTGTCGACTGCCAAGGTCGATAGTGAACGCAGGGCTGGTGAGCTCAAGTCCCAAACAGAGAAGGCCGCGCACTATGTTGTCATGGAAGTAGTGCAGGCCATGCCGCTGAGCAAGTCGGTCCGAGATCTTGATTACCTGACTGCTCTTGCCCGGGATGAAACTTCCATGCAGGAAGTTGGTCGACTGATTGCCATGGATTCATTCCTCGGAAGCGCTGACCGCCTCGTCTTCCGTGATTATTCGGAACATCCTGCCGATCGCCTCGACCCGATCAATCTAGATAACATAATGCATTCCCCCGAGCGTGGGATAGTCGCAATCGACAATGAGTTCCTTCCTGTAGATGAGAGCGCATCAATTTCGGACTCGCCCAATGTGCAGTACCTGTCCGCCCTGGGGAACAAGGATGAGGTAGACCTCCTCGCCTATTCTTTCCTGTCCCGCCTGGAAAGGCAATACCGGCGAGCTAACGGAATATCCCCTGAACAGAGGATTGAAACCCTTGCCTCCTCTCTCGGCGAGGCGCATAACAATGTAGTCGATGGCATCTATGCGGGTTTGTCCAAGATAGCCGCAGACGCCGTTGGCGTGGAATCCAACTTGGCACAGGCGCAGCTGTCACAATTCCCGAGATCGGCAGCGGGCAACTGGTCCCTCGGCGATGTGGCCCGATATGCGAACTTGCGATTTTCTGGAATCGATGTCAGCCGAGAGCCTTCTCTTTCCCATGAAGCTGCCCTCGTGCGCCTTGCCGCGACACCCGGTCAGCAAGTGTCGGCCGCGAGAGTCCACGCCGACGACACGAATCAGCAGGTGGCCGCAGCCGCCGCGCACCTGATTCCTTCCGGCGCCCCGTACAGCATGCGGCAGGGGCCCCAAGCCGCGCCTTCCGCGAAACCATCCGGGCCGTACCGTACTCACGCCGCACCGAGAGGGCGCGGTCGTCACGCGTGAGGGGGCACGTACGGGAATCGTGAAGAGCCCTGCTGGGTCACCGGCCCCGTAGCGAGCTGTTTCCTCCTTCTTTCCGGCGAAATGCGCGTCTTGCGTCCGCCCCCCTGTGGGCCTCTTCGCGACCGTGGAACCAGCGGCGCAACCCGTACAGGGAGGGGCCGCATCGCAGCCCCTCCCCATACCTCCACCGTGTGCCGCGGCGCGGCGGCTCAACTCTCCGTATACACCGCCCGAATGGCGGCCGTAAGCGCCGCCTCCGGGTCGCTCGCCGCCCCCTCCGCACGCCAGGCCACAAAGCCGTCCGGGCGGACGAGGACGGCGCCGTCGGCGGTGATGCCGTGCTTCTTGGCGACGCCGTTGCCGGGTGCGGTCAGTTGCGCGTCCGGGCCGCCGACCCGGTGTGCGTCCAGCGTGATCCCCGTGGCGGCCGAGATCCGGGCCGCCGCGTCCACCCATGCCTGACCGCCTTCGGCCGTCAGGACGACCGGGGCGCCGCCGTAAAGGTCGAGCGAGGAGATCCGCTCCCCCGCCCGGTCCAGCTCCGCATGGGGCGCGCGGGTGCCCGGTTCGCCGCTGAGGTACTGGGGCGGGACGGGCGGGCCGTCGCCGTAGCGGTAGCCGAAGACGGTGGTGCTGTACGCCTCGGCCGGGTCGGGGGCGGCCCCGCCCTCGTCGGCCTCGCCGTCCCCGCCCTCCCCGTCGGGCCCTGTGCGCTCCTGCATCATGCCGAGGGCCTGCTGGAGGGTCATCCAGGCGACCGGGTGGCGCTCGGTCTGGTAGGTGTCCAGCAGGCCGGGCCCGGACTCGCCGTTGAGGACGGCGGCCAGCTTCCAGGCGAGGTTGTTCGCGTCCTGGATGCCGAGGCTGGCGCCGAACCCGCCGGTGGGCGGCACCAGATGGGCCGCGTCGCCGACCAGGAAGGCGCGGCCCCTGCGGTAGTCGCGGGCGACCTGTGCGCCGATGACGAAGCTCAGCCACTTCGCGCCGCCGGCCGGGAGCTGCGGGATGATCCGTACGTCCAGGTCCGGCTGGCCGATGGCGGCCCGGACGAGGGCGACGGCCCGCTCCTCGGTGATCGTCTCCAGGGTCTCGCCCTCGGGCATGGCGGTGGCGAAGATCCAGCGCTTCTTGCCGTCGTGCGCGAACAAGATGGTGGAGGGCGCGGGCTTGTCGAAGTAGCAGACGCCGACGTCCCGGCCTCTGGCCGCCTCGCTCAGGTCGGCCTCGAAGAGCACCGAGAGGGTGGTGGCGAACTCGCCCGGGCCGTCCGTCTCGATGCCGAGCTGAGTGCGGAGGGGGCTGCGGCTGCCGTCGGCGGCGACGAGATACGCGGCGCGTACGGTGCGCTCCTCGCCGGTGGCGGTGTCGCGGAGTACGGCGGTGACTCCCCCGCCGTCCCCGCCCTGGGGCTGGTCGGACTGCTCGAAGGAGACCAGTTCGGTGGCGAAGGCGAGTTCGGCGCCGAGTTCGGTGGCGCGCTCGCGCAGCAGGTGTTCGAGGCGGTCCTGATCGACCGGGGCCCACTCGCAGGGGCTGACGTCGCCGCTGGGGTCGGGCTGGTCGGTGGGGCCGGAGAACATCTCGGGGCCCGCGAGGGTCTCGGCGCGGATCATCAGCAGCTTGCTGAAGTCGGTGGCCAGGCTGGCCTCGGCCCAGATGCGGTCCTCCATGCCGACTTGCCGGTACAGCTCCACCGTGCGGGGGTTGACGCCGCGCGAGCGCGGGTGGCTGAGGGTGTCGGGGTGGCGTTCGACGACGAGCGAGCGGATGCCGTGCCGGCCGAGGAAGACGGCCGTGGACAGCCCCGCGACCGCGCCGCCGACGATGAGGACCTGCGGGTCGGTTGAGGTCTTGCTCATGGGTGGGGAACTCCTCTGGGTGGGCGGGTGGCGGCTCAGGGGGTGTCCGGCACATGAGCGTGGAAGAAGGAGCGGTGTCCGGTGCGTGCGCTCGCAAGGCGCCGGAGCGCCCTTGTGGCGGAGCCACTCGGGCGTTTCGGCAACACCGCTGGGGGCACCTCCCTGCTCGGAGAGCTTGGGGGAGCGTGCCGGACACCGCGACGCCGCGGGCATGTGTCGGACACCCCCTAAGGGGCCTTGCGGCAGATCACGAGCGTGTCGTAGTCGCTCAGCGGCAGCGTCTCGGTGCTGGCGAACCCGGCCCGCCCGGCGTGCGCGACGACCTCGGAGACGGGGTACTCGGAGCCGCCGTCGGTGACCAGCAGCATGTCCAGGCTGATGACGAGGTTCTCCACGTGCGCGGGCTCGTCCTCCAGCATCCGGTCGTAGATGAGCAGCGCGCCGCCGGGGTTGACGGCGTCGAACGCCTTGGCGACCAGCTCGCCGCGCTGCCGCTCGTCCCAGTCGTGCAGCACGTGGCCGAGGGTGACGACATCGGCGCTGGGCAGCGGGTCGGTGAAGAAGCTGCCGCCGTGGAAGGTGAGCTTGCCGGTCAGTCCGTAGGAGGCGACGTGCTCCTCGAACAGCGGCTCCATCGGCGGCAGGTCGAAAACATGGCCCGCCAGGTGCGGTTGGGCCTTGACGATGATGGAGCACAGGTTGCCGCGCGCGCCGCCGATGTCGAGGACGGAGCCGTAGCCGCTCCAGTCGAACTTCTCCACCAGCTCGGGGCCGACCACATGGGTCAGCGCGTCCATCATGCCGACGAACTGGCGCAGGATGTGCGGGTTCCTGGTGACCTCTTCGAAGTCGCTGCCGGACTGCTGCTGCCCGGTGCGCAGCGCCTCCGACAGCCTGCCCCAGGCCGGGTAGAGGTTGCGGTTGGAGCGCTCCAGGAAGCCGCCGACATAAGTCTTGCGTCCGCGCACCAGGTAGGTGCCGGCGCCCTCGGCGTTGCCGTACTTGCCCTCCTCGCGGGTGAGCAGGCCGAGCGCGGTCAGCAGGTTGAGCCAGTCGCTCAGGCCGCGGCCGTGCAGCCCCAGTTCGGTGCGGATCTCCTCCTGGGTGGCGGGGCCCTTCTCGCTCAAGGTGGTGAACAGGCCCAGTTCGACTGCGGTCAGCAGCGCCTTCGCGTCGCAGAACGCGTTGCTCAGCCGGATGATTCCGGCCGGGGTGCTGACATCCAGGCTGGTGTGCGTCATGCGCAGGACTCCATCCTTCCGAAACGGCCGTGGCCAGGCGCCAGTGCCGCTGGCGGGAGGGTCACACCGGCAAGTTGAGCGGTCCTCGAACGGTGCTGGGGAGCACGCCAGGGACCGGCGGCCGGACCGTTGTGACCAGCGCGTTCGACCGAGCCGCCGGACAGCCTCTAGTCGCGGTGGCTACTTCTCTGGGGTGCCGTGGAGGATCCCGGTCACAGCTCAGCCCGTTCAGAGGGGACATGCATGTATGACGTGAAGATCCCGGTCCTGATCGTCGGCGGTGGTCCCGTCGGACTGTCCACCGCGCTCTTCAGCGGCCGGCGGGGAGTCCGCACGATGCTGCTGGAGAAGCGGGACAGCACCTCCATGCTCCCCCGCGCCCCCGGCCTCCAGGCCCGCACGATGGAGCTGTTCCGCGCCGCCGGCCTGGGCAAGGAGATCCGCGCGCTGGAGAAGGGGAACTCGCACGCCTACTTCGAGGGCGGGATCATCAAGGTCGATACCTTCTCCGACATCGACAACGCCGAACTCCTGGAGTCCCCCTCGCTGGACGGCCCGACCGTCAGCCCCGAGCGGGTCATGGGCTGCGGCCAGGACCGCTACGAGAAGGTGCTGGTCGCCAAAGCCCAGGAGTACGGCGCCGAGGTGCGGTTCAACACCCGGCTGGTCTCCTTCGCCGCCGACGAGGAGGGCGTGACAGCCATCGCCGAGGAGGCCGCCACGGGCAAGCGCCTGACCATCCGCGCCGACTACCTCGTCGGCGCCGACGGCGCGGGCAGCCGCATCCGCCAGTCCCTCGGGGTCGAACGGGTGGGCCGGGGCACCGTCTTCAACGCGCTGAGCATCTACTTCCGGGCGCCCGAGCTGGAGACGCTGCTCAAGGACCGCAAGTTCATCCTGTGCTACGCCTCGGCCGGGGGGTCGCTGATGGGCCTGTCCCGGCTACACGGCTGCGACCCGTGGCTGGCGGCGCCCATCTACTACCCGGAGAAGGGCGAGAAGCCCGAGGACTTCACCGACGAGCGGTGCGTGGAGATCGTGCGCCGGGCGGCCGGCAAGGACATCGACGTCGAGATCATGGACAAGGTGCCGTGGCAGGGCGCGCAGCTGGTCTCCGAGACCTTCCGCGCGGGCCGGGTCTTCCTCGCGGGCGACGCCGCGCACGTCCACCCGCCGGCCGGCGGATTCGGCGCCAACACCGGCATCCACGACGCGCACAACCTGTCGTGGAAGCTGGCGGCCGTCCTGCACGGCTGGGGCAGCGACGCGCTGCTGGACACCTACGACGCGGAGCGCCGGCCGCTGGGCACCGCCATGTCCGAGCAGGCGCTGGTGCGCAACCGGATCCGGCACGGGTACGCCACCGCGCGGGACCGCGCGGACTTCGTCGATGACGTGATCATCACGCTCGGCTACCGCTACCGCTCCGCGTCCATCGTCGGCGCCGAGGCGGGGGGCCGGGTCCTCAGCCCCGACCTGGAGCTGACCGGCGAGCCGGGCACCCGCGCCCCGCACGTGTGGCTGAAGCGGGACGGCGGGGCCGCCGGCGCCGGTGGCTCCGGAGGCACCAGCGGCTCCGAGGAGACGATCTCGGCGATCGACCTGTTCTGGGACGACTTCGTCCTGCTGCACGGTCCCGAGGGCGGAGCCTGGGCGAAGGCGGCCGTCACGGCGGCGGAGAAGCTGGGCGTGCCACTGGTCACCCACGCGGTGGGCCCGCACGAGGAGTTGCGGCCCGCCGAGCGCGACTGGGCCGAGGTGTACGGGGTCGGCGCGGCGGGCGCGGTCCTGGTGCGGCCCGACGCGTTCGTCGCCTGGCGCTCGGCGGACGGCGCGGCCGATCCCGACGCGGTGCTGGCGGACGTACTCGCCCGCGCGGCGGCGCTCTCGCCTGCGGCGGGCTCTCCCCATGGTGTTGCCTCTCCCGGGGCTGCCGCATCCCCTGGGGTTGCCGCCGCTCCCGACGCTGCCGCCGCTCCGGTTGCCGCTCCTGGGGTCGTCTCGTGACCGTCGGCGAGGAGGTGACGGCCGAGGAGGTGACGGCCGAGGACGTGACGGTCAAGGACGTGACGGTCAAGGATGTGTCGGTCAAGGAGGTGACGGCCGAGGCCGGGCGGATACTGGGCCAGGCGATGGCCTTCCAGCCGGCGAAGCTGGTGCTGGCCGGGGTCGAGACCGGCCTGTTCGGCACGCTGGCCGAGGGGCCGCTGCCCGAGGAAGCGCTGAGGGAGCGGCTGGGTCTTCAGCCGCGCGGCTGCGACCACTTCCTCGCGGCGCTGGCCGAACTCGGCTTCCTGGAGCGCACTTCGGACGGCTCGTGGGCCAACACACGGATCTCCGCCCAGCTGCTGGTGCCCGGCGACCCGGCCTCGCTCAGCGGCTTCCTCGGGCTGGCCGGTCAGGTGATGTACCCGGCGTGGGACAAGTTGGCGGAGGGCCTGCGCACGGGCGCCCCGCAGGCCGCCACGTACACCGGCGAGGACATGTTCGGCGAGCTGTACGACAGTGACGAGAAGAAGGGCGGGCTGGTCGACATGGCCGAGGACGCCAGCCGGCCGCTCATCCCCGTACTGACCAGGGTCTTCGACTGGGCGTCGTACCGCTCCGTACTGGAACTCGGCGGCTGCCGGGGCAACGTACTGGCCGGAGTCGTGCGCGCCCATCCGCACCTGGCGGCACGGGTCTTCGACCTGCCGCAGCTCAGGGGCGACTTCGACGCGCACATGGCGTCCCTGGGCATGACCGGCGAACTCGGCTTCCACGGCGGCGACTTCTTCACCGGCCCGCTGCCGGAGGCCGATGTGCTGATGCTGGGGCACGCGCTTGTGGACTGGAACGACGACCAGCGCGCGCAACTCGTCGAAAACGCCTACGCCGCGGTGCGCCCCGGCGGGGCGTTCCTCGTCTGGGACCCGGTGATCGTCCCGGACGAGGAGAGCTACCTGCGCAACCTGCTGCGCAGCCTCAACCTTCAGCTGATGACGCCGCACGGGAAGGGCTACACGCTGGAGCAGTGCGCCGGGTGGATGCGCGGCGCGGGGTTCGCCCGGGTGGAGCACCGCTCGCTGGGTCACGATGTGACGCTGGTGATCGGGCACAAGGCCCCGTAGCGGGCCGCCGGCCTCGGCCAAAGGTGCCCCCGGGGAGGCCGGTCGTCAGCCTCTCCTGGGGCATCTCCACGGCTGCGGCCTCACAGCAGGGTCACTCCACGGTGAGGACCAGCTTGCCGTCCAGGCCGCCGGCCTCGCCTCTGCGGTGGGCCTCCGCCGCCTCCGTGAGCGGGTACGGCGCGTGCAGCGGGACGCTGAGGGTGCCGCGCCGGTAGAGCGTCAGGGCGAGGTCGAGCGCCGGGCCGGTGCGGTCGGCGCCGGGGCCGCCGCCGGAGAAGAGCGCGCCGTACTCCTGCGCGGCCCCGGGGTCGGCCAGGGTGAGGACCCGCCCGCCGTCCCCGGCCAGCTCCACCGACTCCCGCAGCACGTCGGCGCCCGAGGCGTCGAGGACGGCATCGACCCCGTGCGGCGCCACCTCCCGTACGCGCCCGGCCCAGCCCTCTCCGTAGGTGACGGGTTCCGCGCCCAGGCCGGTGAGCCGGTCGCGTGCGCCCTCGCCCGCCGTGCCGATGACCCGTGCGCCGCGCTCCAGCGCGAACTGGACGGCGAGGTTCCCGACGACGCCCCCGGCGCCGTGGACGAGCACGGTCTCCCCGGGTTCGACGCGCAGTTCCTCCAGGGCCCGGTAGGCGGCCTCGGCGGCCACCGGGAGGGCCGCGGCGCGGCGCGCGTCCAGGTCCTCGGGCCGGTGCGCCAGGGCCTCGGCGTCGGCGAGCACATGGGTGGCGTAGGCGTGCGGTGCGCGGCCGAAGACCTCGTCGCCCACCTGGAAGCCCGAGACGCCGTCGCCGGTCTCCTCGACGGTGCCGGCCACTTCCAGCCCGGGGATCCAGGGGAGTTCCACGGGCATGAACGCCGCCATGGCACCGCTGCGCAGCTTCCAGTCCAGCGGGTTGACCCCCGCTTGGCGAACGGCCACTCGTACCTGGGTGGGGTCGGGCTCGGGGATGTCGATACTGGTGGGCTTGAGTACGTCGGGGCCGCCGTACGCGGCGAAGGCGATCGCCTCGGGCATGGGGAACACCTGCTTTCGTTGCGAGGGTGCCGGTGCTTTCGTTGCGGGTGCCGGTGCTTTCGTTGCGAGGGTGCCGGTGGCCGGCCGGAGCCGTGTCCGCCGCGTTCCCCCGCACCTGCCCGCCCATGCACGGGGTGCGCGGGGGCCCGCGCTCGCGCGCCGGGGGCCGCCGGGCGGGCCAGGAACCGTCGGGCGGGCGGGCAGACGGGCGGACGGGCGGACGGGCCGGTGGGCCGGGAACCCTCGAACGGGTGGGTGGGCGGGCGGGCCGGTGGGCCGCACGCATCGTCGTCGTGCAAGCGCTCGGCGTGACGCCACCGGCTTCGCCGCCCCGGCGGACGAAGCCCGGGAGCAGCGGCTCCCGGAGGGAAAGAGGGCCGGGGGCGCCCCGGAAGGACGAGAGCCGGGGCGCCCGCCGGGACCGGGGTGCAGTCCCGTTCGCCCACGCTCTCGTCGAGGCTTCGAGTGCGCCCCCCTACCCTGCCGCCGACGCTGCCGGACTCCGCGCGGCGGCCCGTGACAGCCAGCGCAGGGGGCGCTTCATGACACCGGAACAGCTTCAGTCCCTCTTCATCGGCCTCGCCGCCATCCTCGCGCTCAGCCGACTGCTCGGCGCCGCGGCACGGAGGCTGGGGCAGCCACCGGTCGTGGGCGAGATCCTCGCGGGGATCCTCGTCGGCCCCACCCTCTTCCACGGCGCGCCGGCCCAGTACCTCTTCCCGGCCGACATCCGGCCGATGCTCTCGGCCCTGGCCAACCTCGGTCTCGTCCTGTTCATGTTCGTCATCGGCTACGAACTGGACCTGTCGCGGCTGCGCGGCAAGGAACGGGTGGCCGCCAGCGTCTCGCTGTGCTCCGTGCTCGCGCCCTTCGCACTGGGCGTGCTGCTCGCGCTGCACCTGGCCGACCGCCACGCCCCGGCGGGGCACACCGGTTTCGCCTTGTTCATCGGCGCCGCCATGTCGGTCACCGCCTTCCCCGTGCTGGCGCGCATCCTGGCCGACAGTGGGCTGGGCCGCACCAGGGTCGGCGGGATCGCGCTGGCGAGCGCCGCCATCGACGACATCGTGGCCTGGTCCCTGCTCGCCGTTGTCGTCACCGTTTCAGGGGGTGACGGTCAGTGGAGGATACTCTTCGCGCCGGTCTACCTGGCCGTGATGCTGCTGCTCGTACGGCCCGGACTGCGCAAGCTGTTCGCCGCGCGGCCCGGCAGGCGCGCCGGGTGGGACGGCTGGGCCCAGGAGCATGTGACGGCCGATCAGCTCATCGTCGTCCTCGGCGGACTGCTGCTGTCGTGCCTGGCGACCGAGTGGATGGGCGCGCACTTCGTGTTCGGCGCGTTCCTGTACGGCGCGATGATGCCGCGCGACACCACGCGCCGCCTCCAGCACCAGGTCACCGACCGGTTCGAGTACCTGACCAGGCTGTTGCTGCTGCCCGCCTTCTTCGTGGTCGCCGGCCTCCAGGTGGACCTGTCCCACACCGGCCTGCGCGACCTGGGGGAACTGGGCCTGATCCTGCTGACGGCCATCACCGGCAAGTTCGCCGGCGCCTACGCGGGCGCCCGGCTCAACAAGGTGCCCCGGGCACAGAGCGGAGTGCTGGCCGCCTTGATGAACACCCGGGGCCTGACCGAACTGGTCATCCTCACCGTCGGCCTCCAACTCGGCGTCATCGGCCCTGACTTGTACGCCCTGATGGTCGTCATGGCACTGGTCACCACGGCCATGGCGGGACCGCTGCTCCACCTTTTGGGCCGCCGCCGGGGCGGCCCGGAGGCGCTGGGCGACTTCACCTTCCTCCCGAAGCGCTCCGAGACCCCGGAGCCCGAGCCCCTCCGGACCCCCGCCCGCGAGGGGTAGCCGGTGAGCGGCCCGCCGGGGACGGTGAACCTTCGTTGTACGGGACACGTAGGGAAGGAAGAGATACGCGCCCGGCGAGGTTGTCAACGGACACGTAGCAAACGAGAGTTCAGCGCGACAGGAGGATGCCATGCCGCCCCATACCCATACTCAGTCGTCGGTGTTGCGGGATTACTACATAAATGGCGGCACGCCCGGATACCTGCCCCATTTTCACATGGATTACAAAGCGGGCGAAGAGGTGGGACGGAGTCTCTACGAGGCGGCGCGCAAGGGTGAGCCCATCGACCCTGAGGTGATGGGCGTATTGACTAACGAGGGAGGGCTCGGAAATTGCCTGGCCTTCACAGATTCCGGCTTCACCCTCAAGGAGAATACCCCGGGCCTGGCTCGCCTGGAGGACTATGTTTTCGCCCGGGAGCTGATACGGCATCACGAAAGAGAGGGCGCCTACGGCTATCGCCCCCCGAACAACAGCGAAGTCGGCCAGCTCCTCCACCAGGCGACGCGCGGCGGTTCCCTCGGACCGCAGACCGCGGCGGCAGCTACGAGAGGAGGACTCGGCGAGTACGTTCGGCGGTCAAACGGCCGGATCACCCTTGCCGCGAACACTCCCGGTCAGGAGGAATATGCGGATTACCTGCGCGCACAAGACTTCCGGGACTACTACGCCAGCGGCTATCCACGCGGCTACCTGCCCCACCCCCGGACCTCGATAGGGAAATATATAGCCGAAGGCGGGCCCCTCGGGGCGAAGATGGTCGAGGTACTCAAGGAGTACGAATTCGGCAAGTACCTTATACCCAGCATGCAAGGCCAGACGCACCTCAGCAAGGAGGCCCCAAAATATACCGATTACCGGGCCGCCGTGTTCGCAGATGAGGTGAAGGCTTTCTTCCGGTCCGAACGCCGCAACGCCGAACTCCGCCGCACCGAATACCGCGTCCGACTGCCCGGCGGGGATGCCGATCCCGGAAAGACCCTGCACGAGATGGCCGTTGCAGAAGCACCCCTCCTGAAACCGGTCGTAGAAGCCCTGAGAGAGAGCGGATTCGACGACCACCTGCACAGTGATGGTCACGGGATATACCTCAGCAAAAACGCTCCGGGCGTAGCGGAAGAGCAAAGACGGCGCGAGTTGGTCGTCCAGCACCGTCGGGAATCGCAGGGTCTCGTGGAGCAGTCGCAATCTCTCAGGGGCTCAGACGTCCGCACCATGCAGCCCCCGGCCTGGGGGCAGAGGGCCGTCGGCGCCGTGCAGCCCCCGCCGACATGGGGACAGGGGGCCGGCCCCTACGTCCCCACAAGCGCCACGCGGGCGCTCATGCAATATCAGAGCAATCAGGGCCGGGGGCAGGGACAGCCCCCGAATCAGAGGCAGCAGCGCGGTCGCCGGTAAGGCGCCACACCGTTCCCTGAGCCCCGGTCGGCGGTCGTCAGGCCCCGTCCAGGGCTGCCTCGGCGAGCAGGTCGAGTTGGCCCGGCTCGGCGGTGCAGGGGAAGACGAGGAGTTCGTCGCAGCCCGCCGCCGCGTACGCGGCGGCGGTCTCGCGCAGCGACTCGGCGTCGGTGATGACGGCCTTGGCGGCCATCTCCGCCTTGGGGCCGATGAAGGCGTAGTAGGCGCGCAGGTAATTCTCGGCCGTGCGCGCCGCGTCGGGGCCCAGGCAGGCGTAGACGAGGGCGACCAGGCGCGGGCGCTCGGTGCGGCCCTCCGCGCGCCACGCGGCACGGGCCCGGGTGGCGAGGTCGGCGTAGCCGGTGGCTGAACTGCCGCCCGCTATCCAGCCGTTGGCGTGCCGGGCGGCGCGCCGCATCGCCGCCGGGGTGTGGCCGCCGACGATCAGTTCGGGGCCTGCGCCGCCCGGCCGGGGGCCGATCCCGGAGATGCCGGAGCGGGTCTCCTTGCCGTCCCAGATGTCGCGCAGCTCGGTCAGGAGTGCGTCCAGGCGGCGGCCCCGGTCGGTGTAGGTGGCGCCCGTCGCCTGGAAGTCGTCCTCCCGGCCGCCCGCCGCCGCGCCGACCACCAGCCGGCCGCCGGAGATCTCGTGGAGCGTGGCGAGCTGTTTGGCCAGCAGCGGGGTGCCGGGGCGGTAGGCGGCCAGCAGGACGGTCGTCGCCAGCCTGATGCGTTCGGTGACGGCGGCGGCGGCGGCGAGCGCGGTGAGGGGTTCGTAGCTGTCGTAGACGAGGCGGTCGAGTACGCCCAGCGTCGAGAAACCGTGCTCCTCGGCGCGGGCCGCCCACTGGACGAGCCGGTGTCCGTCGATGTCGGGCACGGTGGTGGGCAGGCCCACTCCGATCTCCACGGTGATCTCCTTACGGCGTCGGGATGTCGGGACGTCAGGCCGCCCGCTTGCGGGCGATCAGCAGGGTGTTGCCCAGCGGCAGTGGGCGGCGGGCGATGTCGGTGAAGCCGGACCGCTCCATCCAGCCCGCGCAGTGGTCCGGGTGGTATCCGGCGCCGGCGGGCGTCATGACGAGCATGTGGAGGCTGGCGATCAGCGAGGCCAGTTCGGGCTTGTCGCCGTTCATCGGGTCGTAGACGAGCAGCGTGCCGCCCTCGTGGACGGCCGTGTACGCCTTCTCGATCAGTGCCCTGCGCTCGTCGCGGGAGAAGTCGGCAAGTACATGGCCGATGACCACCACGTCGGCCGGGGGCAGCGGATCGGTGAAGAAGTCGCCGCCGGTGAAGGTGATGCGCTCGGCGACGCCCAGCCCCGCGGTGTGCTCGGCGCAGGGTTCGGCGTTCTGCGGGCGGTCGAAGACGGTGCCGGTCAGCCCGGGGCGCGCCCGCACGAGGTGGCCCGCCAGGTTGCCCCGGGCGCCGCCCACATCGGTGAGGGTGGTGTACGCGGACCAGTCGAGCGCGTCCAGCAGGTGCGGGATGAGGGGCCCGCTGAGCGAGTCCTGCATGGTCAGGAACATGCGGCGCGCGTGCGGGTCGCCGAGCATCGCCTCGAAGTCGCCCTCGGCCTGCGGCGCCCCGGTGCGCAGCGCCTCGGTCAGCCGTCCCCAGGCCGGGTAGAGCACGAAGTTCGCGCCCTCCAGGAATCCGCCCTGGTAGCCGGGCCCGCGTACCAGGTGGCGCTGGGCCCTCTCGCTGTTGCGGTAGCGCCCGTAGTGCCGCTCCAGGAGTCCGGCGGCGGTGAGCGCGTCGAAGAAGTCGGCGGCGGCGCGCGGGTGGAGACCGAGGGCGGCGCGCAGTTCCTCGGCCTCGGCCGAGCCGTCGGCGGTCCCGTCCAGCGCGGTGAACACGCCCAGTTCGAGGGCGCTGAGCAGCAGCTTGGCCGAGGCGAAGCCCAGGCCGAACGCGGCGATACCGAAAGGGTCGTTGGGGTCAGTGGCGTCGCTGGGCCGGCTGGGGTCGTGGAGAGCCGCCGAGCCCTGCGGCGCGGGGGTGGTCGCCGATGTCATGTGTGTCCGCCCTCCTTGACGGTGGTGGGCGCCGAGCCGGACCCTGTGGCCGCCTGGGCCGCCGCTTCCGCCGCCGTCTCGGGTGCCAGTCCGCGCGCGACCGTGTGCCGCCGCAGGGCCAGCGTTCCGCCGACGGCCAGCGCCAGCACGGCGAGCAGCAGGTAGTAGAGGGCTTCGGGGATGACGTCGATCAGCCGGACCAGGCCGCTGCCCGCGCCGCCGCCCAGCGCGGCGAACAGCCACAGCAGGCCGAGCATGTGCGCGATGAAGCGGCGCGGCAGCACATCGGCGACGGCCGCGATGCCGACGGCGGCGACGATGAGTTCGCCGCAGGCGTGCATCAGGTAGACGACCAGCAGCCACAGCGGGGAGACCTTCTCCTCGCCGGAAGCCAGTCCGGCGGCGCCCGCCATGATCAGGAAGCTGACGCCGGTCAGCAGCAGTCCGGCGGAGAACTTCGCGGGCACCCCGGCCCGGCCGCCGCCGTGCTTGAGCAGGAACCAGGCGAAGGCCGGGGCCAGGACGAGGATGAACAGCGGGGTCGCCGACTGGAGCCAGCTGACCGGGACTTCGAAGCCGAGGACGTCGCGGTCGGTGGAGTGCTTGGCGAACAGCGTCAGCGAGGAGCCGTCCTGGGCGATCAGCGACCAGAACAGTGTCGAGCCCAGGAAGATCCACAGGAAGGAGCGGAGCCGTCGGCGGTCGCTCCCGGACAGTTCGCGGCTGCGGTAGAGCACGGTGTAGGCGATGACCGGGGCGATGATCGTGATCATGCCGACGAGGGCGATGCCGCTGCCCGCGGTCAGCCCGCCGCCTGCGGCCATGCCGGCCAGCAGGAGGACGAGGACCGCGAGTGCCGCGCCGCTGAGCCGCTTGGCGCGGCGCGCCTCCGGCCCGTCCAGCGGGCGGCCCGGTGTGGCGCCGATGCCCTGGAACTGGTGCTGGGACAGGGCGACTTGGACGGTGCCGATGAGCATCGCCGTGCCGGAGACGGCGAAGCCGAGCCGCCAGTCCACGCGCTCGCCGAGGAACCCGGCGATCAGCGGCGAGGTCAGTGCGCTGACCTGGATGCCGATGTAGATCAGCGAGATGCCGGCCTCCCGGCGCCCGCTGCCGGTGAACATCAAGTTCAGCATCGCCTGGTGGTTGGGCTTGTAGAGGCCCATGCCGACGGCCAGCAGGATCAGCGCGACGGGGGTGAGCCACAGCAGTGGCGTGGCCAGCGCGAAGTGTCCGGCGGTGGTGACGGCGGCGCCCAGGACCAGCGTGCGGCGGGGCCCGAGCACCCGGTCGGCCACCCAGCCGCCGGGCAGGCACAGCATGAAGGCGAGCCCGATCCAGGCGCCGAACAGCGCGGCGGCGTCCGCCTTGGCCAGCCCGAGTCCGCCCTCGTCACGCGGGGCGACGGCGAACAGGACGAGGATGGCCTGCATCCCGAAGAACCCGAAGCGCTCCCACAGGTCGCTCATGAACAGGGTGCGGAACCAGTTCGGCCACGGCCGCAGCGACCCGGAACCGGGTCCGGGGCCCGAGCCGGCACCGGGGCCGGTACCGGAATTGGACCCCGGCGAGGCGGGCGGCGGGGACGGGGAGTGGGCGGCGGTCATGCGGGGGAGCCCCCCTCGGCGGCTCCCCCGTCGGCGCGGGCCAGGTGCAGGCCAGGACGGAAGGCCAGGTAGAGGCCGCCGACGGCGTTCCGCTCGCTCATGGGGGCCTGCTTCTGCTCGTGGACCTTGTTGAGGTTGGCGAGCGGGTTGGGGTCGCCGCTCTCGGCGCCGTTGAGGTGCGCGTGCACGCTGGCGTACACGTCCTGCGCGTCCTCCATGTCGGCGAGGCCGGTGATGATGCGGTCGAAGGCGTCTTGCAGGTTGAGGCTGTCGCGCTGGGACTGGGTGAGCTTCTGCGCGTTGTAGAAGTGGTGTTCCTTGCCCCGGTAGCTCTCGTAGAAGACCGAGACCAGCACCAGCAGCCGCTCGTAGGCGTGCCGGTAGACGGTGTTGAAGAACTCCCACGCCTCCCTCTCCTCCACCTCGCCGCGGATGACGCTGGTGAGGGTGGCGCTGGCGAGCATGGCGCTGTAGGTGGCCAGGTGCACTCCGGTGGACAGCAGCGGGTCCAGGAAGCATGCCGCGTCGCCGCACATCAGGTAGCCGGGCCTGCCGAAGTTCTCGGCGGTGTAGGAGTAGTCCTGCTCCACCTTCACGCCGCCGGCCCGCTCGGCGCCGCCCAGCAGCTTCTGCACGGCGGGGCACTCCTCCAGCGCCTGGTCGTAGACCTCCTGGACGCCGCCGAGGCGGTTGCGCTTCTCGTTGAAGATGTCCCGTCCGGTCACCAGGCCGATGCTGGTGGTGCCGTCGTGCAGCGGGATGACCCAGAACCAGCCGTCGGGTGCCGAGCACACGGCGATGGCGCCCTCGGGCCCCCGGTCCAGCGGCTTGACGCCCTTCCAGTACGTCCAGGCGCCGACGTTGCGGAAGATCTCGTGGTACTGGCGGTTCTTGGCGTGCTTGACGGCCATGACGCCACCGCGTCCGGACGCGTCGATGAGGTAGTCGAAGCTGATGCGTCCGCTGTCCGAGGGGTCCTTGGTGCCGGCCCAGCGCGCGGCGACGGGGCGCTCGCCCTCGAACTCCAGCTCCTTGACGGTGACGTTCTCCACGACCTCGACGCCCAGTTCCGCCGCGTGCCGCAGCAGCAGTTCGTCGAACTCGGAGCGGATGACCTGCCAGGCGTTGGTGCCGTCGTCGCCGAGGCTGTCGAACTTCACCTCCCACTCCTCCGGCCCCCAGAAGAAGTAGGCGCCGCCCTTGGGCTGGAAGCCGTGGGCCTGCACCTTGTCCCAGACGCCGAGCAGTTCCAGGATCGGCCGGCACGAGGGGAGGATCGACTCACCGATGTGGTAGCGGGGGAACTGGTCGCGCTCCAGCAGCGTGACCTCGAAGCCCTCCTTGGCCAGCAGTCCCGCCGCCGTCGATCCGGCGGGCCCTCCCCCGATGACGAGGATCTGGGTGGAACCACGCATGAACTTCTCCAATCCTCCGGGGTCCTGGACAGGTCCCGGGACGGGTCGGCCTGGGGATCGGACCCACCCGGGCACGGTGCCTCCGGGTGCCGGAGGAGTGGTGGAGGGAACCTCGACGCCGCCGCCGGGCCGGTGGGCCCGCGCCGGGCCGGTGCCCCGCTTCGAGCGGTCCTCCAGCGCGGTGCCGTCCCCTGCCGCACACGGGCCCTGCCGCACACCAGGGCACAGTGCATCCGACGAAGGAGAGGTCCCCATGCGTTCACGAGCCGTCCGGATCTGGGCCGCCAGCACGGCGGGCGCGGCAGCGCTGAGCGTGGGCCTGGTGGCGGGGGTGCCCACCGGGGCGGGAGCGGCCCCGGCCGCTTCGGGCACGGCCGCGTCGTCGGGTACGGCGCGCCCCGCCGCCGAGGTGGTGCGGTACGGCCAGCCGAGCCTGTACGCCGAGAACATCGACACGATGCTGGACTTCTACCGCGACGCCTTCGGCTTCCGGGTGGACTTCCGCTACCCGGGCACGGGCGCCGCCGTCTTCGGCACCGTCAGCCTGGGCGACAGCTACTTCCTCACGTTCGCGACGTACGAGGTCATCAAGGACTCCACGCCGCTTCGGCACATCGGGCCCGCCAAGCGGAAGCAGGGCGAGATCGTGGTCATCGGCGCGGATGTGGACGCGCTCTACGCGAAGGCGCTCAAGGCGGGGGCCAAGTCCCTGATGGCGCCCAGGGACCAGGCGTGGGGCGAGCGGTCGGCGTATGTCGCCGACCCCGAGGGCAACCTCGTACAGCTCTCGACACACCACGGGGACTGACGGCGCGTCCGGACGTCGGCGAGGGGGGTGCGCCGGGGGGCGGGGGGCGGGGGCCCCCGGCCCCCGGCGCACTCTGACGTCCCATCAATTCGCTTATGCATTCAGTATGTTGGCGCGGGAATCGGAATGACCTTCTCGTCCCAGTCCACGCGGTAGGAGTAGACGGGCCCGGTCGCCCTGACGCCGAGCTTGAGGAAGAAGGGCAGCACCAGGTCGCGGACGGCGCGCTGGAGGCCGTTGGCCGCCGCCTTCTGGTTGCCGGTCTTGCGGCCCTCCTTGATGATCTTCTCGACCCGTTCCTTGCGCAGCCCCTGGAACGCGGCGAACGCCGTCTCCACGTCGGGCAGATCGCGCAGGCACTTGGCGAGCACGATCGAGTCCTCCATCGCCATCGAGGCACCCTGCCCCACGTGCGGGGAGGTGGCGTGCGCCGCGTCGCCCACCAGGCAGACCCGCCCCCGGTGCCAGGCGGGCAGGGACGGCATGTCGTAGATGGGGTAGCCGATGATGCCCGCCGCAGTGTCCTCGATGAGCTGGGGCACCGGATAGTGGTCCGCGCGGTGCCTGGCGAGCAGCCGGCCGCGCCACTCCTCGTGCCCGACGGCCTCGACCTCGCCGCGGGCCGGCTCGCGCTCCTGGTGGTAGTTCTCGAACCAGAAGACCTCCCCGCCGGGCGTGGTCTGGTGGCCGAAGAAGCCCTCCAGGCAGAACGACATCCGCATGGTGCCGTCCGCCGCGGCCCCGTGGGCGGAGCGCGTGTATCCGGCGGTGCCGATCACGCCCGTGTAGGCGGGCTTCGGTGCGTCGGGCAGCACGCTGTAGCGGGTCTTGGAGTGGATGCCGTCGCAGCCGACGAGGAAGTCGCCCTCGGCGGTACTGCCGTCGCGGAACCGCACGACGACGCCGCCGCCGGGCGGCTCGGTGACGCTCTCGAAGAACGTGCCGAACTCGACGGCGATACCGCGCTCCACCGCGGCCTCGCGCAGCGCCTTGTTGAGCAGGCCGCGCCGCAGGAGCACGGTCTCGGCGGGGTTGCTGCCCAGCTGCTTGCCCTTGTGGTTGAGGAAGGCGGTGTCGCGGGTCGGGGTGCCGCTCTTCTCCACCGCGTCGGCGACGCCGAGGGTCTTGAGGACGGCCAGCCCGTTGGGTGCCAGGTTCAAGAACGAGCCCACGCAGTCGCGCGGCTCGGCGCTGCCCTCGTGGATGACGGCCTCGATGCCGATCCGCTGGAGGAACATGGCCAGGACGGGCCCGGCGATGCCGCAGCCGATCAGCAGCGCTCTGCGCGGTCGGGCGGCCGGAGTGCTGCTCATGGATCAACCTCGTTCTCTGCGGAATGCGGTGTGCGGGACGCGGTGTGCGGGACGCGGTGTGCGGATCGGGGCTCGGCGGGGTGCCGGCGCGGGCGTGTGTGCGGGCGGGCGGGGCGTGCGGACGGACGGAACGGGCGGAGGCCCGCGTACCAGCCTGACCAGGGCCCCTGGAGAACGCCTTGAGCGAGTCTCCGGACCGGGTTGGCACGGTGCACGCCCGAGGCCGGGCGGCATCCGTGAACGCCGCGGGCCGTACCGGCGAAGGAGCCGCGATGGAACAGCACAGGACTCACCCGGGGCCCGGCACGGCGGAAGCGGCGACCGCCGGGGCGGCGGGATCGGCGGAAGCGGCGGGAACGGCGGGAACGGCGGGAACGGCGCACGAGGCGGCCCCGCACCCCCGCCGGTGGGCGGCACTCGGCGTCATGTTGACGGCGCTGTTCATGAACCTGCTCGACGTCACCGTCGTCACCGTCGCGCTCCCCGCGATGCGCTCGGGCCTCGGCGCCGGTTACGCGGCCTCGCAGTGGTTCCTGACGGCCTACACGCTGGCCTTCGGCGCCGGGGTCGTCACGGGCGGCCGGCTGGGCGACAGGTTCGGCCGCAGACGGCTCTTCCTGCTGGGCGTGGCGGCCTTCACGCTCGCCTCGGCCGCCTGTGCGCTCGCCCCCGACGCGGCGCTGATGATCGCCGCGCGCGCGGCGCAGGGCGGGGCGGCGGCGCTGATGGTGCCCCAGGTGATGGCCACTGTCTACGCCGTCTTCCCGCTGCGCGAACGCGGCGCGGCCAGCGGCGCGTTCGGCGCGGTCACCGGCTTCGCCGGGGTGGCGGGGCCCGTGCTGGGCGGGGTGTGCGTCACCTACGACCTGGCCGGGCTGGGCTGGCGGGCCATCTTCTGGGTCAACGTGCCGCTCGGCCTGGCCACGCTGGCCGCCGCCGCGCTGGTGGTGCCCGACACCCGTGCGAAGGACCCGCTGCGGATGGACGTGACAGGGGTCGTGCTGCTGACCGGCGGGCTGTTGTGCGCGCTCTACCCGCTGGTGCAGGGGCGGGATGCGGGCTGGCCCGGCTGGATGAAGGGCGCGCTGGTGGCCGCCCCCGTTGTGCTGGCGCTGTACGCGCTGCACGCACGCGCCAAGGACCGCCGGGACCGCTCGGCCCTGGTGCCGCTGCGGCTGTTCGCGCTGCCGGGCTTCGGCGCGGGTGCGGCCGTCCTGTTCACCGTGCACCTCGTGATGATCGGCTTCTTCGTCGCCGTCTCCCTCGCCCTCCAACTGGGCCTCGGCTACAGCGCGTTGCGCACCGGCCTGGTGTTCCTGCCGTGGGCCCTGGGCGGAGCGCTGGCCGCCCAGCTGATGCGGTACGCCGTGCCCCGGCTGGGCCGCCAGGTGGTGTCGCTGGGCGCGCTGGTGGCGGCGCTGGGACTGCTGTGGTTCGCCACGGCGCTGGGTGCGGGCGGCGGCTGGCCGGCGATGTCGCCCGGCCTGTTCCTGGGCGGGGTGGGGACGGTGTGCGTGATCGGCCCGTCCTTCATGTTCGCCGGTACGGGGGTGGCCCCGCGCGACGCGGGCGCGGCCTCGGGTTCGTGCAACGCCGCCGTCCAGCTGGGCGGCGCCCTGGGCACCGCGCTGCTGGCCGTCCTGCTGTTCGCGCCGCTGGCGAGCAGGGCGGAGAAGACGGCAGGTGCGGGCGGCACGGGCGCCGGGGCGGGCCCCGGCTCCGGCTCCCGGGGCGCGGCCCGGCTGGAGGAGCTGGTGGGCCGCGTCCCGCGCGGCACCCGCGTCGAGCTGTTCACCGACGCCTTCTGGTCCTACACGGTGGTGGCCGTCGCCGGGCTGCTGCTGGTGGCGGCGCTGGCCCAGGCACTGCCCAAGGACGCACGGCCGTACGCGCGTTGAGCACGCGCCGCGGTTCACACTCCTCGGTCATGCGACCACGCCCCACGCCTTCGGCTTGCCTCTGCGCGGAGCGTTGAACTGGTTGCGGTCCACCTCGCGTTGTGTCCGTTCGAGCCCTGCTTCGAGAGGAAATGCCAGTGCGGACCCACGAGGAAATGGACGCCATGCAGTGGCGCCTGGACGCCGACCGGGCTGCCCTTGCGCAATCCCGTGACTACATCGCGCAATGGCAGCGGAACTTCGGTTACAGCGAGGCCCAGATCACCACGTTCACCGACGCGGCCGACAGACTCATCGCGTTGAACGACTACCGGGGCAGGGGGATCGGCTGGACCGATCGGGACCCGGAGGGCAACGAGCGGTTCAAGCAACTGCGGCGGTCCGAGCAGGAGGACCGTGCGGCGGTGAGCTCGACGCTCTCGGGAGTCGCGGCGTACGCGGAGAACTCCGGACGCCCGGACGCGCAGGAGATCGCCCTCTACCTGCGCGGTGAGCACGAGCGCTTCGAGTCGGTTCCCGGCCAGCAGCAGGAGCTGTACGAGGCCCGCCGGGAACATGCCGAAGTGATCACTCGCAGCACCAAAGAGGCGATCCCCTACTCCGCCAACCAGATCATCGACTTCGCCGACAGCGGTGGCCAGAGCTTCGAGCTTTACCGGGACTACGTGATAGACGAAGACCTGATGGGCCCCGCCCCCGACACAGAGACGTGGATCGGCCAGACCGCCGTATTGGGCGGGCACTTCGGGACCGGCACGTCCCACGAGCACAGTGCCTATGCCTTCACGGAGGCGCACAAGCAATTGCCTGGCACCCAAGTGACCATGGCGATCGTCCCGCCGGAGCACGGAATGGTAGTCCTCGGGCCACCGAACTGCCCCGAGTCGGCGCACATCGACACTTGGCCGTTGGACCCTCGTGTCACGTCCCCGGAAACGTACGGAATCGACAACATCCAAGAGGGCTCCGTCGTCCATCAGGCCATGGCCGATGGACGAGACTTCCGTGAAGAGGCGCAGCCGTACCTCTATCCCCTCCCACTCCGCCCAAAGCCCGTGCCGCGCCTCACATTCGAGGAAGCCGTCGCTCGCGTGCGGGAACAAGGCGACATCGCCGAGGAGATGCACCACATCACCCGCACGACCAGCCAACGCGACAGCGATAGCGACCGCAGCAACAGTGACGAGGAGTACGGCCATACGCTGAGCCGACAGGCGTTCACGGTGACTGTCGCCAACAACTTCCAGATCCAGCCCCCGTCCCGCTCACAGTCACCGGACGCGGCTCAGGCGCGGCTCGCCTCGGCCGCCAACGAGTTGAGCCAGATCGCGGGGCAAGGGCGGGGCGCCCCTTACGGCCAGGGGCCAGCGGCCGGGCAGCAGCAATGGGTCACACAGCAAGGGCGCGGCCTGCCTCCCGGCACAGGAGGTGTCGGGACTCCCCGACCGAGGAGCCCTTCCCCTCGCGGGGGCCGCTGAGGCCGGTGAGTCCGGCCCTGGCGAGACGCGTTCCGCCCGCTCTCCGCCTCTCCGGTAGCGTCCCGGCTTTCTCTCCGTACCGGAGCGGACCGCGAGCGGCGCAGGCCGCCCGTGCACGGCCGCACAGGGCACGGGCGCCCCGGACACGGTTGGCCCTCAGGCGCGGTGCGCTCTCAGTGCCGGGCGGCCTAGCCCCGCCCCCCCTCAGACCCGCCGCGGCCTCACCCGCAGCCGCTGGGCGCCGGACAGGCCCCAGCCGTAGGGTTCGAACTCGCGCTGGAGGACGTCGATCCCGCTGAACTGGTCCATCAGCATGTTGAGCGCGATCCGGCCCTCCAGCCGGGCCAGCGGTGCGCCCAGGCAGAAGTGCACGCCCCGGCCGAGGCCGAGGTGCGGGTTGGGGTCGCGGCGGTGGTCGAAGCGTTCGGCGTGGGGGAACTCGCGCTCGTCGTGGTTGGCCGACAGCAGCCATGCCTCGATCATCTGGTCGGGCGGAATCGTGACGCCGCTGACCTCGGTGGGCCGTTTGGCGACGCGTTTGGTGTGCATGAACGGGGCGCGCAGCCGCAGCACTTCCTCGACGGCGCCGGGGAGGAGCGAGCGGTCGGCGCGCAGTTCCTCGTAGAGGCCGGGGCGCTCCTGGAAGCACAGCAGCGCGTTGGCCAGCAGGACGACGGTGGTCACGTGCCCGGTCATCAGCAGCAGTCCGGCGAAGGTGCCGGTCTCCTCGTCGTCCATGCGCACGCCCTCGACCTCGGCCTGCACCAGCTTGCTGATCAGGTCGTCGCGCGGCTCGGCGCGGCGGCTGCGGCAGTGCTGGGCCAGGTACTCGGTGGTGGCGGTGACGGCGCCCTCGACGGCGGCGATCAGTTCGGGGCTGTTGGGGTCGGCGCCGTCGCTGAAGCGGATGGTCTCCGACCACTCGCGGAAGAGCGGCTGGTCGGCGGCCGGTACGCCGAGGAGTTCGGCGATGACGGTGACCGGCAGCGGGTAGGCGAAGTCGCGGATCAGGTCGAACTCGTCCTTGTCCTGCACGCCCTTGAGCAGTTCGGCGCAGATCGCGGTGATGCGGGGGGCGAGTGTGTCGATGGCGCGGCGCGTGAAGACGGAGGAGACGAGCATGCGCATCTTGCGGTGGTCGGGCGGGTCCATCAGCGTGAGGTCGCCGCGGGATACCCGGCTCTGGTCGGGGACGGCCCTGGTCTGGTCGGCGGAGAACTCCTCGTACTCGGTGATGACCCGCTGGACGTCCGCGTAGCGGAAGACGTGCCATACCCCGTGGTCGTCCTGCCAGACGGGGTGATGGTCGCGCATGGTCTTCAGCCAGGAGAAGAGCCGCGGGCCGCCGTCCTCAAGCGTCGGCCGCGGCGGGGGGTTCTCATGTGCGGTCACGTTCACTCCTCTTCCACTCCTCCGGTCGGGCCTCGGTCACGCCCACGCTGCCGGGGGGTTCTCGCGGCATGCTGGAGCGCGGCCGGACGGCGAGGGAGTGCGGGGCCGGGAGGGGAAGCACGAGGGCCCGGCGAGTGGGTCCGGGCGCGGGGCCGGGGTGAAGCGTTCATGGTGGGCTCCAGTGGCGCTCCACCGTGGCTCAGGGGGCAGTCGAGCCGGCCGTCACACACTGGCGCCATGACCGGCCACCATGGTCCGATGACAAGCAGACCGGACAACGAACAAGTGCCGGGCGTGCCCCCGCACGGCACCGGCGAACCGACGGGCGGGCGCCCGTTACGTACCGGACGGTCCCGGACCAGACGGCGGGTACTGAAGACGGCCGGCGGGCTGCTCGGCGCCGGGGTGCTGGTGGGCGGCGCGTACGCCGTCAACTTCGCCGTGGTCTACAACGGGCGCAAGCAGAGCAACGTGGGCAAGCTGAAGTTCGCCAACGCGGTGCACATCCCGCGCCTGCTGGAGGGCAGGACGGACGGCGCCGGACGGCTCTTCGAGCTGAAGGCCCGCGCGGGCACCACCGAACTGCTGCCCGGCAAACAGACCCCCACCTGGGGCGTCAACGGCAGCTTCCTCGGGCCCACGCTGCGCGCCCGCCGGGGTGAGAAGGTGCGCATCGCCTACGACAACCGGCTGCCCGAGGCCACCACGCTGCACTGGCACGGCATGCACCTGCCCGCCACCATGGACGGCGGCCCGCACCAGATGGTGCAGCCGGGCGCGGTCTGGAAGCCGTACTGGACCATCGAACAGCCCGCCTCGACGCTCTGGTACCACCCGCACCCGCACGAGGAGACCGCCGATCACGTCACGCGCGGTATCGCGGGGATGTTCATCCTCGATGACGAGAAGGAGATCGAGGAGCGCACCGGGCTCCCCCGCGACTACGGCGTGGACGACATTCCGCTGATCGTCCAGGACCGCACGTTCAACGACGACGGCACCATGGAAATGCGCGGCGCCTCCACGCTGGAGAGCTTCGCCGGGGTCGGCGGGCTCGGGGTGCTGGGCGACACCATCTTGGTCAACGGCACCTACGACCCGCACCTGAAGGTCACCTCGACGCTGGTGCGGCTGCGGCTGATGAACGCCTCGAACGCCCGCGTCTACAACTTCGGCTTCACCGACGACCGCGAGTTCCACCTGGTCGCCCAGGAGAACGGGCTGCTGGAACGCCCCGTGCCGCTGCGCCGCCTCCAGTTGGCCGCCGCCGAGCGGGCCGAGATCGTGGTGCGCTTCGAGCCGGGCCACAAGACGGTGCTGCGCAGCTTCGAGCCGGACCTGGGCATCGGGTTCCCCACCGCGCGCATGGACGGCGGCCAGGACACCTTCGACATCATCGAACTGCGTGCCGCCCAGCGGCTGTCGAAGTCCGAGCCGCTGCCCGGCCGACTGCGCGACGCCCCGCCCGCGATCGAGGTGCCCGGCGACGCGAAGGTGCGCAAGTTCCGCATGAGCGGGACGCAGATCAACGGCAAGGACATGGAGATGACCCGGGTGGACGTGGTCGCCGCGGCCAGGGCCGTGGAGCTGTGGGACGTGACCGCCTCCGGCGACGGCATGCACACCCTGCACGTCCACGGGCTCGCCTTCAACGTCGTGCGGTACAAGGGCAAGCGCCCGCCCGCACACCTGCGCGGCGCCAAGGACACGGTGCACGTGCCGGCGGGCGAGACGGTGCGGCTGGCGGTGGCCATGCCCCGGTACGTCAACGCGGACTTCCCGTACATGTTCCACTGCCACGTCCTCAAGCACGAGGACAGGGGAATGATGGGCCAGTTCACGGTGGTCCGGCCGGGCACCGAGGCCGACGCCCCGCGCACGGTCTCCGCCCACCACTGAGCGCTCCGCGGGAAGAGCCGATCCACCCGGCACCCCGGCACCCCGGCACCCCGGCACCACCGATGGCACCCCGTCCCGCCGCCCGGAGGCACGTATGAGCAGCACCGTCCAGCCGCCCCGGCGGCGCACCGCGCTGGTGACCGGCGCCAACCGGGGCATCGGGCACGCGGTGACCGCCGCGCTGCACGCGGCGGGCCACCGGGTGGTGTGCGCGGCCCGCGACGAGGAGGCGGCGCGCAAGGCCGCCGCCGGGCTGGGCGAGGGGGCCGCGCATGCCGTGCTGGACGTCACCGACGCGGAGTCGGTGCGCCTGGCCGCCGAGCGGACCGGTCCCGTGGACATCCTCGTCAACAACGCGGGCGTCCAGCTCGACTGGGGCGAGCGGCCCTCCCGGGTGGATCTCGCCCTGGTGGAGCGCACGCTGGCGGTCAACCTGCTGGGCGCCTGGCGCGTCTCGCAGGCGTTCGTACCCGGCATGGTGGAGCGCGGCTGGGGCCGGGTGGTCAACCTCTCCAGCGGCACGGGCTCCTTCACCATCGGCATCGCCGACATGTGCCCCGCCTACTCGGTCTCCAAGTCGTCGCTGAACGCGCTGACGGTGATGCTCGCCAAGGAGACCGAGGGCACGGGGGTGCTGGTCAACGCGATCAATCCGGGCCTGGTGCGTACCCGGATGCGCCCGGCGGCCGAGCAGAGCCCGCAGGAGGCGGCCGAGGACATCGTGCGCGCCGCGACGCTGCCGGACGGCGGCCCGTCCGGGGTCTTCTTCCGGCGCGGAAGGGTCATCGGATGGTGAACGCCGCTGCGGCGCCGCGTACGTGGCGCGACGTGCCGACGGCGTGAGGTGGCGGGGCGCCGAGGCGGCTCGACGCGGCCTTGAGTGTGACACGGGTGACGGATGGTTCCCTGACGGCCCGAACGTCAACGCTCACTGGATGGTGTGACGTATGCAGAAGTGGAACAGGCGCCGGTTCCTCACAACCGGCGCCGCCACCGGCGCGGCCCTGCTGACCGGAGCGGCGGGCACCGCATCGGCCGCCACTCCCCCCACCGTACGGCCGGCCGGTGAGGGCGGGTCCCCCGAGGACGGGTCGTCGGAGGATGAACCCCTGGAGATCGTGACCGGCGAGGACGGCTTCACCCACCCGGCCGTCGCGCCCCCCGGGCCCGTCACCTTCGAGACCGTCTCGACCAGCATGACCACCGGTTTCGTCGGCCTGGCCCGGCTGCGCGACGGATACGACGAGGCCGCGTTCAAACAGCTGCTGCGTACGCTCTTCTCCTCGCAGGTCCCGGCCGAGACCATCGCCGCCACCCACGAACTGATGGCCGCCTCCCGGCTGTTCGGCGGCGCGGCCGTACACCCGGGCATCACCTCGCACTTCACCGCCGAGTTGGAGCCCGGCCGCTACCTGCTGCTGGAATACCGCGACTTCCAAAGCGACCTGGGCCGCAACCCGCCGCCCGGCCAGGAGTACGTCCGCACCCTGACCGTGCGGGAGGACGCGGCGCCGCTGGTCGCCACGGCGGACGCGGGCGCGGGTGCCGACGCGTCCGGCCGGCCGCACTGTACGGCGACGCTGCGGGCGCTGCACACCCGCCCCGGCCCGCGCTTCGTGCTGCGCGGCCGGGTACGCGCCGGGCGCCCGCTGCGGTACGTCAACTCCGTGCCGGACCAGCCGGACGAGGCCATCATCTACCGGGTGGCGGACGACGGGGTCACCCGCGAGGACATCCAGGCGTTCTTCGACGGCGCCACCCGCACCCCGCCCTTCGCCATCAAGGCCCCGCTGGGCACCCCGCCGCTCTCGCCCGGCGAGGGCGTCACCCTGACGATGCCGACCGAGCCGGGCCGCTATGTCGCCGTCTCCTGGGTGGGCAGCGTGGAGGACGCCAAACCCATGGCCCAGCACGGCCAGCACCTCTTGTTCCGGGTCCACTGACACCAGCCGGACAGGCGCGGGCCCCCGGGCCGGTCAGCCGGGGGCGGGCGGGTCCTGCGGGGGACGTGCGGCGGCCAGGTGGCCGGTCAGCTCGCCGGCGGGCAGGCCCGCCGCCTGCGCGCGGGACCAGAACAGCAGGGCGACGCCCAGGGCCCCCGGGTCGGGTGCGCCCACGGCGCGTTCTCCGACGTAGGAGGCGCGGCCCCGGCGGGCGCGCAACGCGGCGGTGGCCTGTGCGCCCGCCAGTGCGGCCAGGGCGACCTCCCGTGCGTCGGCGCCCGCCTCCAGTGCCTCCCGGGCCGGGGACAGAGCGTCCACCATGGTGCGGTCCCCGGGCTCCGCCTCGCCCACGCGCTGGATCGCGGCCAGGCCCTCGCGGATGCCGGACCGCCAGGCAGCGTCGTCGTCCGCGTCGCCGCCGCCTTCCGCCTCGCCGCCGCCTTCCGCGTGGTCGTCACCGTTCGCGAGGGCGCGGGCGAGTTCCTGGAACAGGAGTCCGAGGAGCGGGCCGCTGGTCCCGCCCACCTCGTCCAGGAAGACGCGCGCCGCGACTGCGAAGGGAGGCTCGCCGGGGCGCGCTTCCAGCTCCGCGACGACCCTGTCGAGTCCTTCGCACAGGTTGTCGCCGAAGTCGCCGTCCCCGGCGAGCTGGTCGAGGGTGGTGAGGGTGTCGTGGGCGGCGTGCGCCGTTCGCGCGTAGTCGATCAGGACGAGCCGCTGGTCGCTGGTCATCGGTCGGACTCCAGGAGGGGGAAGGCGGGCCGGGCGGGGAAGGCGGGGGTGCGGGAGGGTGCGTGCCAGTAGGGGGCCCACTCCTCGCGCAGCGCGGTGAGCGTGAGGGAGAAGCCGCTCATGTCCAGCGCCGGGACGAAGGTTCCGACGAGCCGGCCCGCCACCGCCACGCCGCGCTTGTCCAGCAGCTCCGATACGCGGGCGTGGATGGCGTGCAGCTCCAGCAGCGTGGTCGAGCCGAGCCCGCCGACCAGCAGGGCGACCTCGCGCGGCGTGGTGGTGAACGCGTCGAGCACCTGCTCGGCGAGCTGGTCGACGAGGGGTTCGAAGCCGGGGTGTTCCCGCGTCGCGGCGGCGCGCTCGCCGTGGATGCCGACGCCGTATTCGAGTCTCCCGTCCTGGAGTTCGAAGGCCGGGCCGCCCCGGGAGGGGGAGGTCTGGGCGCGCGCCGCGACCGCGATGCTGCGCGAGGAGTCCGCGAACTCGGCGCCGATATCGGCGAGTTGGTCGAGCCCGAGGCCGGTGTCGGCGGCCCCGCCGAGGAGTTTCTCCACGAGGACGGTGGCCCCGGTCCCGCGTCGTCCCGTGGCGGTCTCGGCGCTCTCGGTGGCGAGGTCGTCGTCGATCAGGACCCGGCGGACGGGGATGCCGTCGGCGCGCAGCCGCTCGGCCGCGATGCCGAAGTTGATGCGGTCGCCGGTGTAGTTCTTCACCACGTGCAGGACGCCCTCGGGCCCGGCGACGGCCCGCGACGCCTCGTGGATCTGCCGGTTGTGGGGGGAGGCGAAGACGCTGCCGGGGACGGCGGCGTCCAGCATTCCGGCGCCTACGAATCCGGTGTGCAGGGGCTCGTGGCCGGAGCCGCCGCCCGAGACGATGCCCACGCGCCGCCCGGGGTGCCGCTCCCGCGCGGTGACATACAGCGGGTCCTCGTGGAGCCGGAGCAGCTCGGGGTGGGCGAGGGCGAGGCCGCGCAGGGCCTGCCCCACGGGCTGGTGCTCGGGCAGGAACAGACGGTTCACGGGGTCTGGGTCCTTTCGGTCGCGGTCGCGGGCGTGGTCGCCGGCCTGGCCGCGGTCGCGTCGGGGGCCGTGGAGGTGGAGGGGGCCGTGGCGCCGGGGTGCGGGGCCGGGGCCTCGCCCGCGCGCAGCCGGGTGGTGGCCAGAGCGGAGAGGACGGCCACTCCGGCGCAGTAGACGACCAGCCAGGACCAGTGGCCTCCGCCCGCCGACAGCAGGGCCGTGCCGATCAGCGGAGAGAGGCCGCCGCCGAGCGTGGCGCCGATCTGCTGGGTGACGGACAGCCCGGTGTAGCGGACGTCCACGGGATAGAGGTTGGAGAACAGGGCGCCCTGCGCGCCGTACATGGCCGCGTGCCCGACGCCGAGCCCGAGGGTCATGCCCACCACGTAGGCCCAGAACTGCCCGGTCTGGAGCAGGAGGAAGAACGGGACGGCGAGCAGGAGCTGGAAGACGGCGCCGGCGATGTAGACCCGGCGCCGCCCGACGCGGTCGGACAGGGCGCCGAAGAGGGGGAGGGTGACGCATTCGACGGCGCAGGCGATGAGCACGGCGAGCAGCACCGGGCCCTTGGCCAGGTCGAGTTCGGTGGTCACGTAGGTGATGGCGACCACGTAGTAGATGTTGAACAGTCCGCTCTCGGCGACCTTGGCGAGGATGGAGGAGACGACCGTGCCGGGCTGCCGGGTGAGGACCTCCCGCACGGGCAGGCTCTGGACCTCGCGCTCCTCGCGCATCTTGACGAACTCGGGGCTCTCGGTGATGTTCAGCCGCATCCAGATGCCGACTCCGACCAGCAGGATGCTGGCCAGGAAGGGCAGCCGCCAGGCCCAGGAGTCGTAGGCGCCCGCGGGCAGGACCCCGTCCAGGGCGCTGACCAGGCCGACTGGTATCAGGACACCGGCGGGGGTGCCGATGTGCACCAGCGAGGTGAAGAAGCCCTGCCGGGAGGGCGGGCTGTATTCCAGGGCCATGAGCACCCCGCCGCCGTATTCGCCGCCCATGCCGATGCCCTGGACGAGGCGGATGAGGACGAGCAGGACGGGGGCGGCGATGCCGATGGTGTCGTAGGACGGCAGCAGGCCGATCGCGAAGGTGCCGAGCCCCATCATCAGCATCGTGATGACGAGGATGTTCTTGCGTCCGAGGCGGTCTCCGAAGTGCCCGAAGACGATGCCGCCCAGCGGCCGGGCCGCGTAGCCGACGAAGTAGGTGGCGAACGCGGCGAGGGTGCCGACCAGGGGTGAGGCGTCGGGGAAGAAGATCTTGTCGAAGACCAGCGCCGCGGTGGTCGCGTAGAGGGTGAAGTCGTAGTACTCGACGGTGGTGCCCAGGGCGCTGGCGGTGACGACCTTGCGCAGGGACGCCCGTGAGTCGGAAGGCGGGGCCGGTACGGACATGCTCGCTCCATTGCGATGGCGGCTCGGAAGGCGGTTGGGGACTGGCTGCGGTGCCGGGCCGCGGATGGCGGCCGGCACATCAGGGGCTGTCTGTTCTGCTGCCGCGCGGGGTCGAACCGTGTCCGGAAAGTGACGGTTCTCCTGGCGGGAACCCCGTGTTAGCATCTGATGCATCAGACATTACATCCGCACTGTGGTTGCGGCAATACCCGGGAGATGCGCGTGAAGGACATCCAGCTCGGCGGGATGATTTCCACCGTCGTCACGCCGTTCGACGCGAACGACGAGGTTGACCACGAGCTGCTGCGCGGCGAGGTCAAGTACCTTCTCGAACAGGGCGTGACGGCGATCTGCGCCTGCGGCAGCACCGGCGAGGGCCAGACCCTCTCCCTGGAGGAGAGCGCCGCGATCTGCGCGACCGTCGTCCAAGAGGTCGCCGGTCGCGTCCCGGTGATCGGGGGCGTCATCCAGAACTCCACGGCCCAGGCCAGGCGCTACTCGCTCGCGCTGAAGGACGCCGGAGTCGATGCCCTCCAAGTCACGCCCGTGCACTACGTCTTCGCGCCCTCGCCACAGGAGACCGTCGCGCACTACCGCGAGATAGGCGAGGCCACGGACCTGCCGATCGTGCTCTACAACGTGGTGCCGTGGGCGCTGGTCCCGGTGGAGACCATCGAGCTGCTGCGCGAGGTGCCGCAGGTCGTGGCCGTCAAGCAGTCCGGCGGCGACATCCACCTGCTCGCCGACCTGCTGCACCGCATGCGCGACCGGTTCACCATCCTCGCCGCCCTCGACGACCTGCACTACCCGGCGTTCGTCATGGGCGCCCACGGCGCGCTGGCCGCCATCCCGACCGTCACCCCGCGCCTCAGCGTCGAGCTGTGGGAGGCCGTCCAGGCCGGGGACCACGCCACCGCGCTCGCCCTGCACGAGCGGATCCTCACGGTCTGGCGCGCCATCGACGCACCCAACCTGCCCGCGACGCTGAAGGCCGCCCTCGAACTCCAGGGCCGCTCCCCCGGCCTGCCGCGCCGCCCCTTCCAACCCGCCGGGGAAGCGGAACGCACACGCATCAAGGCCGCCCTGCAGAAGGCCGGTCTGATCGATTAGACGCTCCGCTCCTCCCGGACGCGGCGCCGAACCCCGGCTCTGCCCGGCTCCGGCGCTGCTCCCCCGGCTGTCCCTCTCTGTCGCCGTCTGGCTACCGTGTCCGCCCGGGCGCCGACTCACGGCCCCTCAGCGACCGTTGGAGAATGAAGGTCTCATGGCCACCCCGCCCGCCCGCGGCCGTCGCGGCGCCACCACGCTGTCCGTCGAGCCCCTCTCCGAGCAGCTCTACGCGATCTTGTGCGAGCGGATCACCAGTGGTGACTACGCTCCCGGCTCCCGGCTCGACCCGCAGGCCATCGCCACGGAGTTCGGCGTCTCGCGCACCCCGGTGCGCGACACGCTGGTGCGCCTGGAACACGATCGGCTGGTGGAGACCCGCCCGCGCTCGGGCACGTTCGTCACCCGGCCCTCGCGTCAGGACGTCCACGAGGTGTGCCAGCTGCGCAAGGGTCTGGAGTGGCTGGCGACCGGGGTCGCGGCGGCGGAGATGCCCCTGGAGCAGATCGCCGACCTGCGCGAGGAGGCCGTCGCCGCGCTGCGCTCGGCCGAACAGGGCGACTACGAACCGTTCTTCGCGAGCGACACACGTATCCACAACGAGATCACCGCGAGCACCGGCAACAGCAGGCTGATCACCGCCCGCGAGTCGGTCGAGCCGTTCGTCTACTGGCTGCGCGTCCTGGGCGCCACCGGCCCGCACCGGCTCGCGGGATCCACCCAGCGGCACCTGGAGATCCTGGACGCCATGGCGGCCCGTGACACCGCCGCGGCCCAGGAGGCAGCCGCCGTCCACCTCGCCGAAGTCGAGGAGTGGACGCTGGCCGACATGGCCTCCCACGACATCGTGACCTGAGCGTTCCGCGTCACCGGTCCGTTCCGGGTCACCCGACCCTTCCGAGGTCCCCGTGAGCACCCCTTCCCCCCGCACCACCCCGGCCGAGCCCGGCACCGAACCCCTCGGCACCGAACCGCTCGACACCGTGCTGGCCAGGGCCACGACCGCCGCCGAGTCCGCCCGCCGGGCCCGGCCCGCCGACCGCGCCCGCTGGCTGGAGTCCGTGGCCGCCGCGCTCGACGCCGCCGCCGCGCGGCTGGTCCCCGTCGCCTGCCGCGAATCGCACCTGCCCGAGGGCCGGTTGTCCGGCGAGCTGGGCCGCACCACCTTCCAGGCACGGCTGTTCGCGGAACGGCTGGCCTCCGGCGCGCTGGACGACATACGCGTCGATCACGCCGACCCCCACTGGCCGATGGGCGCCCGCCCCGACATCCGCCGCACCACCGTCCCACTGGGGCCCGTGCTGGTCTTCGCCGCGAGCAACTTCCCCTTCGCCTTCAGCGTCATGGGCGGGGACACCGTCAGCGCGCTGGCCGCCGGCTGCCCCGTCGTCGTCAAGGCGCACCCCGGCCACCCCGAACTCTCCCGCCTCACCACGTCGATCGCCACCGAGGCACTCGCGGCGGCCGGCGCCCCGGCACACCTGCTGCAACTCATCGAGGGCGAGCGCACCGGCGCGGACGCCGTACAGGACCACCGCGTCAAGGCCGTCGGCTTCACCGGCTCCACACGCGGCGGCCGGTACCTCTTCGACCTGGCCGTGAGCCGCCCCGACCCCATCCCCTTCTACGGGGAGCTCGGCTCCACCAACCCCGTCGTGGTCACCCCCGCCGGGTGGGCCGAGCGCCCCGCGGACATCGCCGCCGGGTTCGCCGCGTCCTGCACCCTGGGCGCCGGCCAGTTCTGCACACAGCCGGGCGTGGTCTTCGTCCCCGACGCCGACGCCTTCTTCGGATCCCTGCCCCCGCTCACGGCCGGGCCGATGCTGGGCGAGCGCATCGCCGCCGGGTACGCCGCCGCGCTCGATGACCTCGCCGCCCGGGACAGGGTGTGTACGGCGCTGCGCAGTCCGGGCGAGGACGGGCACCCGGACATCGCCTTGCTGCGCACCACGACGGACGCCGTCCTCGCCGACCCCTCGCTCATCACCACAGAGGTCTTCGGCCCCGCCTCGCTCTTCGTCGAGTACGGAGACCTGTCCGAGGTCGAGGCGGTACTCGCCGGATTCGAGGGGGCGTTGACCGGCACCGTCCAGGGCGGGGACACTCCCGACGAGGACGGGCGGCGCCTGCTCGACCTGCTCGCCGGGCACGTCGGCCGCGTCATCTGGAACCAGTGGCCCACCGGGGTCACCGTCAGCGACGCCCAGCAGCACGGCGGCCCCTGGCCCTCCTCGACCGCCCCCCGCACCACCTCCGTGGGGACCGCGGCAATCGACCGGTGGCGGCGGCCGGTGGCCTACCAGAACGTCCCCGCGGACGCGCTGCCGCGCGAGTTGCGGGACCAGTAGCCCGCACGGCGGGCGCCCCCTCGGCAGTGGGCGGTCCCGGCGTGCGCACAGACCAAGGCCCCTGCACCGCGGGTATGCGGTACGCAGGGGCCGGAGGTTGCCGACTAGCGCTTCATACCGTCCACGAAGTTCGACCACGCAGCCGTTGAGAAGCGCAGCGCGGCGCGGCTGGTGTCCTTGCTGTCCCGGACGGGGACCTCCCCGCACGTGGGCGCGAGGTTGGCGGCAACCTCAACGCAGTTGCCGCCGTTGTTGCTGTAGGAGGACTTGGACCAGCGCGGGGATTCGGTCATCACAGGGTGCCCTTTCGTACTTCTTGGATCATGGCCACGGACTCGGCTTGGCAGAGCGCTTCGGCCTGTAGCTGATGGTAGGCCGTCAGCATCGGGAGTACCGACGTGGTGTCACGGTCCAGATGTCCCTGGGCTTGAGACTCGGCGTACGAGACGACTGAGCGGTCGGGCATCGTCAGTACGTTCACTGGCAGGTCGAACGTACGACGCTCCCCTATGGCGTACGGCGCCACTTGTAGAACCGTCCGGGGGTCACCGGCGCACTCCACCAACCGGTCAAGCTGCCTGCCCATGACCTTCGGCCCTCCGACTGGACGCCGGATGCAGCTCTCGTCCATGACCACGAACATCATGGGCCGACCTAAAATCGCTTGCCGCTCAGCCAGGAACGCGACTCTTTCAGATGCCTGTTCTGGTGTGATAGCCCCTCGGGTTACCGCACTCTCCGCCAAAACCTGCGCGTACTCCGGGGTCTGCAACAGGCCCGGGATGATGCCGATTTCATACAGCCTGACTTCGGCTGCACGACCCTCATGTGCGACGTACTCCGCGAACCCCTCCAGCAAAGACCCATGTCGGATCTCGCGCCATTCACGCTCGAACGAATCCGTGGTTCCGGCCAGCCCCAGAGCGGCGTCAACCCTGCGTGAAAACGGGAGCGTTGGCGATTTGCGAGCAGTTTCTACGGCCGAAACATGCTGACTGGAGCATTCCAGTGCGGTAGCTAGGTCACTCTGAGTCCACCCCCTACGTTCTCGCATCTCGCGCAGACGTGCCCCGTACGCCGCTTGCGGTGAGCTGTCCGGTTTCAGTTCCTTGCGGTTGACCATGTAAGAGCCCAACCCTTCCTTCGCTCCTGCTGAGTTGAAGGGTCTCCGACTCTAGGCCACTCTGAGCTCCCTTGGTAGTGGAACCACTACGGAGAGGAGCGGGCGATGGACCACACCGACCCGGACACAGAGCTGAGGCAGCGCATGCTGGAGCACTGCTCGACGTGCCGACAAGCACCGGGCGCGATCCGCGCCACACGGTGTGACGCACTGGCAGTAGGTCTCCGGGACACCTGGCGGGAGCACCTGCACAGCTCGCACGACTTCAGCAACATCGAGGCCATGGCCATCGTGCGCGGGCGCTGCCAGGTGGTGGAGTGACCGTGATCGAGATCGAGATCGGTACCACGGTCCGGGTACGCGGATCGGACCGGCTCATGCGACTCATGGCGGTAGAGCGGGTGTATGACTCCTCCCGCCGGCCGGGGCGTCTCGGGGGCCTGACGGAAACCGCGTTCACCCGGCCCTTGGAAGGGGGCCGGGAGCAGGGCTTCCCGATGGACGAGGTGGAGCCCGTGTGCGACCACCAGGGCCCGCTGGACGTCCGCAGCGACGGCAAGCACTGCTCGCACTGCGGCGCCTTGCTCTACGGGCGGGGGCCCGCATGACGGGCTCCGTGCCTCCGATACTCACGACGATCCAGCACTGCGGGGACTGCGCGCGATACCCGTCCGTGATCGTGCGCACCCCGGCCTGAAGGCCGGCCAGCTTCCGGAAGGCGGATCCCGTTGAGGCGGCGCGATCTTGAGAGGGCAAGCCGGCACAGTCACTCGCGCGTCGCACGGCAGCTTCGTGGACGAGGGCGAGCCTGACGCCCTCGCGTACGGGCTCGTTGGGCCACACCCGCAAGCCAAGTCACTTCTGTTCACTCAAGTCTCACTATTGACCTCTTACATCGCGGTGTGCCAATCTGCGTGATCATTCCGATCGGGAGTGTCTCTTCCGGCAGTCGGTCAGATACGAGTAGATATCTGGTGACGCATGGTGCAGCGCTCAGTTCCGCATCCCTCCCTCCCCCCTCTCATCGGCGACAGCACCCCTGCGACGGGGACCCTCGCACCTCCGTCCGGGACAGGCGTTGAGCCCCTGTCGCGGCTACCGGACGAGGACCTCGACACCCTGCTGATGATCCGACACTTCGAACTGGCCGTGCTGGAACTGTTCTCGCAGGGTCTGCTGCACGGCACCACACACACCTGCCTCGGGCAGGAGTACATTCCCGTCGCGCTCTACGCACTGCTGGACGAGGACGACTTCGTCTTCAGCAACCACCGCGGGCACGGCCACTACCTGGCCCGCTTCCGGGACCCGCACGGCCTGCTGGCGGAGATCATGGGGCGCGAGGGTGCCGTGTGCCACGGGGTGGGCGGCAGCCAGCACATCTACCGCGACCGCTACCTGTCCACCGGCGTACAGGGCGAGAGCCTGCCGGTGGCCGCGGGTGTCGCCCTGCACCTGCGACGGGCCGAGCCCGGACGGATCGCGGTGGTGCACACCGGCGACGGCACGTGGGGCGAAGGCGCCGTGTACGAGGCGCTCAACATGGCCCAGTTGTGGCAACTGCCCCTGCTGGTCGTGGTCGAGAACAACAAGATCGCCCAGTCCACCCCGACCGAGCGGCAGATGGCCGGCACCGTCCAGGCGCGCGCGGCGGCCTTCGGTATCCGGCACCACCACGTCACCTCTCATGATGTCACCCGGGTGCGCCGGGAGTTGTCCGGCCTGATCGACGACATCCGCACCCGACACCAGCCCCTGGTGGTGGAGTTCGCCACGAACCGCGTGGGCCCGCACAGCAAGGGAGACGACTCCCGCCCCGCCGAGGTGATACGGCACGCGGCCACGCACGACTGGTACCACCGGTACGAGGAGCATCACCCGGAGCATTTCGCCGCGGCGGACCGGACCCAGCGTCAGGCGATCGCCGAGGCCGTGCGCGAGGTCCAGGCCCGCCCCGCGTCCCGCTGGGAGCACGCATGACCAGGCCGGAGCGGGTGATCGGCAACCTCAACCGGGCCCTGCACACCCTCCTCGACAACGATCCCCGCGCCTACGTCATCGGCGAGGACATCGCCGACCCGTACGGCGGCGCCTTCAAGGCCACCCGGGGCCTGTCGGACCGCCACCCGGAACGGGTGATCTCCACGCCGATCAGCGAGGGCGGCCTCGTGGGCGTCGCCGCCGGGCTCGCCCTGACCGGCAACCGCCCGGTCGCGGAAATGATGTTCTCCGACTTCGCCGCCCTGGCCTTCGACCAACTCCTGAACTTCGCCAGCAAGTCCGTGTCGATGTACGGCCGCACCGTTCCGATGAGCATGGTGGTCCGCTGCCCCACCGGCGGCAACCGGGGCTACGGGCCGACCCACAGCCAGAGCCTGCAGAAGCACTTCATCGGCATCCCCGCGCTCAGCCTGCACGAGATGTCGCCGTTCCACGACAACGCGGACGTCCTCACCGCCATGCTCTCCTGCGAGCAGCCGTGCGTGCTGTTCGAGGACAAGACGCTCTACACCCGCACGATGCACCAGGGCGGGGTCGTGGACGACCTCTTCCGGTACGAGCTGCTCGACGACCCGAGCCGGACCGCGCGCGTGTTCCCCGTGGACTGCGCTGACCCGGACTGGACCATCCTGGCCCCCGGGGGCCTGACCGAGCGGGCCGTCGCCGCCATGCGCACCCTGCTGCTGGAGGAGGAAGTCACCTGCGAACTCCTGGTGCCCTCCCGGCTCTACCCGTTCACCGTCGAACCGCTGCTCGATACGCTGTCCCGCGCCCGCCGCATCTGTGTCGCGGAGGACAGCACGGCAGACGGCACCTGGGGCGAAATGCTCGCCCAGCAGCTGCATGAGCACCTGTGGCGACGGCTGGCCCGCCCCGTCCTGCTGCTCAGTGCCCAACCGAGCGTCATCCCCACCGCCGCCCACCTGGAGAGCACCGTCCTGCTCCAGGCGACCGCACTCCACCGTGCCCTCACGGAGGCTTCCCAGTGATCAGCGTCAAGCTGCCCACCCTCAACACCAACGACGCCGGCTACGTCTTGACCGAATGGCTCGCCGAGGACGGCGCACGCGTCGAGAAAGGGCAGCCGCTGGTGGTGATCGAGACCTCCAAGGCCCAGGAAGAGATCGAGAGCACCGCCGACGGCGTCCTGCACACCCTCGTCGCAGGCGGCGCCGACTGCCGCCCCGGTCAGACCGTCGCCCACCTCTTCGCCTCGGCGGACGAACGCCACGCCTATCTCTCCGCACCGGCCGTCGCCCCCACCGCACGGCCGGAGCCGGCAACCGATGCCGGCCTGACGCTCACCAAAGCGGCGCGCGCCCTCGCGGACCAGCACGGCCTGAGCGACGACGAACTGCGCGGACTGGGCCGCACCGTGATCCGCGCAGCCGATGTCGAAGCGCTGCTGCCACACCCCGCGCAAGCCGGTGCCCCCACCGACGACCGGCGACTGTCGGCGCAGCAGCGGGCGGTGGGCGCCGTGGTCACCGAGTCGATGCGCACCATCCCGGCCGCCGCCGCCTACGCCAAGGTCGATGTCGGCCAGGCCCAGGACCTCGCCCGGCAACTGCGCACGCGCACCGGCAGCGTCGTCTCCCTGCTCGGCCTCCTCATCAAGTCGGTGGCGGACCAACACCCGGCACACCCGAGCCTGTTCACCCGGCTCCTCGACGACGGCACCGTCCAGCCCGCCCCCTGCCCACACGTCGCGGTGGCCGTGGACGCCGGAAAGGGCCTGTACACCCCGGTCGTACACAACACCGCCGCGCTGAACGTCGCCCAGATCGCCGACGCGATATCAGGATTTCGCGCCAAAGCCGAGCGCGGCACTTTCCGGGCCGGCGAGCTCACCGGCGCCAACATCATGATCGCTCCGCACACCACCGACGGTGTGGTCTTCGCCACCCCCATCGTCTTCCCCGGCCAGACCTGCGCGCTCTCCCTGGGCGGCATCGACGAACAGCTCGTCCTGGGCCAGGGGGGCAGGCCGGAAGCCCGCCGGTTCGCATACCTCGGTCTGGTCTACGACCATCGCGTGGTCAACGGCCGCGACGCGATGGCCTTCCTTGGCGACCTCAAACAAGCACTGGAGTCTCCAGCCGCCCTCGCGGCCGGTGCCGAAGGCGACGAGGACGCGCCAGAGAAGGCGTGCGAGCCCCCGGCCTGACAAGGGGCCTCCACGCGCGCGGCGCGCCGGCCGGAGCACGGCGTCCGCGGCCCACTTCCCCGGCATCCGACTGCGGGTGCCGGGGAAGTGGCCGCTGCCCGACCGGTCTCCGTCAGGACCGGACGGCGTCCCTCCTGAACGACGGCCCGGCTGTCGGGCGGCCCGGGAACCTCCGGCGCCCTGGGGATCTCGACGCACGGTCATCGTCCCCAGGGGTCCTCCGCCCGTCCGAAGACCGCGAGCGCCACTTCACGTAGGCATGAGCGACCGCGGAGAGCACAGCCAGGCGTGTGCTTGGACAGACAGGTGGTGCCCGGCAGGTGTGGTCAACCGCGCGGGCGAGCACAGACAGGGGCCCGGCAGGTGCGGTCAGCCGCGCGGGCCCCCGGGATGCCTCATCCGGCGGGACGCGCGCCGATGACTGAGCAGACCGTGGCGTTGCGGTATCCGAGCCGGACCTGTTCGGGCAGGACGCGAACCGTGAAGTCCGCGGGGAGCGAGGCTACCTGAAGCCCCGGGGCGTCACCGTAGGGCTCGAAGCCGCAGCGGCGCAGCCGGTTGATCCAGGTAGTGGCCGCCTCGTGCCGCTCGAAACGCTGGGCGTCGGTGCGCGAGCCGACGATGTTCATGACCTCGCGGGCGAAGAACGTCTTCATGTGGTCCTTCTCCTGCCGGGTGGCAGACGCGGCCTCGATGGCGCGAAGGATGGTGCCGAAGAACCGCCATGAGTTGAAGAACCGCTGCGGGAAGGACACCTCATGGTGGTCGGTGTCGAACTCGTTCAGCACCACCCCGCACGGGTCCAGCATGCGCAACCGCTGGAAGAACTCGTCCCGGGCGTCGTGACCGGGACTCGGATCCTTCATGTGGTGGAGCGACAAAGAGGCGTTGACCACCAAGGGGACGTCAATACGGGACAGGCTCATCCAGTCGTCATCGTCGAGTTCCTCAGCCACCTTCGCCAGGGGGAGGAAGTCCAGTTCGACACCGTGCTCGGCCGTGGCCTTCCGCAAAGTGCGCTCGGCCGTGGCCAGGCTTTCCCGGTCGGGGTCCACACCGATGACCGTGCAGTGACGCAATCCCGGGCGTCCGGCCGCGAGATCGTGCAGCAGCGCGCTCTCCTGGCGGCCGTGCCCGATGCCGACCGACAGCAGGGCGAAGTCGTCCGCGGCGCCCACCTGTTCGGCGAGCAGCTCGTTGACGACCCGGCTCGTGTCCATGAACGGCAGGTGGGTGGTGAGCAGGTAGTACAGATCGATCTGCGGCTGGTCGTAGTCCTGTGTGTACAGGTTGGTCTCCGAGGGGCTGCCGTGCTCCTCGACGCGGTTGACCAGTGCGGCACGGTAGAGCTCGTACGCCGCGTCCTGCGGTCGTACTTCGGGCCCGATCAGCTTCTCCAAGGTCTCCAGCGCGGGACGGGCCTGGGCGGGGCGACCGGCGTGGATGTGGGCGACGGCGTCGCACAGCAGGGCGAACTTCTCCATGGGGCAGCTGCCTCCAAAGTGCGGGACGACCAGAACCGAACCGAGGCAACATTAGCAGTGTGATCATATGCCATGTCCATGGCTGCGCACGGCGCGAACGGCCTGGTTCCGCGCCCGGTTCGGCTGTCCTGCGCGGCGCATCCGAGGCGCGCCCGCCAAGTGCGGTAAGGGATCCGGAAGTTCATGCGTGGCAGGGGCATGGGCGCGGGGGCTGGGCGGGACGCGGCAGGGGCGGCCCGCCCCACCGCCTACCGTTCGTCCAGGAACGACGTGATGTGCCTGCCCTCCCGGAAGACCGGGTCGGCGAGGATGTCGCGCAGCAGGGGCACGGTGGTGTGCACCCCGGGGCCGGTGATGCGGAACTCGCCCAGGGCCCGGTCCATGCGGTCGAGCGCCCCGTCGCGTTCCGGGGCCCAGCAGATGACCTTGGCGAGCAGCGAGTCGTACTGCGGGGGCACCTTCCATCCGGCCCGCCCGTGGGTGTCCACCCGTACGAAGGGGCCGCCCGGGGGGACGAACTCCTCCAGGGTCCCGGGGGCCGGCGCGAAGTCGCGGGCGGGGTCCTCGGCATTGACCCGGCACTCGACGGCGACGCCGCGCGGGACCAGGTCCTCCTGGCCCATGCGCAGCGGCTCCCCCGAGGCCACCCGGATCTGTTCGCGTACCAGATCCACGCCGTAGACCGCTTCGGTGACCGGGTGTTCGACCTGGATGCGGCAGTTCATCTCCATGAAGGAGAAGCCCTCGTCGTGCACCAGGAACTCGAAGGTGCCGACCCCGGTGTAGCCGATGGCGCGGGCGCCGCGTACGGCCGCGCGGGCCATGGCCGACCTCAGCTGCGGGTGCAGCCCGGGGCCGGGGCTCTCCTCGATGAGTTTCTGGTGCCTGCGCTGGACAGAGCAGTCCCGCTCGCCCAGGTGCAGCACGGTGCCGTGGCCGTCGGCGAGGACCTGCACCTCGATGTGGCGGGCGCTGTCGCAATACCGCTCCAGGTAGACGCGGTTGTCGCCGAAGACGGCCTGCGCGGTGGCGCGGGTCTGCCGATAGGCGGGCAGCAGGTCGGTGGCGTGCCGTACGACGGTCATGCCGCGTCCGCCGCCGCCCGCCGCCGCCTTGATGATCAGCGGGTAGCCGATGCGGGCCGCCAGGTCGCCGGCCTCCGCGGCGCTGTCCACGGTGCCGGGGCTGCCAGGGAGCACGGGCAGTCCCGCGTCGGTCATCAGCGCCCTGGCCACGGCCTTGTCGCCGAGCCTGGCCAGTACCTCGGGGCGCGGCCCGATGAAGGCGAGGCCGTTCTCGGCGCAGATCTCGGCGAAGTCCGGGTCCTCGGAGAGGAATCCGTAGCCGGGGTGCACCGCGTCGGCGCCGGTGCGCAGCGCCGCCTCGATGACGGCCGGAGCCGAGAGGTAGGACTTGCGGGGCGCGCCGGGCCCGATCTGCACGGCGGCGTCGGCGGCCCGTACGTGGCCGCTGTCGCGGTCGGCGGTGGAGTGGACGGCGACGGTGCGGATGCCCATCTCGCGGCAGGTGCGCATGACGCGGATCGCTATCTCGCCCCGGTTGGCGACCAGGACGGTGCCGAATCCCATGGTCAGGCCCCCTCGGCCGGGTCGGCGGAGCCGGGCTCGGGGTCGGGGTCGATGAGCACCAGCGGTTCGCCGTACTCGACCGGCTCCCCGTCCCCGACCAGCACCTCGACGACGCGTCCGGCGCGGGTGGCGGCCAGCGGGTTCATCAGCTTCATCGCCTCGATGATGCCGAGCTGCGCTCCCGCCTCCACCCGGTCGCCGGGCTGGACGAACGGCGGGGCGCCGGGCGCCGGGGCGGCGTAGAAGGTGCCCACCAGCGGGGCGCACTCGCGGTGGCCCTCGAAAGCGGGTCCGCCCCCGGCCCCGGCGCCCCCCGCGGCGTCGGCGCCGGCGAGGTGCCCTCCGGCGGGGGCCGGGGCGCCGGGGGCCTGGTGCCCGTCCCACTCGACCTCGACGCTGGCGGCGCCCAGTGCGATGCGCACCCGGCGCGGCCGGTCGGGGCCCACGCGGACGACTTCGGCGATGCTCCGGCAGATGTCGGTGAGGGCGAGGCCGCTGTTGTCGTAGTCCAGCCCGGCGAACGCGTCGTCCCGCTGCGCCCGCGGACTCTCCTGGGTCAGCTCACTCATGTGTGCCTCTCGATCGGTACGGGGTTTGTGTTGCGGTCTCGCGCACGGAGCGGACGGGTCAGGGGCGCCCCCGAAGGGGCGCGGGGAACTGCGCTCCCCCAGCCTCCGGCCGGGAGGTACCCCCAGAGCCACACCCCACCCAAGGCCCGCATACATCGCACAGGGCACCCCCTTCCCGGAACGGCCGGCAGACCGGCAGACCGGCAGACCGGCAGACCGGCAGACCAGGACAACCGGAACGGCCGGCACGACCTAGCCGCCCTCAAGGCCGAAGGCCCGAAAGCGCCGCCTCCGTGCGCTCACCAGGCTCGCCTCCGAGCCCTCCGCGGAGCGCAGCCCCCGGAGGGCGACGACGACCGCGCGCCGCACGGCGTCGCTCATCGTCGTCGTGTCGGTGTGTCCGCCGCCCTCGGGCTCGGGGATCACCCCGTCCACGACGCCGAGGCGCAGCAGCGAGGCGGCGTCCAGGGCGAGTTCGTCGGCGGCGACGGCGGCCTCCGTCGCGTTCTTCCACAAGATCGCGGCGCAGCCCTCCGGGCTGATCACCGAGTAGGTCGCGTTCGCGCAGATCAGCACCTGGTCGGCGACGCCCAGTGCCAGCGCTCCGCCACTGCCGCCCTCGCCCGTGACGACGGTGACGACCGGTACCGGCAGCGAGCCCATCAGCCGCAGGTTCTCCGAGATCGCTCCGGCTTGCCCGGTCTCCTCGGCGGTGAGGCCGGGGTAGGCGCCGGGGGTGTCGATGAGGGTGACGACGGGGAGCCGCAGCTTGGCCGCCAGCCGCATCAGCCGGGCGGCCTTGCGGTATCCGGCGGGCGAGGGCATGCCGAAGTTGCGGTGGACGAGTTCGGCGGTGGTGTGGCCCTTCTGGTGCCCGATGACCATCACCGGCAGGTCGTCCAGCCGTCCGATGCCGCCGACGATGGCCGCGCACTCCTCGCCGGCGCGGTCCCCGTGCAGTTCCACGAAGCCGTCCAGCCAGGAGCCGATGTGCTCCAGCGCGGTGGGCCGCTGGGCCTCGCGGGCGAGCTGGACGCAGTCCCAGGCGGGGAGTTGGTCCAGGAGTTGGCTGTCCCGTACCACCGGGTCACTCTCGCCCGCGCCCCAGTCGGGGCCCGGCGTATCGGCGACGGCCAGCAACCTGGCCAGTTTGGGCCGCAGTTCGCCGCGCTCCCACACTCCGTCCACCAGGCCGTGGTCGCGCAGGAATTCGGCGGTCTGGAAGCCGTCGGGCAGCTTCTGGCGGATGGTCTGCTCGATGACGCGCGGCCCGGCGAAGCCCATCCGGGCACCCGGTTCGGCGACCACCACGTCGGAGAGGGTGGCGAAGGAGGCCGCGACTCCGCCGTAGGTGGGGTCGGTGACCAGCGTGACGGTCAGCAGCCCGGCCTCGTCCAGCTCGGCCAGCGCGTTGCTGGTCTTGGCCATCTGCATCAGCGACAGCGCGCCCTCCTGCATGCGGGCTCCGCCGGAGGCGGTGACGAGGAGCAGGGGGGTGCGATCGCGCAGCGCGGTCTCGGCCGCCGTGGTGACGGCTTCGCCCGCCGCGACGCCCAGGCTGCCGCCGAAGAAGCGGAAGTCCATGACGGCCGCTGTGACCGGGCGGTTCTCGATGCGGCCCCGGACTGCCAGTACGGCGTCCCGCTGGCCCGTCCGGTGCCGGGCCTGCGTCAGGCGCTCCGCGTAGGGGCGCTGGTCCACGAAGTCGAGGGGGTTGTGGGCGGTCGCCCCTACCGGCAGCTCTTCGACGCTCCCCTCGTCGAAGAGCTGGGCGATGCGGGCGGGCGCGTCCAATCTGGCGTGGGCCCCGCATTCGGGGCACACGTTCAGCAGCCGCTTGTACCGCCTGCCGTACACGAGTGAACGGCAGCTGACGCAGGAGACCCATGAGGGCTGTTCCGTCGGCAGTGCTGTGGAGGTTGTCATTGGTGTCCCCTGTCCCCGGGTTCGCCGAGTCCGGCACCGCCGGTCGGGTTCGTTCGTCGCTGGCCGCTCACCGCCGCGGTGAGGAGGGATCCCCCTGCGGCAGGGAAGGGTCTCCCCGCGGCGCGGGGTATTCGGCATCCACCTCGTAGATGCCGAACGGCACCTTCAGGCGGGTGTCGCGGTAGGGGCGCAGCGGGGCCGTGTCGTCCTTGTGGGCCGCGCCCTCTTCCCACGCGCGGAAGGCCGCCATGCCGGACCAGCGGCTCACGACGACGAGCGCGGTCGGGTCGGCCGGGGAGCGCAGCAGCTCGTTGCCGAGCAGGCCGGGCACCTCGGCCATCCGCTCGCTGACCAGGTGGTACGCCGCGCGCACGGCGGCCAGTTGCGCCTCGTCGTAGGCCGCCTGGTGGACGAGCACCCGGACTTCACCGCTCATGCGCCCTGCCCGCGAGGTGCCTCGCCGCCCGGATGGGACTCGCCGCCGAGATGGGCCTCGCCGCCCGGATGTGCCTTGCCGCCCGGATGTGCCTTGCCGCCGATGTGGGCGACCACGTGCATGGTGTGGAAGGAGCCCTGCGAGCGGTAGGGGTGCAGGCGCTCGCGGTGGGCCAGGTGGGCGTCGCTCGATTCGAAGGCGCGGAAGCCGGGCTCGTCCGTCCAGTCGCTGACGATGTAGTAGACGGCCTCCTCGTCGGTGGACTTGGACAGCCACTGGCCCAGGCAGGCGGGGTGGCCCGTGACGGCCTCGGTGCTGCCCCGCCAGACCTTCTCGAAGTCGGCCTCCATACCGGGGTTGACCTGCATGCGCAGCAACACCCGGTAGGCGCCCCCGGTGCCGGTGCCGGTGTCGGTGCCGGTGCCGGTGCCGGTGCTCATCAGGAGATCCCTCCGTCCACGCCGATGGTGGCGCCGGTGACATAGCGGGAGAGGTCGCTGGCCAGCCACAGGATGGCGCCGGCCACCTCGTCGGGGGTGCCGAGCCGGCCGAGCGCGGTCTTGGCGCTGTACCGCTCGATCATGAGTTTCTGCTGGTCCTCGGGCATCTTGTGCAGGTTCTCCGTCTCGACGACGCCGAGCGCGACGACGTTGAACCGGATGCCCTTGCTCCCGAACTCCTTGGCCAGGGAGCGGTTCAGGCCGACGAGCGCGGCCTTGGTTGCGGTGTAGTGGGAGCGCAGCGGGATACCCGCCTCGACGGCCTTGGAGCCGATGCTGATGACCGAGGAGCCCTCGCGCAGCAGCGGCAGCGCGCCCTGGGTGATCAGGTGGACGCCGGTCAGGTTGGTGTCCAGGATGCGCCGCCACTCGGCCAGCGGGAGTTCGGCGTACGGGATGTGGCTGATGGCTCCGGCGTTGTTGACGACGACATCGAGGCGGCCCCAGCGGGTGCGGGCCTCGGCGAGGAGCACGTCCACGCTGTCGGGGTCGGAGACGTCGGCGCACACCACGTGGTGGTCGCCGCCGGTCTCCTTGAGCGCGGCCTCCAGGGAGGGCACGGCTTCGCTGTCGTTCCGGTAGCAGGTGAGCACGTCGGCGCCGGCCGCTGCCAGGGCGAGCGCGATGCCCCGGCCGACGCCCCTGGTTCCGCCGGTGACCAGGGCTTTCCTGCCCTTGAGGCCGAGATCCATGAGATTCCTCCAAGTGAGTCGGGGTCTTCCGGGTGAAGGTGTCGGGAGCTTGCGTCACAGCAGGAGCGTGAGGGCCGCGCAGTTGACGACCAGGGCAAGGCCGGTCAGTGCGCTGCGCCGCTGGTTCCAGGCGCCCCAGCGCCATCGCGGGTCGCGTTCCGCGAAGTCGTCCGGCAGGTCGTCCGGGTCCAGCTTCTGGACCCATTTGTTGACGGGCACGTTCTTGGTGAGCGAGATGGTGATGGTGGCCGCCGCCAGGGCCGCCCCCGCGACGAACAGCGCGCGGGCCGCCGGGCCGGGGCTGATCGCCGCCAGCCAGAGGTCACCGGCCAGGGTGCCCAGCAGGCAGAGGGGCATGGCCGGGTCGTAGCGGGTGGCGAAGAACGCGTGGGCGTGTACGTAGCGGTCGGCGGGGAGCGCCGCCAGCAGGGGCCAGCCGCCGAGCTGGGTGCCGAGGAGCACCCCGGCGGCCAGGCCGTTGAGCAGCACCACCACGGGGGCGAGGTACGCGATCACCGCCGCACCGCAGCGGCTGCCTCGACCTTCTCCTTGATGAGCTTCATCTGCACGGCGGTGTTGCGGTTGAGGTGTTCGGTCATGCCCGCGTCGGTGACGGGCGCCGCTTCCTTCATGTGGAAGTCCTGGACCCAGCGCATCTTCACGCCGTCGCCCTCGGGCACGTACTCCCAGTAGATGTTCATGTACTCGAAGGGCCCGGTCTCCACCCGGTGGGCGTTCACCGTGCGCCCGGCCGGGTCGGGGAGGCGCTTGGAGACCCAGCTCCAGGCGTTGCCGTCCTCGTCGGGGTGCATGGTGAGGCGGAAGGTGATCTCCTTTTCGGTCTCCTCCAGCACTTCGACGGCGGCGTACTCGCTGAACAGCCGGGGCCAGCTCTTGAGGTCGTTGGTCATGTCCCAGACCAGGTCCATGGGTGCGTCGATGACGATGCTGTTGTCGGTGTGGCCCGCCATGTCGTCCTCGTCTCCTCTCACTTGTCGCTTCTGGCCGGATCGGTCACTTCTCGCCGGGTGCCGGGGCGTCGGGGTGGCCCAGCACGAGGGCCGCGTTGAAGCCGCCGTAGCCGCGTGCGACGACCAGCGCGGTGCGCAGTTCCCGGGGCCGGGGCTCGCCGAGTACGAGGTCGATCTCGTAGCCGGGCGCGGGCGCGGCCGGTCCCACGGTGTGCGGAATGGTCTGGTCGCGCAGCGCGAGCAGCGCGGTGGCGGCGTCCAGTGCCGCTCCGCCGCCGTAGAGCCTTCCGGTCAGGGTCTTGGGCGCGGTGACGGGCACGGCGCGCGGCCCGAACACCTCGGCGAGCGCGGCGGCTTCGGCCCGGTCGGCCGCCGGTACGCCGAGCGCGTCGGCGAACACCACGTCCACCTCGCCCGGCTCCAGGCCCGCGTCGGTGAGCGCGGCCCGGACCGTACGTGCCAGCACGGGGCCCCGGCCGGAGCCGGGCGGCGGGTCGAACCCGGCGGCGTAGCCCAGTATCCGGCCGTAGCGGTGCTGGGCGCCGCGTGCCTCGGCGGCGTCCGCGTCCTCGACGACGAGCAGCGCGCCGCCCTCGCCGGGCAGGTAGCCGCCGGCCTCGGCGTCGAAGGGCAGGTAGGCGCGTGCCGGGTCCTGCACGGTGGACAGCTGCCCGGTGCTGAGCTGGGCCGTCAGCCCGTAGGGGCACAGCGAGGCGTCGGTGCCGCCGGTCATCACCAGCTTGGCGCCGGTACGGACGAGCCGGCGCGACTGGCCGATGGCGTCCAGCCCCCCGGCCTGCTCGCAGCACAGCACCCCGCAGGGGCCGCGCATGCCGTGCCGGATGGAGATCTGGCCGGTGGTGGCGGCGTAGAACCAGGCGATGGACTGGTAGGCGCCGACCCACTCGGGGCTGTGCTGGTAGAGGTTCTCCATCTCATGCTGCCCGAACTCGGTACCGCCCGACGAACTGGCGGTGACGACGGCCATCTCGTACTCGGGCAGTTCGCCCGGCTGCACCCCGGCGTCGGCCAGCGCCGCCTCGGCGGCGGCCAGGCCCAGGTGGGTCCAGCGGTCGGTCTGCTGGATGAGCCTGCTGGGCACCCGCTCCTTGGCGGCGAAGCCGGGCACCTGGCCGGCGAGCCGGACGGGGTAGGGCGAGGGGTCGAACAGGGTGATGCGGCCGAGGGCCGAGGCGCCGTCCAGGACCGAGGCCCAGTGGGTCGCGGTGTCGGCGCCGGTCGGCGCCACGACGCCCAGGCCGGTGACGACCGGGGCGCGAACGGCGGTGGTGACCCCGGTCGCGGACATCGGCGCGGGCCCGGGGCCGGGGCGCGGTGCGGACTCGGTGGCGGTGGTCATGCGGCGCTCGCCTCCCTCTGGTGGTCCACGACGCCGGGCCTGGCCAGCGCCGTGGCGCTCTGGAAGCCGCCGAAGCCGCTGCCGACGCTGAGGATCACGTCCATGGGGTGCTCGCGGGCGGTCAGCGGTACGTAGTCCAGGTCGCATTCGGGGTCGGCCGTGCGCAGGTTGGCGGTGGGCGGGACGACCTGCCGCTCCAGCGCCAGGGCGCAGGCGGCCACCTCGATGGAGCCGATGGCGCCCAGCGAGTGGCCCACCATCGACTTGATGGAGCTGACGGGTACGCGGTAGGCGTGCTCGCCGAGGCTGCGCTTGAACGCGGCGGTCTCGTGGCGGTCGTTCTGTTTGGTGCCGGAGCCGTGCGCGTTGATGTAGTCCACGGCGGTGGGGTCGAGCCGGGCGCGGTCCAGGCACACCCTGATGGCCTCGGCCATCTCGCGCCCGTTGGCCTTGAGCCCGGTCATGTGGAAGGCGTTGCTGCGGCCCGCGTAGCCGACGATCTCCCCGTAGATCCGCGCCCCGCGCGCCTCGGCGGCCGACTTCTCCTCCAGGACGAGTACGGCGGCGCCCTCGCCGAGGACGAAGCCGTCGCGTCCGGCGTCGAAGGGGCGGGAGGCGTGTTCGGGATCGTCGTTGTGGGGCGAGGTGGCCTTGATGGCGTCGAAGCAGGCGGAGGTGATCGGGGACAGCGGCGCGTCGGTGGCCCCGGCGAGCACCACGTCGCTGGTGCCCTCCTCGATGAGCTGCACGCCGTGCCCGATGGAGTCCAGGCCCGAGGTGCAGCCGGTGGAGACCAGCGCCACCGGGCCCTCGGCGCCGACCTCCCAGGCGACCTCGACGGCGAGCGTGGAGGGCACCATGTAGCCGTACAGGTGCGGCACTCCGTAGGTGTGATCGACCAGCCAGTGCTTGCCAGCGTCCGAGAGCAGGACGTACTCCTCCTCCAGGCCCATGGTGCAGCCCACCGCGCTGCCGAGGCTCACTCCGGTGCGCGCGGGGTCGGCGGCGGCGAAGTCGTAGCCGCTGTCCTCGACGGCCTCCCGGGCGCTGACGACGGCGAACTGGGCCGCGCGGTCCATCCGCCGGATCTGACGGGGGCTCAGCCCTGCGGCCACCGGGTCGAAGTCGGCCTCGGCCGCCATCTGGGAGCGGAAGGGCGTCGGGTCGAACAGCGAGATACGGCGGGTGGCGGTGCGCCCGTCCGACAGGAGCTTCCAGAACGCCTCCCGCCCCACGCCGCCGGGCGCGACCACGCCGACTCCGGTGATGACGGCCCTACGGCTCACGAGGCACCGCCGACCGCGGGGTTGGGCTGCTCGGGCCGGCTGACCTGCTCGGTGTCCACATGGCCCAGGTCGGGCCGGGGCGCGAGCGGCGAGAGGTGGAAGGCGGCGTGCGCGGTCTCCGTGCCGGTGTTCACCAGCCGGTGCCGTACGCCGATGGGTATCAGCAGCGAGTCGCCGGGGCCCAGCGGCACCGCCTGGCCGTCCATCGTCATCTCCAGCCGGCCCGTGACAAGGTGCAGGAACTCCTCCGAGTACGGGTGGTAGTGCTCGGTGACGTGTTCGCCCGGCGCCAGGGTCAGCACCCCGCCGAAGCCGCTGGTGCATCCGGTGGTTCTCGGGCTGAGCGTGGTCCTGATGTCGCCGCCGCGCCGGGTGTTGGCCTCGACGTCGTCGGCGTGCACCCGGACGGTGCGCGTGATCTCGGTGGTCACTGACCCCGCCTCCTGAATCCCTGGTTCTCGGCTCGCATCTCGCGGGTCCGCGGCGCAGAGCACCGTCGCAGCCGCGCCTACACATCCGCTCGAACCGGCGTCGATGACCGACGCGGGCGGCCCTGCCCGCCCGCTCCCCAGCGGTGTTCGAGTCCGTGCCGAGCGGTGTGCGGCCAAATGCCCGGCCAGGGAGCCGAATCCGCGACCATCCAGGAGCAGCCCATGCCGTTCGCCGCGATCACCTACGACATCAAGGCGGGCTACGAGAAAGAGATCTCGGAGATCTTCGGGAACTTCCGCCGGGTCGGGTCGCCCGTGGTCAAGGGCGACGACGGGGAGGAGGCGGCGCGCATTCTCGCCACGGCCGTCTTCATCCGGGAGGACACGATGGTCCGGGTCATCGAGTACGAGGGCGACCTGGACACCATCGCCCGCCACATGGCGACCCAGCCCGGGGTCAAGGAGGTCGAGGCCAAGCTCGCCCCGTATCTGACCCGGCCCCGCGACACCGACACCGTCGAGGGCTTCGTGGCCACGTTCCGCCGCAGCCTCCTGACCTGCATGGCCCAGATGTCGGTCCGCGCTTAGGAGCGCGGGGCCGTGTCCTCAATGCGGCTCCCTCGCGCGGGCGCGCCCAGCCCCAAAGGGGCGCGGGGAACTGCGCGACCAGCCTGGGGGTACCTCCCTGCTCGAAGAGCTCGGGGGAGCGCCCGCAGTCTGCGAAGCACAGCCAGGGGCAGCCCCGCACAGCGCCCAGGAACGGCATGCCCTCATCTCCGCCTCCCCCCAACCCTCCGTAAGGAGCTACCGTGCTCACACGCAGAAGCATGCTCAGAGCCGGGGCCGCCACCGGCGTCCTCGCCGCCGTTCCGGCGAGCCTGGTCGTCGGGGGACGCTCGGGTACCGCGCGTGCGGCGGAGTCGCCGTTCTCGGTGCCGCTGAAGGTCATCACCCCGCTGAAGCCGGCCCGGTTGGCGGGCCACGACTTCTACCGGCTCACCACCCGCGAGGCCGATGTCACCCTGCTGCCGGGCACCAGGACCCGTATCCGCTCCTTCAACGGGGCGATGAGTCCGCTGATCGTGGCCCGGCGCGGCCGGCCCGTGGTCATCGAGCAGGTCAACTCGCTCGATGTGCCCTTCGCCATGCACCTGCACGGCGGCCACACCCCCGAAAGCTCGGACGGCCACCCGAAGAACGCGGTGCAGCCCGGCGAGCGGCGCGTGTTCCGCTACCCCAACGAGCAGCGCGCCGCCACCTTGTGGATCCACGACCACTCGCACCACTCGCACGCCGAGAACATCTACCGGGGGCTGGCCGCCACCTATCTCCTCACCGACGACGTCGAGGAGGGCCTGCCGCTGCCCAAGGGGCAGTACGACGTGACGCTCCAGTTGCGGGACGCCAAGTTCGGCGCGGACGGCACGCTGGAGTGGGACCTGCACGACTTCGAGGGCCGCCACACGCTCCTGGTGAACGGCTCGCCGCGCCCCTACTTCGAGGTGGCGGCGCGCAAGTACCGGCTGCGGCTGGTCAACACCTCCAACGAGCGGCCCTTCCTGCTGCAGCTCGGGGACGGCGAGGAGTTCACCCACATCGGCACGGACGGCGGCCTGCTGCCGGCGCCCGTACCCACCCGCATGCTCCAGCTGTGGCCCGGCGAGCGCCACGAGATCGTGGTGGACTTCGGCCGCTACGGGGTGGGCAGGAAGCTGGTCCTCACCAACACCTACCCGTACGAGGGCGAGGCCCCGGAGGTCATGCGCTTCGACGTGGTACGCACCGCCGCCGACCCCAGCGGCGTGCCCGACGCGCTGCGCCCCGTCCCGGACCTGGGGACCTCATCGGTGGAGCGGGAGTTCACCCTCTCCTTCAACCCGCGGACCGGCGAACACCTCATCAACGACAAGCCGTTCGACATCGACCGCGTGGACATCCGGCCCCGGCTGGATGCCACCGAGACCTGGAAGATCACCAACGCCGACACCCAGTTCGGCATCCCCCACTCGCTCCACCCCCACCTGGACGCCTTCCGCATCCTGGACCGCAACGGAAAGCCGCCCGCGGCGGGCGAGGCCGGGCTCAAGGACACGGTGACGGTGATGGCCGGTGAATCGGCCCGTATCCAGCTGAAGTTCACGGATCACGAGGGCCTGTACATGTACCACTGCCACATGCTGGGGCATTTGCAGATGGGCATGATGGGTCAGATGCACATAACCCGTTGAACCAGTACCCGTTGAACCAGTACCCGTTGAACCCGCCGGGCCGGCTACCCGCTGAACCGCCACCGGTCGAACCGGTGACCCCTGAATCCGTCACCCGTTGAACCGGTTACTCGCCGAACCGGTCGGGGAGGGCGTCGAGGGGTACGGCGACGCGCTGGTCGTGTTTGTCGGCGAGCCAGCGCTCGATGTCGAGCAGCCACAGTTCCCGCACCGTCACCAGGTAGAACCGGCGTGGCCCGCCGTCCCGGAATTCCGACAGCGGAAGGGTCCATTCCGCCCGGACGGCGGGATCGGGGAAGTTCACCTCGTAGTAGAGCCGATGGATTTCCGCCAGCCCGGATGCGTCCACCGCCCGGCACTCGCCGGTGAACTGGACTCCGTCCAGGCCGAACCCGGGCAGGCCGGTCATGAAGACCGAACCGGCCACCTGCGGCCGTAGCGCGATGTCGCGGGAGTGCCGGGCCCGGGTCAGGGAGTAGAAGAGCAGCCGCAGCGGCGCGCCGAGGGCGACGTAGTTGACGGTGGCCGCCCACGGTGTGCCGCCGTGGGCCGTCGCGAGCGTCAGGAAGCGGCCCTGGGCGAGAAGGCGGCGGCTGCGCTCGCTGAGCGACGCGTGTTCAGGTGCGGTCACGAGCCGGTCCCCTCCTCCCGCGTCCGGTCGAAGCCCAGGGATACGGGAGGATCGCTCAGCAGCGCGGCGTCCAGCAGCCGCCACCAGCCGGTCTGTTCGGTGCGCCGCTTCTCCCACACCCGGTCGCGGCCCCGCTGCGCGACCGCCCGCCGGTACTGACCCCAGGCTGCCTCGTCGGCGAAGGTCACGGTGTGCTCCAGCGTGTGTACGCGATCACCGATGGTCCGGACCGTCCAGCGGGTGGCCAGCACCGTCTCCAGGCCGTCGTAGAACCACTGTTCGCGCTCCTGTAACCACGCCCAGAAGGCCCCGGGGTCGCGTTCGGCTTCCTCGGTGAGTTCGATCTGGTAGACCATGTGCAGCACGGTTGATCTCCTCTCCCACCCGATGGCGCACGGGTGCGCGTTCGGGCATGCGTGGGGTTCACCTCTCCGGCCGTGCCGCCCTGCGGCGGCCTCCGGGGGCTCCTGGGGACTTCTGGGGACTTCCCCGCGCTCAGGGGCGCGGTGGGCCCGGGGGCTCAGGGGGCCTGGTCTCCCACGCGTCCCATTCCGTTCCCATCGCCTGCGGCCTGCTGCCGCACAGCTCGCGCCAGCGGCCCACCGTATGGTGGTTGTGCGCCGCAACCGCCTCCTCCGTGCGGACTTCACCCTCCGCGGGGAGCACCACCGCGGCCAGCGGGGCGAGCCGCGCTCCCCGGCGTACCTTGACCTGCTGGGCGGATACCGCCAGCCGGACGCGGCGGAAGCCGCACGCCGCCGCGTAGTCGATCAGAGCCCCGTAGTTGAGGGCGAAGTATTCGCCGGAGGGCTTCGCGTGCGCGTAGTCGAACCCGAAGTAGCGGGCGTACAGCCGGTCGTGGTGGGCGTAGCAGACAGTCACCGCGAGCGGATGACCGTCACGCAGCGCAAAGCAGCCCACCGCGCGTCCCAGCGCGCCGGATTCCTCCTGCGCGGCGAAGGAGCGGTCCATCCACTCCTGACCGGCACTGCTCCCGTAGCGCTGCCGGTTCTGGGCGATCAGCCGCGCCGCCTCGGACTCGGCCCCCTCGTCGAGCGGAAGCCATGTGAGGGTGGTCCCCGTCCGCCCGGGGGCCCGCAGCTCGGCTCGCCGCCGGGCCCGGTCACGCCGGGACGCGTGATGGAGCTGCTCGGCCACGCCGCCGACCGAAATGTCGATGTTCGCGTCCGCGTCGTGCAGCAGCGCACGTGCGCGCGGGTGCAGATGGGCCAGCTCGCGCGCGTCGTCGCCGGCGAGGTAGGGCAGTACGACACCGTCCCGGCCGTCCCGCTCGGCCATGGCGAGGGCGCCGTGCAGCAGCTGCTGGAGCACTTCGGCGCGGATCGGGCCGCGCGCGCACAGGAGTTCGTTGTAGACGGAGCGCCGCGTACCGAGCCACAGGTACCTCGGCGACCAGGAGGTATCGAGATCGGGGAACATCTCGGGCAGCGAGAAGAGCCCCGGTTCGTTGCCCTCGCCGGGCCAGGTGGGCACTGCCCCCACCAATCGGTTCCCGTCCCACGCCGTGAGGACGGGGTCGGGGCCGTGGGCCAGCTCCACTCCGCGCAGCCAGCGGTGGCTCTGGTAGAAGTTGTCCGGGCCCACCAGGGCGTCCCATACGTGCGGCGGTACTTCACCCACGCTGGAGAGCCGGCCGATGGTGAGGGCAGGAGTCCCGGGTCCGGCGGGGGCGAGCGTTTCAGCTGCCGGCTCGGCGCTTGTGGCCGACGACAATCGCGGCGTGCGGGCAATCGAGGTACGGCTGGAAGAATTCGCGGCTGTATTCATCGATCCCTTCCTGGGAGACAGTGAAATCAGGCCAGTTGATCTCTTCGCATCCGGCCTCGCGAAGTGCCCGCTCCACAGTGGCGCGGCTCCAGTAGTGCGCCGTGATGTGCTCCTGGTAGGGGCCGAAGCACAGTTCCAAGGTCACTTCGGAGGCATCGGCCCGCGGTTCCGTCTCCCACAGGCGCAGCCCATAGCGTGCGTAATAGCTGGAGTCCGCGTGGAAGGACGGGTTGACGGGCAGCGTCACGAACCGTCCGCCGGGCCGCAGGGCGCGCGCGGCGAGGGAGCACAGCTCCACCAGCGAGGCGTAGTCGGAGACATAGGGCAGGACATACACGCCCAGCGCCAGGTCGAAAGCCCCCTCGGACAGCTCGCCCGACAGGGGCTCCCGCGTATACCGCACGCCCAGCGGCTGCCGCGCCTCGGCCCGCCGAGCCACCTCCAGCATGCCCTCGGAGAGGTCGTACCCGAGCACCGGCCCCGCCCCGCGCCGCTTCAGCTCCCTGCTGTACAGGCCGGTCCCGCACCCGATGTCCAGCACCCGCCGGCCCTCCACCGGACCGAGGGCGCGGAAGACGCTGACCGACTCCATGTGCGCGCGCCAGGGCAGCGCGAACATGTCCTCATACACCTGCCCCAACGGGTCGAAGCGTTCGCTCATACGGCTGTCGTCTCCCTCGGTCCCCCGAAACCGGACTCCTCTCACTGCAACACCCGTGCGAACGCACCGGAACGGAAACGGGGGACGGGTCCGTGAACGCGTTGAATTCCCGCGGAGACGTGCGTGCCCCCTCCGTCAAACCCCGGCCACCGCGACGGCGTTCGCGGCCAGCGCCGCCAGCGCCAGCCCCGTCCGGAGCAGGTGCCAGCGGCGCCACAGGGGGCGGGGGTCTGTCCACTCGGGTGGTAGCGACGCGGGGTCCGTCACCGCCTTGACGCGGCGGTTGATCGGCACGTTGGCCAGGTGGGAGACGGCCGAGACCCCCAGCAGCAACACCGCCGCCGCGGCGAACAGGGCCCGGGGGGCGGGCTCGTCGGTCACGAAGGCGAGGGCCGTGGCCGAGGCCGTCGTGGACAGGACGACGGCGGGCATCGTCGGGTCCCAGTTGCGGCCCAGCAGCTTGTGCGCGTACACGTAGGTCGCCGTCGGCATCGCGAAGAGCGCGGGCAGCACGCTGAGCGCCACGGCGAAGAGGACCCCCGCCGTGACGCCGCTGCCGAGGAGAACGGCCACCCCGAGGACAGCGTCCACCCGCATCGGTCAGCTCCCGGCGGGGTGGGTGTCCACGGTCAGCTGGGCGACGGACCGCATCGTCGCGTCGCGGAAGTACGCCGCGAAGGCGGCGGGCGAGGAGGTGTCGCGCTCCTCGGAGAGGTAGGGCCGGAGCTTCTCCTCCAGCACATGCACCCCCTTCTGGGTGGCCATGTGCTTGCCGACGGCCGCGAAGTCGCCCTCGTAGTGGATGACGCGCACCATCACGTCGTCCTTGATGAACACCCCGGTGCCCAGCAGCCGTCCTGCCGCCCGGCCGTCGTCGCCGGGCAGTTCGGGGGTATCGACGCGCTGGAAGTCGGCGAAGATCTCCGCGATCTCCTCCTCATGGCCGGGCTTGACCCGGTAGGTGATCGCCGCGTATGGCATCAGATTCCTCCATCGACTGTGATCGTGGCCCCGGTGACATAGCGGGCGGCGTCGCCCGCGAGGTAGAGGACGGCGCCGGCCACGTCGGCGGGGCTGCCGAGCCGGCCCAGCGCGGTCAGCGCCGCGAGGCGTTCGGCGAGCCGGGGCGGCAGCGAGCCGCCGTCCGGGCCGGTCTCGGTGACGCCGGGCGCCACGGTGTTGACGCGGATACCGCGCGCTCCGACTTCCTTGCACAGTGCCCGTCCGAAGCCCACGAGTGCCGCCTTGGAGGCGGAGTAGTGGACGCCGAAGGGCCGGCCGCGCAGGGCGACCGAGGCGCCGACGTTGATGACGGAGGCGCCGTCGGCCAGCAGGCCGAGCACCGCGCGGCTGACGAGGTAGGCCGAGGTGACGTTGCTGTCCATCAGCCGGTGCCACTCGGCCTCCTCCAGGTCGGCGAACTTGCTGTGCCCGTCCACGCCGACGTTGTTGACCAGGACGTCCAGGCCCGCCAGCTGGGCGCCGCACGCCTCGGCCAGGCGCGCGGCACCGTCCTGGGTGCTCACATCGGCGCGCACCAGGTGGTGTTCGGCGCCGCTCGCGCGCAGCGCGTCCGCGAGCGTGCGGGCGTCCTGCCCGGTGGTGCGGTGAGCCACCACGAGGCGGGCCCCCGCGGCGGCGAAGGCCAAGGCCGTGGCCCGGCCGATGCCCCGGGTACCGCCCGTGACCAGCACCCGCTTCCCCGCCAGGCCGTGACCAGGCACGGGCCCGGCCTCGCGGGGCACGGCAGCGGGAGGCGCGGCAGCGGGAGGCGCGGCAGCGGGGCGCGCGGAAGGGCCGATATCGGGCCCGCCCGGCGCGGCAGCGGGGGCCTCGTCGGCGCTCATGCCGGCTCGGGCAGGCTCGCGTTGATCATTTTGAGCAGCAGCCGGGGCGTCTCGGCCTCGACCACGGCGTCGTCGGACAGCTCGACGCCGTACTCCCGCTTGATGACGCCGGTCACCTGAAGCAGCGCCAGGGAGTCGTACCCCAGCTCGATGAACGGCGTATCGAGGGCTTCCCCGGTGGTCAGATCGACCCCCTCGGACTCGCCCGCGCATGCGAGCAGCTTGTCGGCCAGCTCACGCTGGGTGAACTCGCTCACTGGATCCTGCCTCCCTCTTTCGTCCAGACGTAGAACGGGTCGGCCATCGCGTCCTTGGGCTCTTTCCAGTCCGGGTCGTAGGGCGACACGCACTGCGCGAGGCGGGTGTTGATGTCCTCGTAGAGCGGGTGGCTGCGGGCGCGGTAGAGGTTGGGTGTGATGTCGTCGTCCGCCTCGACGAGGTGGAAGTACAGGTCGTGGAACGTGAAGAGCGTGCGCCGCGAGACGCCCACCATGTGGGGCAGTTCGCTCGCGTCCGACTGCTGGAAGATGCTGGCGATGGAGTCGGCCTTGCCTGGCTCCATCCGCGCCACGATGAGTGTCCGGTGCGCCACTGTCGCCTCCTTCGGGAAAGGGCTGGGAGAGCCCGCGTCCGGCGGGCTGGAACCCCGCGTCCGGCGGGCGTCCGCGGACGGGATGTCCGCCGCCGCGGGCTGGCCGCAGCGTGCCAGCGGCCTCTACAGCCCCACTCGACCCCGGCCCGGACCGCGCCCGATGTCCGGCCGAACCGCCACCCGGCCCCTCGCCCACGGGCCCGGACGGCGGCCGTGGAGCGCGCCTTCCGGGAGGGCGACAGCGCGGCCCAGGAGTACGTCGAGCCCGGCCGGCTCCCGCGTGGAGCTGACCGGCCGGGACACCACCCGGCTCTCCCCCGTCGCCCCCGTGCTCGGCGCCCTGCTGTTCGGCGGCCGTCCGGGCGGCTGCTGGGCCCGCAGCCGGGCCGACCGCGGCATGACACGGAACGCGGTACCGACCTGGGCCCGAGCGGCGCTTTGAAGGGGCGCGGGCTGTGTCCCATATACGGCTCCGCCGCGCGGACGGCGCCCAGCCGGAGACGCGCCGCACCCTGCACAGCACAGCCAGGGGCCCTCGCTCAGCACATAAAAGAGGGCAACAAAACTGGCGCTAGTGCCGTGACCGGCGATGTTCGCCCGTGAAGGAGCGTCGTCGTGGGGGCACCGCCCGCGCGAGCGGAGCCGAGCGTGGGGCAGCGTGCGCTCGCAAGGCGGCCGGAAGTCCTTGGTCGGGGTCTCCCCTGCTCTGGGGGCACCTCCCGGCCGAAGGCCGGGGGAAAAGTTGAGAGCTTGGGGAAGGAGCTACCAGGGCTTTCGGCCAACGCCGCTGGGGGCGCCCCCTGCTCGTAGAGCTCGGGGGAGTACGTGCCGGGCGGCGCGACAGGGCACAGCTTGCCGGGAGGGGCACTAGCTACCCGCCCGCAGCGCCCGCAAGGGCCCCGCCGCCATACGCGTCGGCTCAAGCTCCGCGGAGGAGTCCAGCACGGCGCACTGGAGCCGCTGGAGGTCGGGCGAGGGGTCCAGTCCCAGTTCCCGCGAGAGCACCCCGCGCAGCCGCTGGTAGACCTCCAGCGCGTTGCCGCGTCTGCCCGACCGGTAGAGGGCGAGCATCAGCTGGGCCTGGATGCCCTCGTGCATGGGGTGCTGGGCCGCCAACCCGGCCAGTTCGCCGACCAGTTCGTGGTGTCTGCCCAGGATGAGGTCCACCTCGATGCGCTGGTTGAGGATGCCCAGCCGGGACTCCTCCAGTCTGGTGGCCTCGATCTCCAGGAGCGGGCCGCACTGCACATCGACGAGCGCGGGGCCGCGCCACAGCTCCAGGGCACGGCGGAACGAGGAGGAGGCGCCCACGAAGTCGCCCGCCTCCAGGGCCCGGTGACCGGCGCCGGAGAGGCGTTCGAACTCCAGGACATCGACCATGCCGCCCTGGGTGTCCAGCAGGTAGCCGCCCGACTCGGTCACCAGGACGCTCTTGGCGCCGTTGGGCAGGTCGGCGGGCGGCCGGTCGCCCAGCGCGGCGGCGATCAGGTTGCGCAGCTGGAGCACATAGGTCTGGAGGGTGGTCTGCACGCTGCGCGGCGGGGACTCGCCCCACAGCTCCTCCACCAGGGAAGTCACGGAGACCACCTGGTCGGGATAGAGCGCGAGCAGTGCCAGCACCTTTCTCGGCTTGACCGCTGTCGGGACGACGGAGACCCCCGATTGGACGACCCTGCACGGCCCGAGCACGCTGATGTCCATCTCCTGCTCCCTTCGGTTCACTTCGCACTACGCGGATAAATGGGTTATCCGCGCCTTGTTGATGCTTTCTCTGCTGTCGGTTCCGCCGCCGTCGGTTCTGCTGCTGTCGGTTCTGCTGCTGTCGGCTTGGCCGCTGTCGGCTCGGCCGCTGTCGGCCTTGCTGCTTCCGCCCTTGCCGACGTCGGCTCATGCGTCGCGCTGTGTGCGGCGTTGCCCTGGCGCGCGTGCCGGGGCTGCGGCGGGGTGCGGTGGCGCAGTTCGGCGGCGAGCAGTTCGGGCAACACGGCCTCCCTGACGAAGAAGTGGCCGCCCGGGACGGTGTGCAGCGCGAAGGTGCCGCCCGCGTAGTGGCGCCACTCCGCGACGGCGGCTGCGGTGACCGCCTCGTCCTCGGTTCCGGCGAAGGCGTGTACCGGACACCCGAGCCGCTCCCCCGCACCCTCGCGCAGGCTCGCCGCCAGGTGGAGGTCGTCGCGCGTGGTGGACAGCAGCGTGCTCAGCCGGCGCGGGCGCTCGAACAGGCAGGAGGGCAGCGCCCCGTAGCGGTTGAGCGCGCTCAGCAGACTCTCGTCCGACAGGCCCCGGTGCTCGGTCAGTGGTGTCGGCAGGTGCGGCGGCGGACAGGCGCCGAGCCCCAGCAGCACCGGCCCCGGCTGCCCGGTGCGCTGCCGGTGCTGGGCGAAGCGGTAGGCGACCAGCGCGCCGAGGCTGTGCCCGTAGAAGGCGTACGGCGCCTCCTCCAGCAGCGGGCCCAAGTGCGTGTCGAGTTCCGCCAGCAGCCGCGCCCCCTCGGTGATGCGGGGCTCGCGCAGCCGGGTCTCCCGGCCGGGCAGCCGCACCGGCAGGACCCGCACCTCGGGGGTGAACTCGCGCTTCCAGCGGGCGAAGGCCAGCGCCCCGGCTCCGGCGTGGTGGAAGCAGAAGAGCCGCAGCGCGGCGCCGGGTTCGCCGTCCTCGCCCGGAGCCGTCCGCCCGGGAGCCACGCCCAGATACGCGTTCATGTCCTCCCCCTTTCTGCGGTCCCGGATCCCGGGGCGGCGTCAGTGAGGGCCCGATCCTCACGACAGATACTGGACGACGGCTTGAAGGGGGGTGGAACGGGCGTGGGGGGCGCCTTCGAGCCGTCACGGTCGTGCGCCGGGCGCGCGTGCGGGCCGCCAAGTGCCGTGTTCATACCGGGTGTTGACCGCGTTCCGAAGGAGGTGCGAGTTCCGGAGACCGAGCGGAAGCCGGCGGGTGGGCGGGCGGCGGCGCGCCGCTCCTCCTCGGCGCCGACGGTTCAGCCGCGCGCCGCCCCGCAGCCGTGCACCACCGGGCACACAGGGCGCTGGGGCCGGGGGCCGCCTCCGTCACTCATCCGGCGATCCCGGCCGCCGCCTCGCCCGCTCCGGCGGGGTCGCTCCACGCGCTGAGCGCGTCCTCGCCCCGGAGGATGGCCTGGTGGAGCCGGTCGAGGCGGGGGGAGGGCTCCAGGCCCAGCTCCTCGACCAAGGTGGCGCGCAGCCGCTTGAAGGCGATGAGGGCGTCCGAGGAGCGGCCGTCCTGGTGGAAGGCGACCATCAGCAGCGCGTGCAGGTTCTCGTAGAGCGGGTAGCGGCCCCGCAGTGCGCACAGTTCGCCCAGCACTTCGCGGTGCCGGCCAAGCCGCAGGTCGGCCGCGATGCGCCGTTCGACGGCGCCCAGCCTGCTCTCCTCCAGCCTGGTGACCTCGATGGCCAGGTGCTTTCCGTGCGGCAGGTCGGCGAGCGCCGGGCCCCGCCACAGGGCGAGCGCGGCGGTCAGCAGGCGGGACGCCCTGGCCATGTCGCCGGACTCGAAGGCGGAGTGGCCCGCGCGGGTCAGCCGCTCGAACTCCAGGGCGTCGATGGCGGATTCGGGAACCTCCAGCTGGTAGCCGCCGTGCCTGGTGACCAGGATGTCCTTGTCGGTGTCCGGGCCGGAGCCCTGGCCCGCGCCCGTGTCCCGGCCCGCGCCCCGGGCCTTCCCGCTGCCCGCGCCCCGGTCCGCGTACCGGCTCCCGGGCTCGCTCAGCGCGGTGCGCAGCCGGCGGCGCAGCTGGAGGATGTACGTCTGGAGTGTGGTGGGCGCGCTGCGCGGGGGATCGGCGCCCCAGACCTCTTCCATGAGGTCGGGCACCGGCACGATGTGCCGGCTGTGCAGGGCGAGCAGGGCGAGGATCTGCCGCGGTTTGGCCGCGCTCGGCACGATCGGGACTCCCGCCGTCTCGGCGTGCAGAGTTCCCAGCACCCTGATGTGCATGTGGTGCCTCCCGTTGGCTGTCAGGCCGCACCCGGCCGCATCCCCGTTGACCGGGCCGGGTCCGGCGGATCCCCCGTGGAGAGACCCGTTCAGGAGAATCGCATCAGCTCCCGGGGGACGACAGTGAACAACTCACGACCTCGGTAGCGATATCGCGGCGGAGCGGACCATGAATTCTTCACATGGAGGTTCATGACGCCCCCACTGGCAAGCGGTTGTGGTCCCGCTCACACTGCTGATTGCGCCACCGACCCTCACGATCGGGCCACTCCCCACACCAGACGGTTACCCAGTGTTCCCACATGACGGGAGACGTCACGATGTCAGGTCACGCGCTCTCCAAGGTCACTGTCAACCACCCGCAGTCCGGGGCCGGTTCGGTGGACCAGGACTGGCGTTTCGCGGAACTGACCGCGCAGTGCTACCTCGACCCGGCTCTGGCCGTACGCTACGCCGTCGAACCGCACGGCGTGCTCGCGGAGTTCGGCATCCGCACCGAAGCGCACACCCCGGTCCCCGCCCTGCCGTCCGATACGGGGGGCGAGCTGACGATCACCAGCCTCGACCCGCACGACCCGGTACTGGTCGCGCCCCAGCTCACGGGATCCATGGTCTGCCGGGTCTCCGACGACCCCCGCGACCTCGCCCCCGTCCGGCGCGACACCCTGCGGTGAAGCGGTGGACGCCGCGCTCGACCGGGTGGCCTTCCGCCGCCATCTGACCCCTGTCGTGGTGCCCGGGGATGCGACCTACCTCGTCTCCGAGCAGGGCGTCACCGCCATAGGGAGTGACGCCGTCGCCGCCTTGGCCCCGCTCCTGGACGGCAGCCGCGATCTGGCGGCGCTGGTACGGGATGCCAGGGAGACGCTGAGCCCCGCCGCGCTCGGCGGGCTGCTGGCCCAGCTGACCCGGGCCGGCCTCGTGGACCGGTTCGCGCCGCCCCGGCCGGACGCCCGCCAGGGCCCCGGGGAGGGAGACCGGCAGGACGCGGAGGCCGCGTTCTGGGAGTGCGCCGGGCTGCACGGGGACCGGGCACGCGAGCGGATGGCCGCGGCACGGGTCCAGCTCAGGGACCTGACGGCCGGGTCCGGCACGGGAGGCGCACAGGCGCTCACCGACGCCGGGCTCACCCTCGCCGGCCCCGGTCCCGCCCCCGGTGGGAGCGGCACCGCCCCCGACCCGGGAGGCGGCCCCGCGGTCCCCTCGACCCCCGCGACCCCCGCCCTCACCGTCGTCCTGTGCGACGACTACCTCTCCCCCGCCCTGGCCGCGATCGACCGGGAACAGCGAAGAACGGGCACCCCGTGGCTGCTGGCCAAGCCCTCCGGGGTCACGGTGTGGATCGGACCCGTCTTCCAGCCGGGCGCGGGGGCCTGCTGGCAGTGCCTGGCCCACCGGCTGCGCCACCACCGGCAATCGGAGCTGTACCTGGGCGAGGCCCTCGGTATGGCGGCCCCGCCCGCCCCGCCCCGCGCGGCGACCGGCGCCAGCCACGCCGCGGCGCTGCACATGGCGGCCCTCCACGCGGCCAAGTGGCTGGCCGGGTTCCGGCACGAGAGCCAGCAGGCCGTGTGCACGCTGGACGGGCTGCGCCTGGTCGCCAAGCAGCACCGCGTGGAGCGCCGTCCGCAGTGTCCGGAGTGCGGCGATCCGCTGCTGGTCACCCAGCAGGTGCGGCGCCCCGTACGCCTCACCTCCCGTCCCAAGCTCGAACAGGGCGGCGGCGGGCACCGGGCGCTGCCCCCGCGGCAGATCCTGGAGCGGTACGAGTACCTGGTGGGCGAGGTCACCGGGGTGGTGCACACGCTGCGGCGCGATCCGCGCTGCCCCGAGTTCCTCAACTCCTATCTGTCCGGCTCAAATCCGGCCGTCACCGGCCGTGGCCTGGGCGGGCTGCGGCACGCGCTGCGCGCCCAGAGCGGCGGCAAGGGCGTCAGCGAACTCGACGCGAAGGTGGGGGCGCTGTGTGAGGCGCTGGAGCGGTATTCGGCCACCTACCACGGGGACGAGCCGCGGGAGGCGGCCCGGCTGAGCGAGCTGGGCGCGCGGGCCGTGCACCCCAACCGGTGCCAGCTCTACCACGAGCGGCAGTTCGCGGACCGGCTGCGCTGGAACGCGGCGCACCCGCCGTTCCAGTACGTGTGCGACCCGCTGGACGAGGACGCCGTCCTCGACTGGACCCCGGTGTGGTCGGTCACCCACGGCACACACCGCCTGCTGCCGACCGGAATGCTGTACTACTCGGCGCCGCAGCCCGCCGACGCCTGCTATGTGCGGGCCGACTCCAACGGCAACGCGGCGGGCGCCAGTTTGGAGGACGCCGTGCTCCAGGGCTTCTTCGAGCTGGTGGAGCGGGACGCGGTGGCCCTGTGGTGGTACAACCGCTCGCGGGTGCCGGGCCTGGACCTGGACTCGTTCGCCGACCCGTGGCTGACCGCGACCCGCGAGCAGCACGCGCGGCTGGGGCGCGAGATGTGGGCACTGGATCTGACCTCGGACCTGGGGGTACCGGCCGTCGCCGCGCTCTCCCGGGTCACCGAAGGGCCGCGCGAGGACATCGCGTTCGGCTTCGGCTGCCACTTCGACCCGGGCGTCGCGGTGCGCCGCGCCGTCACCGAGCTGAACCAGCTGCTGCCCGGCATGCTGGACGCGCGCACCACGGCCGAGGACCCCGAGCTGCTGGACTGGTGCACCCGCAAAACGGTGGCCAACCAGCCCTATCTGCTGCCCGATCCGGCAGCCCCCGCCCGGGTGTGCGGGGACTTCCCCTACACCCCGCGCGAGGACCTGCTCGACGATGTGCTGGCGGCCGAGGCGCTGGTGCGCGGGCACGGGATGGAGCTGCTGGTACTGGATCAGACGCGGCCCGATCTCGGGATTCCCGTCGTCAAGGTGCTGGTTCCCGGACTCCGCCACTTCTGGGCACGCTTCGCGGATGGCAGGCTGTACGACGTACCGGTGCAACTCGGCCGTCAGCCGGCGCCGACTCCGTACGACGGCCTCAATCCGATCCCGGTCTTTGTCTAGTAATGGCGCTCATGGTCGGCGAGAGCGCGCCTACGATCCGGGCAAAGGGGCGGCAAAGGTCACGGGGAGACGCACGGTGGCGAAGCAGGCACGCAACGAACCGTCGTGGAGAACGCGCAGCGGACAACCGTGGGGGAAACGGGCCTACGACGCGCTCCGAGGAGCGCGGCACCGGGACCTCGACGGCCCCGACACCCGCTCCGCCTCCCGTATCGCGCTGATCCTGCTGGTGGTGACGCTGTGCGGCTTCCTCAGTTCGGCGACGCTCCACCTGCTGACCATCGGCGGTTCCCTCCTCCAGATCCTGGGGGGAACCGCCGCCCTCATCGGCCTGTTCGTCACCCAGCTCATGCGCTCGGCCCCCCGCACGGTCCCGCTGCGCCGCAGGCAGGTCCACCTCCTGCTGTGGGTGCAGGCCGTGCTGGTGTACGCCCCGGTGGCGCTGATGGGGGCCTCGTGGGTGAGCCTGCCGGGGCTGCTCGCCGGCTCGATCCTGCTGTCCTTACGCCGCACTTGGGCATGGACGCTGACGCTCGCCGTGTGGGGCAGCGTCTTCTGGCTGACCTCGCTGTACGGCTTCACGGAGATGGAAGGCGTCTACATCAGCGTCTCCAGCATGACCACGACGGCGGTCGTTGTCGGGCTGACGCTGCTCTCGCAGATGGTGACGCGGCTGCGCGCGGCCCAGCGGGAGATCGCCCGGCTGGCCGTCGAGCAGGAACGGCTGCGCTTCGCCCGGGACCTGCACGACCTGCTCGGCTACAGCCTCTCGGCGATCACGCTGCGCAGCGAACTGGCCCACCGCCTGGTGGACGGTGACCCGGTACGGGCCAAGAGCGAGGTCACCTCCGTCCTGGAGGTCTCCCGGCAGGCCCTCGCCGACGTGCGGGCCGTGGCGCGCAGCTACCGCAACATCTCGCTGCCCGCCGAAATCTCCTCCGCCGTCTCGGTGTTCGAGGCGGCCGGGATCGAGGCCGAGGTGGACACCTCACTGGAGCGGATCCCCGACGCCGTGGGCACGGTCCTGGCGACCGTGCTGCGCGAGGGGGTCACCAACATCCTGCGGCACAGCAAGGTGCGCAAGTGCGCGATCACGGTCGACGGCGACGCGGGCCGCGCGGTGCTGCGCCTGGTCAACGACGGGGTGCAGCCGCGCCCCGACCCGGCGGACCCCACGACTCCGGCGCCCGACGCCTCGGGCGACACCGGCGGCGGCAGCGGCATCGGGAACCTGTCGGCGCGCGTCGGCGCGGTGGGCGGCACGCTGAGCGCCCGGGAGGGCGAGGACGGCTGCTTCCACCTGGAGGCACGCATTCCGCTGATCCCCGCCGCCCGCCCCGGCGACCCGGGCACCCAGGCGCCCCCGCTGTCCAGCGCGGTATGACCCCCACTGTCCAGCGCCGTGTGAGGAGGTGAGGGCGCTGGACAGCGCTGCGCGACGGGGGCCGGGGAGCTGAACGAGCAAGCCCTGTGCGCGGGCCGGTCGTGGCCCGTCACCCGCGCGGGACGAGCCACTCCTGAAGTTCGACGAGGTTTCCCTCCGGGTCCTTGAGGTGGGCGACTCGCATGCGCTCCGTCATAGGGGCCGGGCCGTGGACGAGTACGGCTCCGCGCGCGGCGATCTCTTCGCAGTAGCGGCCGAGGTCGTCGATCCGCAGCACGACAAGGGACCGGTAGCCGGACGCCTCAGCGGCGAGTTCGCCCAGGACCTGGGCCATCTGCGTACGGTCCTGCAAGGCGATGCCCGCGCCGCCGCTGTCGGGGGTGAACTTCGCGTACGGTCCGGCCTCCGCGGCGAACTGCGGCTTCAGCCCCAATACGTCCCGGTAGAAGCGGTAACAGCGGGGAAAATCCGTAACGAGCAGGCGGACCTGGGCAAGTTCCATCGGTGTCTCCTCACAGCCAGCCCTGTTCGCGGGCGATGCGCAGGGCGTCAACGCGGTTGCGCGCGCCGAGCTTGATGACGATCGCCGTCAGGTAGTTGCGCACCGTCCCCACCGACAGGAAGAGCCGCCCGGCGATGTCCGCGGCCTCCGCGCCCTCGGCGGCCAGCCGCAGGACCTCCGTCTCGCGCGCGGTGAGCGGATTCTCCCGCGCCGACCAGGCGTCCAGGGCGAGTTCGGGATCGATGACCCGTTCACCGGCATGGATGCGGCGGATGGCGTCGGACAGCTTGCTCGGCGGGGCGTCCTTGAGCAGGAAGCCGGAGACATGGGCCTCCAGCGCGCGGCGCAGATTGCCGGGCTGGCCCAGGCTGGTGAGGATCAGGGTGCGGCAGGAGGGCAGCTTCCCGTGCACCTCGGCGGCGGCGGTGAGCCCGTCCATGCCCGGCAGGTCGATATCGATGACGGCGACGTCCGGGCGGTGCGCGAAGACGGTGGGCAGGATGTCGCTGCCGGAATCGACCTCGGCGACGATCTCGATGTCGCTCTCGATGTCGAGCAGCGCGACCAGGGCGCCGCGGACCATGTGCATGTCCTCGGCGAGCACCACTGAGATCATCGTCGAGGTCCCCCGCGGACTCGGCCGGCTGCCGTGTGACAGTTCGGGAGGTGACAATACCGCCTCACGTCCAGGCCAACACCGGCTTGACCGCAACCCGAGGCCAGGGCTCGACAGTGGGCGCATGCCGCGACATTCCGTCCACACCGCGCGCACCGCTCGCGCGGAGCACGCCACTCGCGCGGGGCACGCCGGGCTTCCGGGAGCTGCAGGACCCCTGGAAGGTGCGGGGCCCCCGGAAGACGCCGGGCAGACCGCCCGCCCGTACCCGCCGCCCCGCGAGTCCGCCACCGAGGTGCCGTCCGCGTACGCCCGGCTGCGTGCCGAGGAGCCCGTCTGCCCCGTGACGCTGCCCAGCGGGGATACGGGGCACCTGGTCAGCCGCTATGACGATGTGCGTGCCGTGCTCGCGGACCCGCGCTGCTCGCGCGCGGCGACCGTACGGCCGGAGGCGCCCAAGCTGACGGCCGTACCGTTCGACGCGGGCGGGCTGTTCACCATGGATCCGCCCGAGCACACGCGGCTGCGAGCGCTGGTGGCCCGCGCCTTCACCCCGCGCCGGGTGGCGGCGATGCGGCCCGGGATCGCGCGCCTGGCCGGGGAGTTGGCGGACGCGACGCGCGCGGCGGGCGCGCCCGCCGACCTCAACGAGACCTTCGTCTTCCCCTTCCCCGTCGCGGTCATCTGCGAGCTGCTCGGCGTCCCGTACTCCGACCGGGAACGCTTCCGCACCTGGTCGGACGCGGTCGTCTCGCTGACCGCGCACTCCCCCGAACAGATGCGGCAGCACAAGGGCGCGCTGCTGGCCTACCTCCAGGAACTGGTGGCCGAGAAGCGGCGCCGGCCCGGGGATGATCTGCTGAGCGCGCTCGTCCTCGTACGGGACGAACGGGGTGCGCTGAGCGAGCGCGAACTGCTCACCATGGCCATGACGTTGCTGATCGCGGGCCACGAGACGACGGTCGGGGTGCTGGGTGCCTCCGTCCTCACCCTGCTGCGGCGGCCGGAGCGGATGGGGCTCGTCCCCGGGACGGAGGCGGGCCTCGCCGCGCTGACGGAGGAGCTGCTGCGGGTCAACCCGATCGGGGACGGCGGCCCGCTACGGGTCACCACGGCGCCGGTCGAGGTGGCGGGCACGGTGCTGCCCGCCAACAGTGCGGTGATCGCCGCCGTTTGCTCGGCCAACAGGGACGCCACCCGCTTCCCCGAGCCCGACCGCTTCGACCCGGGCCGGTACGGCACCTGCGGCTCCGGCTCCGGCGGTGCGGCCCCGGACCGCCCGGGTCCGGCCCCGCACCTGGCCTTCGGCCACGGCCCGCACTTCTGCCTGGGAGCGCCACTGGCCAGGGCCGAACTCCAGGTCGCGCTAAGGACGTTGGCGGAGCGCTTCCCCGCGCTCCGGCTGGCGGTCCCCGCCGAGGAGATCACCATGCGCCCCGGCCTGCTGGTGAACCGGCTCACCTCGCTGCCGGTCACCTGGTGACGAGGGCTCCCGTCTTGACCCTCGTGACGAATGCCGCGAACGCGGCAGCGGGGAACGCGAGAACGGGCCCCTCCGCGACCTTGCTGTCCCGCACAGGGACGACGCCCGCCGCCACGGCTGCGGCGGGAGACCACTCCAGGCAGTTGCCGCCCTCGGGGCTGCTGTAGCTCGACTTGACCCACTGGGTCGGGACAATCGTCACGGGAGTCTCTCCATCTGCTCGGTGATCACACGCGCGCTCTCGCGCGCGGAAAGAGCTTCGCTTGTCAGTTCATCGTAGGTCCGCAGTGCTGTCCGCACACGATCGAAATCCTCGATGATGCCAGCGGTTCGGTAGTTCTCGACGCAAACAGAAACTGCCTGGTTCGGGGCGGTGAGGAGCGTCACCGGCCAGTCGCACAGCAGGTGGGCCGGCGCGTCCAGAGGAAGGACCTGGATGCGCACAGTCGCTCGCTTTCCGGCATCCAACAGGACTCCGAACTGGCGGCGCATGACCTCTGGAGGGCATGGACGTCGAAGCAGGACCGACTCACAGAGCACCACACGGACATCAGGCGGGGCCTCCCCATCCAGGACCTCCCGACGCCTCGTCCTGCTGGCTACGAACGCCGCCACCTCATCGTCCCCCGCCCGGGGCGAACCTCCCCTGAACAGGCAGCGGGCATAGTCGGCCGTCTGGAACAGGCCCGGGATGATGGTCGGGGACCATTCCCGGATCTCCACGGCGGCCCGCTCAAGGGCCATGCGCCGTCGGTACAGCGACGGGAAGGAGGCGGCAATGATCTCCTCGTACAGCCGCTTGAAGAGGCCGTCCGTCGCGAACACTTCGTCCAGCAGGGCCGGAAGTTCCGCCGGGATCGGGCCCATGCATGTCTCCACGCGGGAGATCGTGCTCTTGGAGGTGCGGGCCATCCGTGCCAACTCGGTCTGTGTGAGCGGGTGATCGGGGTACAGCTCGCGTGCGCTCCGGCACTCCTCGGCGAACACCCTGCGCGGGTCCCGCGCGTCGCCCGCACCCTCGGCGTCCCCGGCGCGCCCCTCATGCGCCGTTTCTTCCCCCATTACTTCCCCCTGACCGTAGGTGTGGTCATGCGTCACAGCGGTGTGGTTTACGACGGTCAGCGATACGCGCATATGCCCAGGTGACCAACGCCCGTATCGGGCACCGAAACCCTCCTCACCGTAGCGGTTCGCAGCCCATCGTTGTCACCGGACGACCGCGGAGCGTGACAAAGGTCGGGTGCGTCTGCGAGGTGCGCCGACCCGCAGAGCAGCCATTTCGGGACGCGGAAGAGGCGGAGAAGAGGGTCACATGGCAATGGAGTTGGCCGAGGAGGAGCAATACGGGCCGGTATGGGAACCCGTACCGGCCCCCGGTTGCGACGTGTGCGAACTGCTCGCCCAGGACCGGGAGAGTGCCCGGACGCAGGGGCACGGCCTGACGGTGCGGAGCTGCAACGCCGTGATCGCGGGACATCCGCACGGGCGGGAGGGCCGGACGGCGGGCACGGAGAGGACGCGACGGTGAGCAAGCCACCCCACCTTCGCCGCGCGAGCGGCACCGCGCGCGGGGGAAGCATCGTGGACAAGGACCGCCGCGCGGAGTCCGCACAGGCCCACCGCCGCGCCGACCTTCTGGAGCGCATGCGACGGCGGACCGGCGCCCCGGCGGAGGAGGACGGGCGTTCGCGGTGAACCGTTGCCCCTCCGGAGACGTTGTCTCGCAGGGCACGCCACGCCAGAAAGGCGCGGGACAGTGAATGACGCGCCCGACCTGCGATCACCATGGGGGCAACCAGACCATGCCGAAGTCATATGCCGAGCAGGACCCGTACGAGAAGGTACGGAACAGCCGAGCGACCCTTTCCGCCAGAGGGAGAACCTCCGATCCGGAGAAGGAATTCTGGCGGACCCAGGTCTGCCTTCCCCTCTTCAGGGTGGCAAGGGATCGGGCACGCGAGGCACAAGTACAACCGAAACTGCTCATCGATTGGTGCAAGCAGATCGAGCAACAGGCGAAGGAGGCACGGACGTCGGGGGTGGCCCCCTACGACTTCATGCTGAGGTACGGGCAGGAGGCGGCGGACAGTTTCGCTCAAGCCCAGCTGGAGAATGAGGAGAAGCAGCGCATAAGTCGGGAGACGGCGGAGCAGGAGGCGGCGTCAGCCCTGCCACCGGCCCCGGCTGCGCCCATCGGTGGCCCCGCGCAGGCCGAAGTACCGTCGGCCCCTTCCGGTGGCCCGGGTTCCTCCGAGTTCGCAGCCGCTGCGAGGGGCCGACAGTCGGCCTTCGGGCCGGATGGCCGACACCTGCCTCCGCTCGGGCGTGACCTCGGGACGCTTCGGCCCGTAGGAGGTCTGTCGGCTGCCTTCGGACCAACAGGAAGGAACTTGCCGGTTCCCCACGGGTACGACCTGCCTACGGCTGCGGCAGCGTATCCTCCGGCAGCGACATATCCGGGGCAACGTCCTGGGCAGTCCCCGTCGTCGCCGAAGCCGGGACCGAGGCGAGGCTGAACGGGGCCGAACGGCCGTCGGCGACCACCCCCGTACCCGTCACCCCCTGAACCGGTGACGCAGGCTCACCCACAGCGACTCGCCGGACACCGGCCGCCGCAGCTCGCCGGACACCAGCCGCCGCAGGCGGTCACGTGGCCCGTGAAGCTTCGCCACCCCGGCTCCAGGGCGGGGAGCCCGGCCCCTTCGGGGCACCCGGCCTTCACGGACGGCCCCTTGGGTCGGGTCAGTCGCCCTTCAGGGTGTACTTGCAGCCCTTGGTGCTCGTGCCGCCCGCGTTCTCGGCGACCTGCTTGCCATCGACCTCGATGGCGCACGACGGATACACGTACTGACCGTCGGGGCCCGGCACCGCCTGTGGCGTGATGTACAGCGGGATTCCCAACTTCAGCTGGGCGCCCTTGAGTTCGACCTTGACGGCCTTCTTCCAGGGCAGGGTGACCTTTCCGAAGTGGTTGGTGTCCGCCATCCAGTCGATCTGCGGTGTGCCCTCGCCCTTGGCCTCCAAGGTGACCTCATGGGTCTGGGGCGGTCCCCATTTGTCCTTCTTCTTCGCCGAGGACTTGTGCTTCTCCGACGCGGATTCTCCGCTGTCGCTCTTCGCCGATCCGCCGTCCAGGACGCCGCATCCCGTCAGCAGAACCGCCGACATCACCAGTGCCGCCGCACCGACAGCCTTGCGCATCTTGCCCCCTTGCGAGAAGTCCACCCCGCCGGTCAAGCGGGGGCACGCTGAGCGATGATAGCGGCACAGCCAGTTCGCGCAAGCAACTGGCCCACGGAGCAGCCCGGTTCGGCCCCCCGGCCGACCGGCCGCACTCTCCCCGCAGCCGGTTGACCAGCAAGATCACGGATCACTGCCGCGGCGGCAGGTCGCGCTGGTACCGGACGCCCGGCTTCCCGCCGAGGTCTGCCGGATCGACCGGGCCGACCAGGACGAATCCGGCCTTGGTCAGCACCTTCCGGGACGCGGCGTTCTCGTTGGCCGTGGCCGCGCGCAGGGTGCGCAGCCCGTGCCGCGACACCGCCAGCCGGCACAGCTCCCGGACGGTCGCCGTCGCCACGCCCCGGCCGGTGACATGCTCCGCGACGCGGTAGCCGAGGTCCGCGCTCCGGTCCTGGATGTCGACCAGGTTGAACCTGCCCAGCACCGAACCGTCCTCGGCGAGGAGTACGTGAAAGGCGCAGACCCCGGCCTCCTGCTCGGCCAGCAGGGCTTCGAACCGGCTGGTGAACTCGGCGAAGAACGCGTCGCCACGGTCGGGGACGGAGGCGGCGAACCAGGCGCGGTTCGCCAGCTCGAAGGCCAGGACCGCCGGGGCGTGCTCAGCGTGCAACTGCTTCAGCTCGGACACCGCCCGACTCTATCCGGACGGCGGCCCGGACGCTCGGGGTCCGCTCCGTCGGATTCGCGTGCGTAAATACCCTATGAGGCGGTCCGGTCCGGCCTCACCGGCGTGAGCCGTCCGCCGCCCGGGGGCCATATCCGCACGCCCGGTCCACCCCGATATGGGCCAGCCAGCCGCAGCCCGCCGCGCACAGCTCACCGCTGCCGAGGAGCCGGGCGGCGCCCAGCAGGGCCAGAGGGACACCGGGCGAGTGCAGGGCGTTGTACGGGCGTACCGCGTAACGCGGCAGCGGGTCGAAGGCCGGGGCGGAGGCGATGCCGTACAGCAGGGCCACGTCCGGGAGGAGGGCGCAGGTCCACAGCGCACGGCGGCTGCGGGGGCCCGGGGCACGCGCCCCCGCGCACAACGCGGCCACGCTGACCGCCGCGCTCAGCGCACGGCCCCCAGGGCTGCGCCAGGTCCAGCCGTTCATCCGCGCACCCGCCTCCCGCGCCCCCCGCGCCTCCCGTGCACCCCTCCGCCTCGCGGGCCGGCCGGACGGCCCCCCGCGAGCCCCGGTACCGCGCGCCGTACCGGGTGAACGCCCAGACCGCGCAGGGCCGAGCCCAGCAGCGTGGCGCGCACGCGCGAGATGCCCTGGGCCCGGGCGTGCAGGGGGGCGAGGGCCCGCAGTTCGGCCAGAGAGGGCGGTGGCGGTGCGCTCATCGGGGCTTCCCCTCCTCGGGGACGGCGGCAAGGGGGACGGCGGCAAGGGGGACACCGGCGGCGGCGGCGGCTGCGGCTGCGGCACGCGGCAGCGGGCGCTGTCCCGGAAAGTAGGCGGGGGCCAGTACCCGGCGCTGGAGTGTCCGGCTGGAGTTGAGGGCGCGGTAGACGGATCTGCGCACCACGGCCGCCGCCGGTGCGGCCAGGGTGAACATCCGCTCCTGGCGCAGTTGCAGAGCCCGCGAGCGCGCCACGTCCCGCTCCCGGCCGCGCTGGAAGCGCTCCAGTACCCCGTCCGGCACGGTCCTGCCGACCGGTCGGGCGGCGCCGTTCTCCAGCGCGTCCGCGACCAGGGGCGCGAGCGCGACGGCGTCGGCGAGCGCGTGGTTGACGCCTTGGCCGAGGACGGGCGAGAGGGTGTGCGCCGCGTCGCCGATGAGGACGACGCCGGGCGCCCACCAGCGCGCCACCCGCGTGGTGAAGATGTCCAGCAGCACGGTGTCCGACCAGTCGCGCAGCCCCTCGGAGAGGACGTCGGCGGCTTCGGGGGCCAGCTCGGCGAGGCGGTCGCGGAGCACGGCGGGCCCGGCTCCTCCCGAACGCAGCGCGCGCAGCCCGCCCTTGGGGATGTTGAGGCCGATCCGTACGGTGCCGTCGGTGCTGGGCAGGAACAGCCCGTGGCTGCCCCGGCTGATGCGTACCCGGTAGGCGCGGCGGTCCCAGCCCTGGGGGGAGGCGAGCTTGAGCCAGATCACGTCCCGTTCCAGCGGGGTGCGCCGGGCGTGTACGCCGAGCCCGGCCATCCGGCGTACGTCGCTGTAGCGGCCGTCCGCGCCCACGGTCAGCGCGGCCGTGATCTCGACCGGCCCCCCGGGCGTGCTCGCGCGTACGCCGGTCACGGTCCGGCCCGCGCCCAGCAGTGCGATGGCGGTGGCGGGCGCCAGCACGGTGCACCGGCCGGGCAGGGCGACAGGCGCGGCGAGCGCGAACCGCAAGGCGGGCTGGGCGATTTCGACGGGGTGGCGGTAGGCGTAGGGGAAGTCCGCGAAGCGGACGTCCAGCACGCGCCGTCCGGCGTCCTGGATCTCCAGCCGATCGACGCGGTGTACGGCCCCCGCGGCGCGCAGGCCGCCGAGCACGCCGAGTTCGTCCAGCAGGCGCACCCCGTCCGGGGAGACGGACTCGCCCCGGAAGGCGGGCCCGGCGCTCCTGGCCGGGTCGCGCCGCTCCACCACGACGGCCTCCCGGCCGAGCCGGGCCAGCGCCCGTGCGAGGGCGAGCCCGCCCGGCCCGCCACCGACGACACACACTTCGGTGCGGATCCTCCGCGGGGTGCCGCCTCCACGGGTCCGGTCCCCACCGGTCCGGTCCCCACCGGTCCGGTCCCCACCGGTCCGGTCCTCAGCGCTCATCCGGCGTCCCCCGCCGCGTCGGACACCAGCGCATCGATGAGCCCGGCATCGAGCATCGTGGCGGCGGCCGTGTCACTGGTGTCGCCGAAACCGGCGTCGTAGAGGGCGACGCTGACGGTGTAGGCACGGTCCACCAGGCAGGTGTGGAAGGCCCATTCGTCGCCGGTGCCGGGCGCCCCGTCCGGCCTGAGCACCTGCTGCACCGCGCGGTCTCGCGGGCCGAAGCCGAACTCGGTGAAGCGGAAGCGCATGCCCTGGCCGATGGCCTTGCTGTACGCCTCCTTCAGCGTCCACAGCCGTACCAGCGCGGCGTTGCGCCGCTCCTCCGCGATCTGGGCGAGGGTGTGGCTCTCGTACGGCGTGCACACCTGGTGCTCGGTGCCCAGGCCCAGCATGGGGCGGTCCTTGGCCTCGGCGTCCACGCCGATCCAGCCGCGCCGGGTGAGGCCGGCGAGCAGCAGGTTCTCGGTGTGGCTGAGGCTGATGTCGATCTGGTCGAGGCCGCGCATGTAGGGGCGTCCGCCGGGCTTGTAGGCCAGCTCGACCGATTCCACGGACGCTTCGACGACCGCGCAGGCGACATGCTTGAGCAGCAGCCGGGAGGCCACGAACCGGGAGCGGACCTGATGGTGGGTCATCGACCGGAAGCGGGCGTAGTCCCGTCCCAGCACCGGCCGCAGCCCGGGATCCTCCAGGTCGGGCGGCAGCCAGTCCGCCAGCCGCGCGTGCACGACGACGCTGCCGTGCCGCGCGACGGCCTCCCGTACCCGGTCCCAGGGTCCCTCGGGCCCGCTCATCCGCACCGGCCGGGCGAACGCCGCCGTCGCCCGCCGGTTCACCGCGGGGCCCGGGAACAGGAGGGCGGCGGGTGCGGGACGTGGGGCACCGGAGGGGGCGGGCTCAGACATGGGGCGCCTCCACGGTGAAGCCGGCCTTTATCCACTTGCTGGACTCGATGGCGATGCCGAGTGCGCGCTGTCCGGGCCGTATGCGGTCGAGCAGCCGCTCCAGTTGCAGGAAGACGAGCGCGTTTCCGTTGTTGCCCGTCTCCGCGACACAGGAGACCTCCCGCCACTTGAGGCCGTGGCTCAGCTCTCTCGCGATCCGCTCGGTCATCCGGCCGCCGAGCTGCGGCGGGAGCAGGTGGTCGATGCTCCCGGGCGGCCATCCGCAGGCGTCGAGCAGCTCGTCGCGCACCTCCAGGGCCATGACGGGCACCCGCTGTTCGACGGCCTTGTAGTCCTCGGTGGCAGCGGGCCGGTCCGACGCGCGGTCGGCGGCGCCGAACCACTCCACCCGCTGCCCCGGCGGCAGGCCCAGCCCGTCGAGGCGGTGCGTGACGTGCGTGAGCGCGGCCCGGGTGCGAGCGTCACGGGGGCCCGGCGCCGCGCCGACGAGGGCCGCGCCCGCACCGTCCCCGAACAGCACGTAGTTGACGAGGGTGCCCGGCGGCAGCCGCCGGAAGTCCTGGCGCAGGTCGAGGTGTCTGGCGCACACGTCACCGCCGACGACCAGCCCCGGGGCGCCGCCCCCCGCCCCGTCGGCCAGCAGCGCGCGGGCGAGCGCGAACGCCTGCACGGCGCCCGTGCACCCGGACTGGAGCTGGTAGACGGGCGTGCCGCCGATGCCGAGGCGGTCGGCCAGCAACGCGGCCGTGGTGGGCATCAGCGCGTCGGGGGTCGCGGTGGCCAGCACGACGAAGCCGACACCGTCCGGCTCCACCCCCGCGTCGGCCAGCGCCCGGTCGGCGGCGTCGGTGCACAGGTCCTCCAGCGTCCAGCGGACCTGTCCGCCCGCCAGATCGACGGCGAAGTGCCGGGCCCTGGTGCCGATGAAAGCCTCCATCCACTCCGAGGCGATACCCAGCGCGGCGGCCAGCGTCTCGTTGTCCACGGGCTCGCCGGGCAGCGCCGTGCCCACCCCCAGCAGGTGCAGGGCGCCGCCCCGGCGCGCGGTGCCGCCGGGGGGCATCAGAGGACCGCCGGTGCCAGCAGGCCGCGCACGTGATCGGCGAGGGACCCGACGCTCACCAGGCTGGGCAGCAGCTCGGGCAGCGACAGCTCGCCCAGCTCGGGAAAACGCGTCTCCAGGCGGTACTTCAGCTCCATGAGCATCACCGAGTCGAAGCCGAGGTCGTCGTAGAAGCGCAGCTGAGCACCGAGCGCGTCCGCCTCGCCTCCCACGATCCGCGCCACCACCTCGCGCACCCCGGCCGCGACGTCGGCCCCGGCCCCGGCCCCGGCCCCGGCCCCCTCCCGAACACCGGCCCCGGCCTCCCCCCGGACACAGGTCCCGGCCTCCCCCCGGACACAGGTCCCGGCCTCCTCCCTGGCGCGGGCCGGCTCGTCCGCATCCCCCGTCATCGCGGGGGCATCCCCCGCCGTGGCCGGGGCGCCGCCGGGTGCGGGCGGCTGCTGTCGCCAGGAGCGCCAGCGGGTGGCGAAGCGGTGTGCGGGCATCCGTACGGTGCGGCGGTCGCCGGGTGCGTACAGCGCGTCCCATTCGGGGTCGAGCCCGTCCTGGTAGAGGCGGGCCAGGATCTCGGCGGGACGGCGCGGCCCGGAGGCGGCGTCGCGGCAGACGGGCAGCGCCGGGATGCCACGCGAGGCCGAGATCCTGCGCAGCAGCCCCGTGAGCACCGGCTTGGGGCCGATCTCCACGATGTGGGTGGGCGGTTCGGGCCCCGCGCACAGCGAGCCGACCGCCTCCTCGAAGCGCACGGTCGCCCGGATCTGCGCCGTCCAGTAGGCGGCGTCCAGTGCGCTGCCCTCCGCCGGCGGACCGCCGTACACCGTCGAGTGGAACGGCAGCCGGGGCGCCGCGCCCGGCACCCGCGCGGCGGTCCGCGCGAACCGGTCGAGCACCGGTTCCATGAGCGGCGAGTGGAAGGCGTGCGAGACGGCCAGCGGGGTGCAGCCGAACCCGCCGCGCTCCAGTTCGGCACGCAGCCGCGCCAGTGCGGCCAGGTCGCCGGAGAGCACGGTGGCGCCCGGCCCGTTGACGGCGGCCACGGACACCAGCGGCTCGCACTCGGCCAGCCCCTCGGCCTCCCGTACCCGGGCCCGGGTCGCCAGCATGCCGCCGCCCTCGGGCAGCGCCTCCATCAACGCGCCGCGTACCGCGACGAGTTGGGCGGCCCCCGGCAGATCCAGCGCACCGGCCGTCACCGCCGCGGCGAACTCCCCGACGCTGTGCCCGATCACGGCGGCGGGCCGCACGCCCAGCTCGCACAGGGTCATGGCCAGCGCGTACTCGACGGCGAAGAGCGCGGGCTGGGTGCTGCGGGTGCGGTGTACGCGATCGCCGCCGCCGAGGATCAGCTCGCGCACCGGCTCGACGGTGCAGGGCCGAAGGGCCTCCGACGCCTCGTCCAGGAAGCGGCGGTAGAGCGGCGAGGCCGCGTACAGCTCCGCCGTCATCCCCGGATACTGCGCGCCCTGCCCGGTGAACGCGAACGCCACGACGGGCCGTTCGCCGGGCCCTTCGGGGGGCGCTCCGAGGTGTCCTCCGGCGGCCCCGTCGGGGGAGCCTCCGGCGGGTCCGTCGGAAGGTGCCTCCGACCCGGCCCCCGCGCGCAGCGCCGCCGTGAGTTCGTCCGGCGTCGCGGCGACGGCCGCGAAGCGGCAGGGCAGCGCGGCGCGCACGCGGTTGCTCGTACGGCACAGCGCCGCCAGATCGCGCTCCGGAGTGCGGGCGGCGGCCTCCGCCTGGACGGCGAGGTTGTCGCGCAGGGCCTCGGGGGTGTCCGCGGAGAGGGTGAACACGGCGACGGGCGGCGGTACTTGGCCCGCGTCCGATGCGGGCCGCCCCGACAGGTCCGCGTCCGATGCGGGCCGCCCCGATGTCGGCACGGGCGCCGGTTCGCGTGCGGGCGCCGGTTCGCGTGCGGGCGCCGGTTCGGGGCCTGGCACGGGCGCCGGTTCACGTGCGGGTGGCGGGCCGAGGACGAGGTGGGCGTTGGTGCCGCCCATGCCGAAGCTGGAGACCCCCACCCGGCACCCGGCGCCCTCCGCCGCCAGGTCCAGCGGCGCGGTGACCAGTTCCATGCCGCGCCGGGCCAGCGCCAGGCGCGCGTTCTCCTCGCCCGCCGCCGGGCCCGGCGGCACTACGCCCTCGCGCAGCGCGAGAACGGCCTTGATCAGGCCCGCGATACCGGCGGCCCCCTCGGTGTGCCCGAGGAGGGCCTTGACCGAGCCGAGAGCCAGCGGGCTCTCGCGCGGGCCGCGCCGTGCGCCGAGCGCGTCGTCGAGGGCGAGCACCTCGATGAGGTCGCCGAGCGCGGTGCCGGTGCCGTGCGCCTCCACGTAGCGGACGCGCCCCGGTTCGGCCCCGGCGCGCTCGCGGGCCGCCGTGATCACCTCGCGCTGGGCGGCCCGGTGCGGCGCCATGATGCCGTTGCTGCGCCCGTCCTGGTTGACGGCGCTGCCGTGGAGGACGGCGTGCACCGGGCCCCCGTCCCGCAGCGCGTCGGCCAACCGCCGCAAGGCCACCACGCCGACACCCTCGCCGCGTCCGATGCCGTCGGCCGCCGCCGCGAACGGCTTGCAGCGCCCGTCGGCGGCGGCCAGCCCGGACTGGCGGTAGATCTGGTCGAGCGCGGTGCCGATGACGAGGTTCACACCGCAGGCGAGCGCGAGATCGCACTCATCTGCCAGCAGCGCGGTGCGGGCCAGGTGGACGGCGACGAGCGAGGAGGAGCAGGCGGTGTCCACGGTCAGGCTGGGCCCGCGCAGGTCGAGTTGGTAGGCGAGGCGGTTGGCCAGCATCGCGCGCCCGCTGCCGGTGCCGGTGCGCGGTGTGATGCCGGCGGGGTCGGCCAGGGCGAGCGGGGTCCAGTCGTCGGACATGGCGCCGACGTAGGTGCCCGTGCGGGTGCCCGCCAGCTGTGGCGGCGGCACTCCGCAGTCCTCGACGGCCCGCCAGGCGCACTGGAGCAGCAGGCGCTGCTGGGGGTCCATGGCGGCGGCCTCGGCGGCGGCGATTCCGAAGAAGCCGGGGTCGAAGGCGTCCGCGTCGGTGAGGAAGGCGCCGGGGGCGCCGTTCCGGAAGCGGGAGGCGGGCGGCGTGCCGACAGCTGGTCGCCCGCTGGTCAGCAGCCGCCAGTAGCCCTCGGGCCCGTGCGCGCCGGGAAAGGCGCAGTCCAGGCCGACGACGGCCACGGCGTGCGGGCTCGTGGTGCGGGGACTCGCGATACGGGGACTCGCGGCGTGCGGGCCCGCGGCGCCGGGGCCCGGGGTGCGGGGGTCCGGGGACGGCACGGTCACACCTCCCCGGGGCCGGGGGCGCCGTCCGGCCGCGCGGCGGCGTACTCCTGGGCCAGGTGGCGGGCGAGTGCCTCGACGGTGGGGTGGTCCCAGGCGACGGTCGGCTCCAGGTAGAGCGCGAACTCCTCCTCGATGTCGCCGTAGAGGCTGAGCGCGGCGACCGAGTCGAGGCCGTACTCCGCGAAGGGTGTGCGCGGGTCGATCCCGTGCGCGGGGCGCTGCAGGAACTCCCCGAGCCGGGCGGCCAGCCAGTCCGCGAACTCGCGCTCCCCGAACCGGCCGCGCGCCCGCCCGGGGGCCTGGGGCCGGGCACCTGCGGGTTCGGGGAGCTGGGCCCCGGTGGAATGCGGCACCATGTGATGCTCCTCAGCAGCGTTTCGACGGCGCGCGAGCCGTCAGCCGGCTATCGGGGTGTCGTACAGGTCGTAGCTGCGGGCCTCGTGGTGGCGGGCCAGCACCTCGTCCAGCAGCGTCTCCTCCCAGCCCTCGGGCAGCTTCGGCAGCGGTCGGCCCAGGCGTCTGCCCAGGCGGACGAGGGCGACGGCGAGCCAGCAGGGGTCGGCGAGGAATCCGGTGGAGCTGCCGGTCCCCGCCCCCGGCCCGGCCCCCTCGCAGCCCTCCGGGTGGTCTCCCTGGTGGCGCCACACGCCCAGGCAGGCCGCAGCGGCCAGCAGCAACGCGTAGCGGTCGGCGATGGCGTAGGCACGCGGACTGGCCAGTACGGTGCGGTCCTTGGCGGGCATGGCGGCGCACTCGCGCTGCAGGCCGCGCAGTTCCTCCTCCATCTCACCGGCCAGCGCGGCCAGCGGCTCCGCGTACTCCCCCAGCCGCTCCCCGCACTCCTCGCTCAGCGTCCGCGCCACCCCGTCCAGCGAGCAGGCCAGCCCGTCCGACCCGGCGGCCAGCCCCAGCCGGCCGGGGTCCAGCGGCGGCAGCGGGTCGTGGACGCGGAAGAGGCCCCGGGGCGCGGGCTCGCCCCGGAACCAGGCGGTACGGGCCAGCCGGGGCAGCTGGGGGATGATCGTGGCCTGGCAGGCGGCGGTGCCCGCGTGGCCGAGGCTGATCATCGGCAGGTCCCGTACGTGCTTCTGGAAGGCGCCGTACTCCCCGCCCCGCACATAGAAGTTGGCGCCGAGCACGATCGACAGGTCGTAGGTGGTCTCGGTGAGCAGCTTGGGCAGCAGGTATTTCACGGCCGCCGCGTACACGCTGGTCTCCCCCGGCAGCAGGTGGACGGCGCGGGTGGCGGCCAGCGCGAGGCAGTCGCAGATCAGCAGGTCGGTGAAGGCGCCGACGAGGGTGGCGCGGGCGTGCGGGATCTGGAGCACCGAGCGGTTGTAGAGCTGCCGGTCCAGGGCGAAGCCGACGGCGGTGCGCAGCGCGGTGTCGCCGCCGCCCAGGATCATGGAGGGGACGACGCTGCGGGTGATCTGGAAGGAGCGCAGGGCGAGTTCGACGCCGTCGCCCACCTCGCCGACCAGCGCGTCGGCCGGGACGGGGCAGTCGGTGAACTCGATGCCCGCGTTCTGGCAGCCCCGTACGCCGACGGTGGCGTAGCGCGGCAGGTAGCGCAGCCGGCCTGCCGGGAGGCGGTCCTTCTCGATGAGGAGCACCGAGTGGCTGCGGCTGCCGGGGGCCTCGTCGGTGCGGCTGAAGAGGACCAGTGCCTCGGCGCGTTCGACGTTGTTGATGACGTGTTTGGCGCCGTCGAGGACGAAGCCGCCGGGGGTGGGCGTTGCGCGGAACTCGTTGCGGACGAAGTCGTTGCCGTGCGCCAGCTCGTGGTAGGCGATGGCGAGCCGGCCGCCGCCCAGCAGCAGTGCGGCGACCCGGCGCCGCTGTTCGCGGGTGCCTGCCGCCCAGACGGCGACGGCGGCGAGGAAGGAGGTGACGCCGTAGCCGAGGCCGAGGCTGGCGTCCCGGCGGAAGACGCCGCGCACCACCCGGCCCAGGGTGTCGATCCGCTCCAGCCTGCCGCCCCACTCGGCGGGCACGAACTCGGCGTTGAGCCCGAACGCGGTGAGCGCGTCCTCCGCTTCGGCGAGCAGTTCGCCGCGCTCGTCGGCGGCCAGCAGCGCGGTGAGTCCGAGCGGGTTGTCCGGGTCGGCGGGGTCGCCGAGGCGGCGCTCCAGGTCGGCCACGCGGTACCGGACGCGCACCTCTTCTTCTTCAGCCTCGGTCGGCTCTTCTTCTGTTGCCTGGGTCGGCGTCAGCATGGCGGCCCCTCCGCTGTGCGGCACGGGAGCAGCGAGAACAGCTCCCCGGCCGCGTACTGTTCGGCCATCCGTTCCAGCAGCCGCTCATACAGCGGCTCCCGGACCTCCTCCTGGGCGCCCAGGGGCCGTGGCAGCGGCCCCGTGCTCCCGGGCACAGCGTCCTCCAGGCGGCTCAAGAGCCGGTCCAAAACCGCTTCCAGCCAGACGGGATCTCCGTGCCCGAGGCCCGGGTTGTGCTGCCACAGGCCCAGGGCGCAGGCGGCGGCGAGGCAGGCGCTGTAGCCGCGGGCGAGGTCGAAGCTCTCCACGGGTGCGCCGCCGGGCAGCAGCCGGGCCGCGCCCATCCGCGCGTGCAGCTCGCGGGACGCGGCGCGCAGGATACGGGCCTGCCGCGCCGCGAGGGCGAGCCGCTTGTCGTGCGCCGCGGCCGTCTCCAGCGCCGCCGCGCAGGCGGGCAGCGCGGCGGCCAGGGTGCTGCCGTGCCGCGCGAACAGGCTGAGCAGGCCGGGCCGTAGCTCGGGCAGCGGCTCGCCCAGGCCGAAGGTGACCCGGTGCGCGTCCGGCTGGGGACGCCTGCCCGCTTCGGCAGCCGGGTCCGGGGCCGGTGCCGCGTCCGCGTCCGGGGCCGGTGCCGCGTCCGCGTCCGGAATCGGGGCCGGGGCCGCGTCCGGAGGGTGCCTGGCGAGAGTGCGGAACTGGGCGGTGAGCGCGTACAGGTTCACCATCGTGTTGCCGTCGAAGATGCCCACGATGCGGTGGTCGCGCTCCAGCTTCTGGAAGCGGCCGTGCGCGTGGTGGTCGCTGAGGAAGGAGCGCGCGCCCAGCACCCCGCGCAGCCGTCCGAGCAGGCCGTCGACCACCGTGGGGACGAGGTACTTGGCGACGGCGGAGGTCACGCTCAGCTCGCCGGGCAGGGTGTGGATGCTGCGCGCCGCCACGATGCTGAGGGCCTCGGCGGCGAGCAGGTCGGCGTAGCTCTCGGCCAGCGTGCGCCGCGCCATGGGCAGGTCCAGCAGCCGCCGCCCGAACAGCTCGCGCCCGGCGGCGAACCCGTAGGCCAGCCGCAGCCCGTGGTCGGCGGCGCCCAGGGAGAGCGCGGTGCACAGGGAGCGGGTGATCTGGAGGGACTTGAGGACGGTCTCGGGCCCCTCCCCCTCCCGGCCGACGAGGCAGCCGCGGCCCACCGGCGCCCCGTCGAAGGCGATACCGCTGATGTCGGCGCCGCGGATACCCAGCGTGCGCACCTTGGGCAGGGTGCGGTAGGTGCCGGCGGGCAGTTCGTCCTTGTCCACGAGCAGCAGGCTGAAGCCGCGCGGCCCGCCCTCGGCGCTGGTACGGGCCAGCAGGCACAGCAGGCGGCCCCGGGTGGCGTTGTTGATCAGCCACTTCTCGCCGCTGATGCGGTAGCCGTCCGGGGTGTGTTCGGCCACGACCTCTCCCGCCATCAGGTCGCTGCCGTGCGTGCGTTCGGTGAGCCCGAGGGAGACGGACTCCCCGGAGCACACCAGCCCGGCCAGCCGCTCGGCGCCCGCGCGGTCCTCGGCCACCCAGACGCTCACGGCGCCGAGGAAGGTCTTGCCGTGCCCGACGGCGGTCGTCAGATCGCGCCGGGCCAGCGTACGGACGATCTCCAGTAGTTGGGGCAGCCCGGTGAGGGCCCCGCCGTACTGGGCCGGTACGTAGTAGTGCCGCACGCCGAGCCGGTCCAGGGCCGCGCAGGCCGCCCACGGAAACTCCTCGGCGGCGTCCGCGCGCGCGGCGGCGGCGTAGCTGAACGGCCCGGCCCCGTCGCCGGGGTCCCCCAGCCACCGGTCGAGCCGCTCGGCCAGCGCCCAGCGGGGGGCGGGGACAGGGGCCGGGGCGGAGGCGGGAACAGGAGCGGGGGCGGAGGCGGGAACGGAGGCGGGGGCGGGGACGGGGGCAGGGACGGCCCGCACCGGCCGCCCGGCTTCCGCGCGCTGGCGCAGCACGCTCACGCGCGCTCCCCGAGGCCGGGAGCGGAGCCGGACGAGGGGGCGGAGGTGGAGCCGGGCGAGGGGGCGGAGGCGGAGCCGGGCGAGGGGGCGGAGGTGGAGCCGGGCGAGGGAGCGGGGGCGGAGGCGGAGGTGTGCGGGGGCTTGGGGGCGCCCGTCGCCGCCTCGACCAGTTTGCGGACCTCGGGGGCGATGACCTCGTGCAGGGGCTGGATCTGGCCCTCCAGGAACATGCGGCGCATCGCACGGCGCTGGAGCTTGCCACTGGTGGTCCTGCGCACGGTGCCGGGGCGTACGAGCACCACGTTCTCGGCGGCGACCTCGAACTCCCTGGCCACGCACTGCTGCACGGCCGCCGCCAGCGAGGGCAGTTCGGCGTCGAAGTCCCGGCCGGTGCGCACCTCTTGGACGACGACCACGTGGTCGCGCTCGGACTCGACGGCGAAGGCGGCGCTGGAGCCGAACAGCGCGCTGACGCGCTGCACGCTGCGCTCGATGTCCTGCGGGTAGAGGTTGCGGCCCGCGATGATCACGATGTCCTTGAGCCGGCCGGTGACGAAGAGTTCACCGCCGTCCAACACGCCCAGGTCCCCGGTGCGCAAGAAGCCCGAGGCGCCGTCGCTGGTGGTGGCGTGGAAGGCGTGCGCGTTCTCCATCGGTCTGTTCCAGTAGCCGTGGCCCACGCCGTCGCCGCGCACCCAGACCTCACCGACCTGGCCGGGCGGAAGCTGTGCGTGGCTCTCGGGATCGACGACGCGCACCTCGCAGCCGTGCGGGACACCGGAGCTGACGAGGGTGCGCGAGGCCCGCGCCGGGCGGGCCGCGCGCATCAGGTGGTGCTCCAGGTCTGCGGCGTCCACGGTGCGCTCCCTGGCGGGCTCGTCCGGGACGCCGCCGGTCACCAGGAGGGTGGCCTCCGCCAGCCCGTAGCAGGGGTAGAAGGCCGAGCGCCGGAACCCGGCGGGCGCGAACCGCTGCGCGAAGGCGTCCATGGTCTCGGCCCGTACCGGCTCGGCTCCGTTGACGGCGGTCTCCCAGCGGGACAGGTCGAGCAAGCCGATCTGTTCGTCGCCGACCCGCCGTACGCACAGCTCGTAGCCGAGGTTGGGGCCGCCGCCCGTGGTGATGCCGTAGGTGTCGATCATGTTCAGCCAGCGGGCCGGGCGTTTGACGAAGGCCGTGGGGCTCATCAGCACGCCCCGGCTGCCCAGCCACAGCGGGTGCAGCAAGTGGCCCGCCAGGCCCATGTCGTGGTGGAAGGGCAGCCAGCCGCCGACGACCGAGCCGGCGCCGGTGCGCATGGCCTGCTGGATGGCCTCCTGATTGGCGAGCATGTTGCGGTGGGTGATCATCACACCCTTGGGGTCGCTCACCGAGCCCGAGGTGTACTGGAGGTAGGCGACGTCGTCGGGGTAGAGCCCCGGCTCGTGCCAGTCGCTCTCCGCGCCCTCGGAGGCGGCGGCGCGTTCCGCGCGGTCCGTGGCCAGGCACACCACCTCGGAGTGGCCGATGGTGGCGAGCAGTTGGGAGATCCCGGAGGCGTTGGCCGCGTCCGTCATCAGGTAGCTGACGGCGGCGTCCTTGACGATGTTCGCCACGCGCTCGATGTTCTGGCGGGCTCCGGCGGGCGGTGGCGCGGGCACGGCCACGGCGCCGGCCAGCAGGCAGCCGAGAAAGCTGACGGCGAACTGCTGCCCGTCGGTGTGCAGGATGAGCACCCGCTGCCCGTGGCAGCCGCGCTCCTGGAGCCAGGCGGCGAGCCGCAGCGCGCGGCGGCCCAGTTCGCCGTAGGTGAGGGAGTCCGCCTCCAGCCGGTCGCCGTCGTGGCCGGGTCGGACGAACTGGTAGACCGTCTCGCCGGACAGCTCCGCCATCCGCTGTACCGCGAGTTCGGTGAAGTTCCTGGGCACAGCCATCATCGCCCCCATATCCCCGTTGGCGGCCCGCCGTGGGGCGGGACCCCTTCCGGATGACCGCGAACCCGTCATCCTTGGCCAGAGCTTGACCCTGTTCTCTCAAGCCCGCCTCTATTCCACGTGGACCTCGGGGAACGGGAGGCCCGTACCTGCTCGTCCGTCCCTTGCTGCCGCTCCCGGGCCTGCTCCCCTCTCAGCTGCGGCTCGCTCATGTACGGCACGACCCACAGCTGCCCGTACGTCGAAAGCGCCCTCCACACCACACCCAGCACCTTGCGGACCCACACCATTCGGACCTCCCGGTGACGACGTCCACCGAGGGTGGGGCCGGCGGCTCGACAACGGCTCCAGAAGCGCACGGGGTCCGCCGCCCACGCGCTGGGGAGCTGGGGGTGGGGGCTCGGGGCGGGAGGCTCGGGGTGGTGTCGGCGGCGTCACCGGTTAAACCAGTGACGTTTGTGCGGTGCGGGCGGGGGGCGACGGGACGGGCGGCACTCCGAAGGGCGACCTGGGGTCGAACCCGGTGGGGAGTTCGCGTACGTCGCCCCCGGCCCCCGACGCGGGCTATCCGGCACACCCAGATGCACGGCCTCCGCCGGGATCCCCAACGCGACAGTGTCGGTGATCCCGGCAGCCCACTTGCAGGCGCTCGTCGTGGTGAGCGGCGCGACAAGCATCGCGTCAGCCTTCGGCAGCCCGCCCGATTCACCCGGCACCGTGTACCGGTGCCGTACAGCGTGCCCGGTCAGCGCCCCCAACTCGGCCACACGAGACGCCCACCAGCCCACAGCGGTCGGAGACAGAATCAGGCAGGTGTCCCACCCGGCGGCCTGTGCGGCACGCACACCGTCATCGATGTACTGCGCCGGGCCTGCCGCACAGGCGATCAGGTAGAGCACGGGCTTCGCCATGCGGTGAGTCCACAGCGCCGGGCCAAGCCACGCGACTCGGGGCCTGGCGAGGGTCGCTCCCCTGTGCCCGCCTCCGACGCGGAGGCCGACCGCCGATGATCGCTGGTGCGGACACGGGGCGTGCTGGTGAAGGGCCGTCCGGGAGTGTGGACCCGTAGGCTGCTGGCGATGATTACCACCATCGTCTTTGACGTCGGCGAAACCCTCACGCGTGATGACCGCCATTGGGGACGGTGGGCCGACTGGCTCGACATCCCGCGACACACGCTGTCCGCTCTCGTCGGCGCCGTCGTCGCACAGGGCCGTGACAACGCTGACGCACTCAGACTGATTCGTCCCGGAATCGACCTGCGGGCCGAGCGCGCCGAGATGGAGCGCGCAGGGCTCAGCGAGTTCCTGGACGACTCGGATCTGTACGAGGATGTACGTCCCGGTCTCGCTGCCCTCCGCGACGCCGGCTACGCGGTCCACGTCGCGGGTAACCAGACCGCACGGGCCGGGGGGCTCCTCCGCGCCCTCGACCTCCCGGCCGACAGCATCTCAACGTCTGCCGAGTGGGGCGTCGCCAAACCGGATCCGGACTTCTTCGAGCGTGTGATCCGGGTAACGGGCGCCGCGCCGGCCTCGATCCTGTACGTGGGCGACCATCCGGCCAACGACATCGTTCCCGCCAAGCGCGTCGGGCTACGTACCTGCCTGATTCGACGGGGCCCTTGGGGTCACTTGTGGGCTGACGAGCCGGATGTCACCCCGGACTGGCACATCGACAGCCATCACGACCTGCTTCCGCTCCTCGCATCGTCCGGGGCCTGATACTCCAAGGGGCCCAGAACCCCGGCCGGTCAGCGCTACCGTGCTGTCGCCTGCACAAACCGAGGGAACCCGCATGGTCCCAGACCCAATGCGCGATGTAGGCCGCAACATCGCGGCCCTGCGCCGCATGGCCAACATGACACAACTCGAACTCGCGGCTGCCGCAGGCGTCTCGTACGCGATGGTGCGCGCCGTGGAACGGGGCGCTCGCCACCCTAGCGATGACGTCCTCGACGCGTTTGCAGGTGCGCTCGGCGTGGACCCCAGCCGTCTTCTCGGGCACCGGGGCCGAACAGACTCACGCGTCCACGACATGGTTCCCCGCCTGTCGAAGGCCATCGCGGCCTACGACCTGCCGGAGGATGGCCCGGTACGGCCGCTGCACGAACTGCGCGGTGCGGTGGCCGAGCTGGTCAACTGGCGAGTGGGAGCGCAATACCTGCGGATTGCTCGTACCGCTCCGTTGCTGCTGGAGGAACTGTCCCGCGCTCTGGTCATGGACCAACGAGAAGAGACGGAAGTTGCCCGACTGCTGGTGTCGGCCTACCGGGCTGCGGACGCGGTCGCCTACAAGTTCGGCCACAGAGACCTTTCGGCACGGCTGGTCGAGTTGATGAGGTGGGTTGCGCCAATGGCCGTAGATCCTCTGCTCGACGCGATAGTTGCCTACGTACGAACCGAGACGTTCTTCGCGGCGCGCGCTCACGGTCCCGGGCTGCGCGCGCTGGAGCAAGCCGTCGACGCGGCTCCCGCACCCGACGACGTTCCGAGCAAGGCGGCACGGGGCTCACTCCATATGCGGGCCGCGGTCATCTCTGGGCGCGCTGGACACGCGGATGCTGCGGTGGCGCACCTGGCTGAAGCTCACCGTCTGGGCGATGAGGTGCCCGAAGGCGTGTATCAGGGGACGGCGTTCGGACCGTCGTCGGTACGCATCCATGAGGTGTCGGTTGCTGTTTCCCTGGGCGATACTCACCTTCGGCGCGCATTGGACATCGCCCATGAGTGGACCCCTCCCCGGGACATTCCGGCCGAACGCCGCTCGGGCTTCTGCATCGAGGTCGCGCGAGCCCAACTGTGGGCGGGTCTACGGGACGACGCGTTCGAGTCCCTGAAGGAGGCGCGGCGCTTCGCTCCGCAACACACCCGCGAGCACCCTTGGGTTCGAGAGGACGTTGCCACCTTGCGGAGGCTCAAGCGAGCTGACCGCGAGGATCTGTCGAACTTCGCCGACTGGTGTCACGCGGTCTGACCACAGCGGTCTGACCACAGGGGGGCGAAGACCGCTACAGGCTGTAGCAGTTGTAGCGGTCTTCACCCGTCAGCATCTGCATGTCCGCAATCGACAGGCAGATGGGACCGGCATGAGTCAGGTCGCGCCTTCAGCACCCGTCGCGACACAGCAGACGGTGGGATTCGCCCGACTGCACGGTGAATCGGGCATAGCGTGCGGCGTGGTGACCGGAAAGCCGGCGCCCGCTGACGAACTCCGAGGAACCCACATCCCGGGGGTGCGGCGGTGACGACGATGACGATCCGCGTCTCCCGCGACTCCGGCCGCACTTGGAGCCCGAAGCGGCGGGTCCGCGAGGACGAGACCACTCAGCCCATGCCGCTCTCGCGGCCGTTGGCGTACCCGCCGTGCGCCTGCCCCCGCTGCCGCAGGGGGGCGTGAGCGCAATGCCACGTGACCCGACCGCCGCACCGTGGCGGCAGGGATGGTGCGGCCGATGCCCCGTCTGCGACAAGCCGCTGACCGTCGTGAAGCTGACCGAAAAGCACCACGGCGGCGTCCCCACCACCATCATCCGGTGCCGCTGCGGCTGCACCACCAAGAAGAAAGCCCGCCCGTGACCGAGCATCGCTACGACCCGCACCGCGCCCTCCTACGCGTCCTGGCGCGAGCCCTGTACCCGCACGGCGGTGGCCCCCTCGCGGTCCGGTCGGAACTCCTGCGCGCCGCGTGGAAGACCAGCCCCGAGAAGGCCCGGGCCCACGTACTGGCCGACCCCGGCGAACTGGACAGACAGTTGCACACGGCCCTGGAGCTGGTGGCCGCCCGACCGAAGCCGGTGAATCTGTGACCGGCCCCGCACCGCTACCGCGCGACCTGGACCACCTCGTCCAGCCTGGATTCCGCTGCCGCTGCGACCAGCGCGTCCCACAAGTGATGGCCGTGGCCTACGTGATGGGCCAGTCCGGGCCCGGCTGCACCGTCAAAGCCTGCGTCCCCCATGCCCGGCAGATGGCCGACCACCCGCTGGCCCCCGACTGGCTCAAGGCCGACCTCGATGCACTCGACACACTGCGGGGCCTCTCGTGAGCACGCCCCTCCTCGCCAGCACGTCCCTCCTCGCCAGCACGTCCCTCCTCGCCCTGGCCGAACCGCTCATCTATGTGTCCTTGCCCGTGAAGGCGAGAATTTCGCGCGTCACGGCTTCGGGGTTCTCCTCGGCGAGCCAATGCCCCGACTTGGGGATCTCGACGGCGCGGGTGATGCGGGTCAGCTTCGGCTCCAGGGTCGGCCGGGTGGCGGCGAGCGAGCCGGTCGCGGTGAGCAGCAGCGTGCGGGTGTTCACGGAGCGGGCCGCGATGTTGTCGCGCTCGTCCTTATCCAGGGTGCGGTACAGCTCGAATCCGGCGTGCAGCACTCCGGGGCGGCTGTAGGTGCGGAGGTATTCGTCGGTTTCCGCCCTGGTGAACGGGGATTCGGTCCGCGTGCCGCCGAACGCCGATCCCCCGAAGGCGACTTGGGGATAGAAACCCGTCAGGTATTCACGTACGTCACCCCGGTTGTCGACGAGCTGCTCGGGGATTTTCTTCTGGCTGTTGAATGCCATGTGCCAGGAGAAGGAGCGGTACTGCGCGGCGGGCAGTTTCCGCCCCGGGAGGGGGTAGTCCATGTGTACGTAGGACTTGACCTGATCGGGGAATTGCGAGGCGTACTGGAATCCGACTCCGGCACCGAGGTCGTGCGCGACCAGGTCGAATTGCTTGAGCCCGATCCGGTCGCGCAGCAACCCGTGGACATACCGCGCCAGCGTCTTCTTGTCGAAACTCGGCGGGGCTCCCTCGCTGTCGCCCAGGCCGGGGAGGTCCAGTGCGTAGACCGTATGGTGCTTGGCGAGAGCGGGCATGATCTTGTGCCACTCGTACCAGGTCTGCGGCCAGCCGTGCAGAAGCACCAGGGCGGGGCCGCTACCGCCCGTGACGTAGTGCATGCGCACGTCGCGGACCTTCGCGAACGCGTGCTGGAACGTCTTGCCGACGTCTCGGCCACTCTTCGTGGCCGCGTCGTACGAAGTCGGCGAGGCGTTCGCGGAAGAGGCCGCGGCCGGGGGCGAGGCCGCGACGTCCGGGGCGTTCCATGCGAGGGCGCCGCCCGTGCCGACCGCCAGGACGAGTGCGCCGGTGCCGAGTACGCGATACCACGGGAGACGACGGCCGAATCGCTGTGTCTGTGTCATGCGCCGACAGTCGCACCCGCTGTTGCGCGACTGCGCGGTTTTTTGCAGGATTGCAAAACCCGCCCGGACGGAGAGGCCGGAATCGTGTTGGACGATGATGAGGCGGTGCTCCGGAACGTCGGCCCGAGATTGCGGTCGCTCCGCCGGACCCGTGGCGTGACGCTGACCGAACTGGCCGCGCAGACGGGCCTTGTCCCCAGCACCATCTCCCGGATCGAGCGCGGACAGACCCGCCCCACACTGGAACAGCTCCTCCCGCTCGCCCGCGCCTATGCGGTCCCGCTGGACGAACTCGTCTCGGCGCCCCCGACCGGCGATCCACGGGTGCATTTGCGCCCGGTCCGCAAACACGGGCTGACGTTCGTGCCGCTCGGCATGCCGACCGGCGGCCTACAGGCGTACAAAGTCCTCTACCCCCCGGTGTCGCAACTGCCGCCCCCGCAGTTCCATTCGCATCCCGGCCGGGAATGGTTCTACGTGCTGAGCGGGACGGTGCAACTCGTACTCTCCGGCACCCGCACGGAATTGACAGCCGGTGAGGCGGCGGATTTCAGCACGGATGAGCCGCACTGGATCGGCAATGCCAGAGACGACATGCCCGCCGAGACCATCGCCATCTACGGGAAGCAGGGCGAACGCGTACACATCACCGATGTCTGACGAGCCTCAATTCCTAGGGCCGATTCCGACGCCAGGGGGCCGGCCGCATACGAGGGCGCATCCATGAATGACAACGCCCCCGATACGGATACACCCCTCAAATTCCCGGATTCACCCCGGAGTCGACTGGTTACGCGGGGCGACCGAGAGCGCCTCATTTATCGTCGGGGCAGCGTTGCCCGTTGAACCAATTTCACCGACACCTCGTTGTACGGACCGAAGAGGTAAGTGGGGAGCCGCTCTGGCGGCCTGCCAGGCGAATACTCCACTGCCGGAACCCATTGGCGGCAAGGGGGCGACCAGCCGTGACCACTCCACAACAACCTCCCATCCCGAAGGACCCACAACCGGACTATTCCGACGTCGGATCCGATGGATATGTTTCGGATGACGCGGCCTCCTTCACGGAGGAGCCGGAGCACACAGACGCCACTGTCCCGGAAGCCGTAATACAACAGGCGCAGGATACGGGGCGGGCCACCACCTGGACCCCGCAGCCGGGGACGGGTTTCGGCTCCTCCAAGTACGGTCCTCCTCCGGACCAGCTTCCGGTGGCCAGAACCGGGCCTTTCGCAGGCGCCCCGCGCACCTACAGGGAGGACCAGGCGCCGCTGTACGACTGGCGTCCTCCGGCGGACCCGGCCATCAGTTTCAGCCAAGGGATCCCCGCCAAGAACGGTCTGGCTCCCCGGAGTCTCCAGCAGCACCAGAACCGGCCCTCGGATTCCGCGTTGGTCAGCCTCACCCGTAACCCGGATCCGAAGGCCAAGCCCTCCTGGGCCCAGGACCCGGTCTCGGGTGTCTCCCACCGGCGCACCGTACTCGGCCCCGGCGGCTACGACTTCGTGACCTCCCTTGCCGCGCCGAGCAAGGTCGAGCGGGGGGAAGTCGGCCAGTGGAAGGGGGTGAAGCCCGAATTCGTCGCCAGGATCGAGTCGTTCGACCGGAACAACAACCAACTCTGGACGAAGGACAACCCGAACGCCTCTGACAAGGTAAAAGCCAGACTCATGCAGCTGGACCACGAGGCGACGCCGGACCGCGTCCATCAGGCGGCGGCGCGCGCCATGCGCGGCCAGGCAACGGCATACGACCAGTTGCGCCACCTCTACGCAGAGGCTTACGCCGAGTTCTCCGAGAAGCGCGGCGAGCCCGCCGCGCACGGCGCGCGCGCCCAGGAGGACGGCAACATGCGTGCGTACGCCGAGTGGTGGCAGGCCCACCGTCAGGACCCGACCATCAAGGGATACGCCGATACGTGGAAAGCCAAGTACGGCCGGGACGACTCTCACTCGAATGTGGCGAGTGCCGCCTGGGCGTCCCGGAGGACACTGGGCCCATCGGGGCGACCGCCCCACGCCACCGCCTCGGGCGGCCTGCGCAGGGGTCCGCAGGGCGTCTCGACCGCCCAGCTCTTCCCGCGCGAGCGACCCCCGGTGTCGAACGCGAACCCGAACGCGAACCCGAACGCGAACAGCGGCAACAAGCGCAGGAGGCTCAAGTAGACGGTGCCGTCACCGGCGCCCCGACGCCCCGCGCCTGGCTGCTCCGGCGGGTCCACACCCGACGTGGCCGAAGCTCGCCCTGGCATGCCGCTTCCCCCTCAGGTTCTGAACCGTTCCCCCTCCACTTCCGTTGCACGTTGCGGGTCCGTATGAACTGAGCGACCGGACAGGAGAACTTGGCCATGGCGGGACATCCGACTGACGGGCAAGGCGACAGGCCGCCGAAGCCGACCGGCTTCCGAAAAGCCCTCAAGGGAATCTTCGGCAGAAGCAAGAAGGCCAAAAGAGAAGCGGCCACCGAAATAAAGCCGGCCACCCTGAGCCCGGAAGAAGTTCGGCGGATGGAGGAACTCGCCGAGGCGCAGGCAGGACCGTCACCGCGCGACAGCACAGAAAGTCAGGCGCCGGGCACCAACGCGCCCTACGATCGAAGTGCCCAATCCACTCCTGACCAACTCGCGGCGTGGAACGGATTCTCCGCGGCCTCGATGAGACCGGCTTCCGGCCAGGCGAACCCGCCGACTCAGGCCGCCGGCTCTTCGGCCGCAGCGGGGCCCCCGCCCAGGGCGAAGCCCCTTCACGGTGGCACGCCCTCGAAAGGCGCGAAGAGGTCGCGCTGAAAACCCTCGTCCGCATCGATCACACGGGCCGGGATCAGGCCGGGTCCGGTGCCGGGCGCAGCCGGGGAAATGAGGGGACGGCGGCCAGGAAGACCAGCGTGGTCAGGATGTAGGGCCAGGTGAGGGTGTGGCCGCCGAAGGGGGAGAAGAACGAGGTGACGGCGACGGTCAGCACCGTCGAGGCGGCGGCGCCGACGGCCGCGTACAGCAGGCTCCAGGCGCCCCGCTGAAGGAAGACCGCGCCCAGCGCCATGGCGACGAGCACCGCGTTGTAGCCCATCAGCCCTTCGCTGACCCCCGGGGTCGGCGCGCCCAGTGCCCACGCCGTGGCGATGCCGACGACGCTGCCCAAGCACGCGGTCAGCCCGGCCACCACGTCGGCGACGAAGATCCCCAGCAAGAAGAGCAGGCCCACGTACCACTGCGGCATCAAGAAGATCTGGCCGACGTTGGCGAAGAAGGCGTGCACCGCGTCGCCCCAGTCCAGCGTGGCGGGCCCGGAGGCGGAGCGGGGCAGCGCGGAGAGGGAGGAGCCCTCGTGCCAGACGCGGCGGAACCCGGGCGCCGCGATCGTCACCACGCTGGCTATCAGGCAGAACGGCAGCGTGAAGGTGGGCATCGACCACGGGCGGAGCAGGTTGACCAGCGCGCCGGTCACCACGGTCGCCACGGCCGCGCCCGCCACCGCCATCACCCACGTCGAGGCGTACCCGGGCCCGAGGAAGACCGCGAACGCGACCGCCACGAGGCACCCGTTGAACCCTTCGAGCCCCGCGCCGATCCGCTCCCGCTCGACACCCAGCGCGTACGCGGCGGCCGTGCCCACGACGGTGCCCACCAGCGCGTACAGCCCGTACTGCCATCCGGCGGCGAACAGCGCGGCGACGAAGAAGACGCCGCATGCGGCGTTCGGCATGAAGTCCACCTGCGCGATACCGCGCAGCACTACGTAGCCGAACCGGAGCGGTTGGCGGCGCCCGGCGGCGGGCACGGGGAGATCCCACGAGAGGACACGGCTCATGAATGTAACGTACATGTGTCTAGTACGGGGTCCAGCCCGGGGGTCCGACGGCGCCACAGGCGGGTGGCAAGCCCGGCAGGCCGTCGGCGGGGCTACGTCGGCCGCCGGGCACGGGCCGACGTGCCGGGCTCCGGGCGGCGGGCTCCGGGCTCCGGGCGGCGCGCGGCGCGCCCTCAGCGCAGGCCCAGGCAGGGCAGCCAGGTGCCGCTCGCGCCGGTTGACGTCAGGACCGCGGCCAGCGCACCGCCCACCCCGGTGAGCAGCCCGGTGCGCTCCCGCCCCAGTGCGCGCAACTCGTCCTCCGCGGCCAGCAGATGGCGCAGCATGCGGGCGCGCAGTTCGGTGGCGGCGCTCAGCGCGGCATGCCGGTGGAAGGCGTCCGCGACGGCCAGCACCCCGGCGGCGCCGTGGCACAGTCCGAGCCGGTCCCCGGGGTGGTCGCCGAAGAGGTGGAAGCCCTCGTGGTAACCGTCGGCCAGCGAGGTGAAGGCATCGGCCGCCCATCCGGCCGTCTCCCCGTCGCCCAGCGCGTCGGCCGCGTCCCACAGCGCCCAGGCGACTCCGGGCGTGCCGTAGCACCACGCCTGGCGGGCGTCCGCGCCCGCCAGCAGCGGGGCGTCGTCGAGTCCGGCGCCGCTCCAGGTGCGGATGTCCCGGGCGTCCTCGTAGGACTCGCGCCGCAGCCAGTGGCAGATGTGGACCAGCGCGCCGGCCAGTTCGGGGCGCGGCCCCAGCCGCCGTACGGCGGCGGAGAGCGCCGAGGCCACCCCGGCGACGCCGTGGCCCATCCCGGTGTTGATCCGCCCGTGCAGCCAGCCCAGCAGGGCGTGTCCGGGGTAGTGGGCGCGCAGTCCGGGCAGTTCGGCGGCGTCGCAGAGTGCGGCCAAGTGGGCGGCGAACGGGGCGAGTTCGCACGCTCTCTCCGCCTTTCCCGGGCCCGCCCCGGGGCCCGCTTCCGTACCCCCTCGCGGACCCGCTTCCGGGCCCTCGGTGGTGAGGGCGAGGAGCGTGCCCGCGGGGCCGAGGATCAGGTCGTAGTCCGGGAAGGTGACGGCGCCGTAGCGGCGCGGCTCGCCGACGGGACGGTCCAGCAGCCGCTCGTGCAGCCGGTCGGCGACGCCGCCGACTCCCGGGTGGAGCGCGGCCGAGGCCCGCAGCCCGACGAGCGTGCCCGACAGCCCGCCGTCATACAGCCCCAGGTGTCCGGGCCCTCGACCGGCCCCGCGTACCCAGACGGCGGTCGCGCGCGCTGCCACGGCCCGCTCGTCGGGCCCGCCCACCTCGGCGAGCAGCCGCGCCAGTACGGGGACCCCGGGGTCCCCGGGGTGTTCGAGATGCGCGGGATCGGGTGGGGACGGCGTGACGGGACGTTCGGATGGGTCCGGTGCGACGGGTCGTTCGGATGGGGCTGGTGCAACGGGGCGTTCGGATGAGGCTGGTACAACGGGGCGTTCGGATGAGGCTGGTGTGACGGGGCCGCCGCCCGTGCGGGCGTCGTCCGCACGCCCGCCGTCCACACGCCCGCCGTTCGCGCGGCCCTCGTTCGCACGGACCGCCAACCTCCCTGCCCCCTGGGCGAGTTGGCGGTGTTCGTGTTCCTGGTGCTCCCGTCGTACCCGGTCGGCCCACGCGTCCAGGGCCTCGACGGCGACGCGCACCGCCATCGCCCGCGCCCGGTCCCGCGTGCTCGTGTCCGGAAGGGCCTGCTGTGACATCGCGTTCCTCCCCTGACGTCCGTCGGTCGCGCTCTCGCGCGGGGGCCCGCCCCGGTGCGGGGCGCCGGGGCGGGCCGGCGAGCACGGTGAGGTCAGCAGATCACCGCGGTCTGGCAGATCACGATGGAGCAGAGGTTGCTACAGACCCCGCTGTCCACGGACGTTCCCGGCAGGTCGGTCTCCATGATCCTGGCGTCGAGGTCGTCGATGAGGCTGTCGAGGTTGATTTCGGTCGCGCCGAGCGGCTCGGGCATGGTGATCTCCTTTTCCTTGTCACTGCGGTTGTGGTGTCCACCCCGGCGCACCGTCGTCTGGCGGCCGTGGGCCGGAGGGGTCGGGCACGCCGCGCCAGGCGGCGTGAGCCAGGCACGCCAGTTCCGAAGCTGTGCGGTCGTGCGGCAGGCGCAACAGCAACTCCCCGGCCACACCTTCGAATGCGCGGCCTTCGTCGGTGCCGTCGTCCGTGTCGGCGTCGGCGTCTGGGTCCGGGCCACGAGCGGGGCCGGGACCACGGCGGCGGTCGCGCAGCGCGGGTGCGTCCGGGCCCGGCAGCGCCTCCTCGAAGATCAGGTCCTCACCTGGACTGGCCTGGCACAGCCGCTCCAGCGCCTGGAACACGGGCAGCGCGGCGAGGTCCACCGGGAGCGGCTTGGCGGCGGGCTCCGGCCGTACGTAGGCGAAGCGCGGCAGCCCGGCCGAACGGCGCAGCCTGGCGAGCGCCGTGACCTTGGCCGCCTCCGGCTCGCCGGGGCGCCACAGGTCCGCCCGGGGCACCCGCCACTGCGCGGGGCTGACGACCAGCACGCCGCCGACCGTCAGCCGGGGCACGCGCGGCGCCCGGGGGAACGCGGCGGCCAGCCCGTCGAGTTGTACCGCGTACGAGGTGGCCGGGTGGCCCGCCGCGGTCAGCAGCCGCAGGAGCCCGTCGTAGGGGGGAGCCGGGGTGCGGGTGGCGTGGTGCACAGGTAGGACCCGCACCCCGTCGGCCTCCGCGATCAACACATCACCCGCACTGCGGAGGGTGAGACGGTCGAGCGGGAGGTGTGTGGCGGCGGCCGGAAGGCCGGAGCGGGAGCCCGCCTCGGCCGGACCGCCGATTCCGGCGCGGGACTCGCTGCCGGTGCCGGGGTAGTAGAGCGCGGTGTTGGGGTCGCCCGTGCACCAGGAGGTGAGCACCGGGCGCCGTACGGCGTTGGCGGCGGCCTCGGCCAGCGGCGGCAGCAGCACCTCGACGAAGCGCACACCGGCCTTCCGCTCGAAGGCCGCCAGGAAGTCGCGGTAGACGGCGGGGTTGCGGTACGCGGCGGCGTCGGCGTGCCCGGCGCCGCTCCCCTGCTCTCCCCCGTGCAGCGCGGAGAGCGCCTCGGCGAACCGCGCGTCCACCATCCCCGCGGGCGAGACGGTCTCCAGCACGGCGAGCGGCCCCGCCCCGGCATGCGGGCCGGTGCCCGTACCGGGGCCGGTCGGCGCGGCTGAGGGGGCTGAGGGGGCTGACACAGCTGACGGGGTGGACAGGACCGGCGGGAGGGGCGGGAGGGGACGCAGCAGGCAGTCCGCCGGCCAGGCTTCCAGTACGCCCGGAACCCGGGGCGCACCCAGCGCGTCGAGCAGCGCGACGTCCAGATCGACCTCTTCCGCGTCCAGGTGTGCGCCGATGTGGGCCAGCAGCCGCCCGTACCCCGAGTCGGAGGTGCGCGCGGGCTCCCACCCGCCGTAGCGGGTCCGGCCGCGCGGGGCGGGTGCCGGGCCGCCGTCGCCCGGCAGGTGCTCGGCCATGATCTGTACGACGAAACGGGGTTCGGGGCCGATCGAAGCGGCCTCCTCCCACTCCCGCCATCTGGCGCCCGGGGGCCTGTCCCGGGTCCGCAGCGCCGCGAGCCGCCGGGCGAGCCGCACTCCTTCGGCGACCCGCGCCACGGCTCCGCGGCTCGGCCCGGCGCCTGCCGCCAGCCTCCGGTAGGAGTCCAGGAACCAGCCTCTGGGCTCCCGTTGGCCTCCGGTGACCAGGGGCGGCAGCGGCTGCGGGGCGTCGGCCCGGGGGCCGGGGACGGTCTCCGGGCGGGATCCGGCGGCGGCCTCCCCACGGGATCGCGGCGCGGCCGCGGGGCCGGACCCGGGCGCGGCCCCGGAGTAGCGGCCGGGCGCGGCCCCGGAGTGGCGGCCGGGCGCGGCCCCGGAGTGGCGGCCGGGCGCGGCCCCGGAGTGGGGGCCGGGCGGGGAGGACAGCTGCCGGAAGGAGGCGGGCTTGTAACTCCCTCCGGCAACCGTCCAGTCGAGCTGCCGGGCCTCGGGACCCGCGCAGACCTGGAGGGCACCCATTCGGTGCAAGTGGGCGAGGAAGCCGCGCAGTACGGTCCGCTCGGCGGAGCCGGTGAGGGATTCCTCCAGTCCGGCCAGGGCACGGGGCCCGGCCCGGAGCAGGCTGATGACCGCCTCCAGCGGCGGAGTGCGGCGCAGCGCGAGCCGGCGCAGCCGGGCGCCCTGCACGGTCGGGTCCACGACCCAGCAGTGGAGGTGTCCGGTGCCCGGCTCGCCCACGAGGTGGTGCAGCGGCGCGAGCGCGATCGATGTCCCGGGGCCGGCCGCGCGCAGATCCGCGTTCCGCAGGTCCGTCCACAGCAGATGGACGTTCTCCGTCATCCGCGCGGCGACCTCCTCCAGCGCCGGCGCACCGTGCAGCAGCGCGGCAGGACACTCCGCGTCCGGCGAGCGGGGCCCGGCGGTGGGCTCGATCGCAGACTCGGTGGCGGGTACGGTCGCGGGTTCGGCGTGTACGGGCACGACGGCGAGTTGCCCGATCCAGTCCCGGGGTGTCGTCTTGGCGGCGGCCCGGCCCAGCGCCCGCCACAGGTAGCCGGTTCCCTTGCGCTGCCGCTTGCCTTCCCACGGTTCGCCCGCCGCCGCGCGCCGCTCCAGGTCGGCGACGACGCGGGGCGAGGCGCGCTCCACGAAGTCCCGCAGTACGGGATCCGAGCGGAACAGCGTCACCAGCAGCGTCCCGGCGCGCTCGCGCTCGGCGGCGACGACGCGCTCGAAGCGGTCGTGTTCGCGGCACAACGAGGCGGCATCGCGGGCGAGTTCGTCCAGTTCGCGGGCCAGCGCGGGCGCCAGCGGCGCGATCCCCTCGCCCACCAGGCGCCGCGCGGCCGTGTCGCCAGGGCCCGCGGGGTTCTCGGGGGTTCCGGGGGTTCCGGGCGCGGTGCCCGCGTGCAGCGTACGGCGCAGCGCGAGCACGGCCCGCCGCTCCTCGACGGCGAGCCGGTCGTCCGGCACCACCTCTTCGCCGAGTCGTGCGCCCAACTCCCGTGCTCTGTCCGCGAGTTCTTCGTCCTGCTCACACAGGTGCAGGGCGCGCTCGAACACGCTCGCGTTCCCCACAGCCCCCCACACCCCCATCCCGGCCCCGCCCGCCCGGACCAGTCCGAGAGCCCCTACCGGCTCCGAGTCCACCCGTGCTCCGGCGCACAAGGCGGAGGAGTCGGACGGGGCGGACAGGGCGGGTGAGGCGGACGAGGACCGCGCGCCCGGCCCGGCGCGGGTCTCAACTCCGTGCGGCGACATACCGGCTCCCCTCGTCGGCGAGCGCGTCGGCCAACAGCCCTTGCCGGGCCAGGGAGACGAGGCCGCGGTTCCAGTGGAAGACGGTGAAGTACGCGGCGGCCACGCGGGGGCCGATCGTCGCCTCGCCCGCCTCGAAGTAGCCGGTGCGCCACCGGTCCGCCGCCAGCAGCATGGCCTCGGCATGACGGGCGAGGGTGGCTCCGCGCGCGGACGGGAAGTCCTTCAGCGCGTCCTCACGCGTCATCCGCCAGCGCTCCACGATGCCCTGGGCCGCGCGCTGCCGTGCGGACCGGTCCGTGTCGGCGAGCGCTGCGGGGCGCACGCCCCGGCCGGCCTGAGTGCGAATGATTTCCCACACGCCCCGGTGCTCCCAGCCGACGATGCCGAGGCCGGTGAAGACTTCCCGCAGCAAGAGCAAGGAGTGCCGCCACCCGGTCAACTGACCCTGCTTTCCCGGGTGCTGGAGGTGGTGGTCCAGCCAGGCGAGCGAGTCGAGCGTGAACAGGTCGTGTACATACGGCATGGAGGCGTGGCCGCCGAACAGATAGTGCTCGGGCTCGTAGACCACGCACACCGGCGCCGCACTCAGGCATTCACTGCGCGCGAACCGGCGCGACAGCGCGGAACGCAAGGGTTCCGCCTCACCTGTCGAAGCCTCGAAGCGCACGCGAATGCCGGGCTGTTTGTGCATGAAAAAGAAATTCCGCGCCCGTTCCGAACCGAGGAATTCCCGTGCCGTGGAGACGAGTTGGCCGTAGAGGAAATGGCGGGCCTCCGCTCCCGGCACCGGCCGGAGATTGAGCTGCACCCACGCCGCGGACCGTCCGGTGTCCCGTAGCGCGGCGCGTCCCCCGGCCAGAAAGAGCCGACCGCGCGCACGGGCCACCCGAATCCGGCCCGTGAGCAGGTCGTCGGCCTTCGTCAATTCCCGCCCCCTTCGTGGAAATTCTTCTCACGAAAGGCGTTCCCCGCATGAGCTTGGATGAATAACTGATCCGGGTTCTTCATATAATGGACGGGTGTGCGCCGGAGCACGGAATCCGGGAGTCCGGGCATCCGGGCCCGGGGGTCGGGGCGGGGGTCGGGGGCCCGGCAGCTACCGCGAGGCCGTGGACTCGCGGGGAGCGAGGGCGTCGCGGGCGGGCGCCGCCAGGGCCGCCGCCTTCGCACGTGCCGTCGCCGCGACGGCGGCCTCGCCCAGTTCTTCGGCCAGCCGCGCCCGCCCGAGCCAGTTGTAGGGGCTGCTGGGCCGCAGCTGGAGCCGCTCGCTGAGCAGGGTGCGCGCCAGCGCGCACCGCTTGGCGCGCAGCGCCGCCTCGACCAACGTGCGCTGTACGGCGTCCCGTTGGGCGTGACTGCCGCCGAACGTCTGGAGCCGGTGGCGAAGCGGCAGCAGCAGGTCAACGGTGTCTTCGTACCGCTCCTGCGCGAACGCGACCAGCGCCCGGCACACCGGCAGCCCGATCTGACCGGTCATGGCGTGGTTGGTGACTCCGGGCCGGGGCCGCGCCGCCCATTCGGCGCGCTCGTGGACCAGCGCCTCGGCCTCGCGCAGTCGGCCCGCACCGAGGTAGGCCATGACGGCGTGCGTGTCGTTGAAGGCGTAATGCGGGCCGTCGCCGCGCGCGGCCCACGCGTCGGCAAGCGGGCCCCACCGGTCCCCGATGGCCTCGTGCGCCCCGTCGAGGCCCAGCCGCCACAACAGCGCGGAGGCGTCCAGCAGTTCGAGGGCGAGTCCTTTGGAGTCGGCGTGCTGGAGGCTGGCGTCGTAGATCTCCACCGCACGGGCGGGATCCCCGGCCTCCAGCGCGTAGAGGGCGTAGTGCCACCAGTTGTGCACGGCCATCATGTTGCCCGCGCCCCAGTCGTGGACGCGGGCGTCGAGGTAGCAGATGCCCTCGGCGAACCGGCCCTGCATCTCCAGCGCGTGCACGACGGCGTGGATGCCCCACACGTCCCCCGCGTTCCGGGCGACGGCGGACAGCGCCACCTGCTCGGCCCGCGCGTACTGCCCCGACTCCTCCAAGCCGAAGCCGAACATGCCCAGCAGCGGCCCGTAGTGCGGATCGTCCTCGTCCCATGCGGACAGCGCCCCGGCGATACGGTCGCGCAGCCGGTCCGCGTTGCCGGTGAAGTAGTCGATCTGGTGTCCGACGACGAGCGCGAGGGTGTCGCACGGCCAGCGCACCGACAGTTCCCACAGCAGGTCCCCGGCGCGTGCCAGGTCTCCCGCGAGCCATACGGATGCCACCTGGAGGTGGGCCCGCTCGCGCGCGGTGAACGCGCTCTGGTCCGCGCCGGCCCGGAAGCGCGCGAACTCCTCCCGGGCCACGGCCGCCGGGCCGGGTTCGGTGCCCAGCAGTCCCATGTACGCCGCGAAGGCGTGCCCCATCGGGCTCTTCGGGGCCACCTCGCGCAGTGCCCGTACGGAGTCGGCGACATCGCCCCGGAAGAACAGCAACGAGTCCACCGCCCTCGCGTAGAGGCGAGCCGCCTCTCCCTCTCCGCCGCCGCAGCTCATCTCCGGCTCCCGCCGGTCCCGCCCCCGGCCCCGACCCCGACCCCGATCCCGTCGGCCGGGGTGTTCAGCCTCCCCCGCGCCCGCGTCCGCCTCGCCCGCGCCGTGCCCCTTGTCCGCGTCCGCCGCGCCCTGTGAACCCGCTGCGATCACTGCCGTTCCTCCCGCCGTCGCCGTCGTCGTCCGGGGTGGACTTCCCGTGCCGCCGCTCGCGCATGTGCCGCGCGGGCTCATGCTGCCCGGGCGGGTGACGGGCGGGCCAGTGGCCGGGGCGGGTCAGGTGCGCGGGCAGCGCCGTGGTGGAGTCGCCCCGCGCGGCGGCCAGTTGAGGCTGGGTCAGGAAGAGGGCGCCGGTCAGGTCGGCGCCGTGCAGCGCGGCGTCCCGCAGGTCGGCGCCCAGCAGGTCGGCCGTACGCAGGTCGGCGCCCCGCAGATCGGCGGCGATCAGCAGCGCACCCCGCAGCGCCGCACCCCGCAGCCCGGCGGCCCGCAGCCGGGCGCCCGCCAGGTCGGCCCGCCGCAGGTCCCGCCCTCCGAACGGTGCGCGTACCCGTGCGCTCACCGCCTCCAGCACCGCTCCGGCGCGGGCCCGCAGGGCGTCCACATCGACGGCCAGCAGCGCGTCCGCGTCCCCGTCCACCAGCGCGTCCACCTCGTCCCGCAGCTTCCCGGCGTCCTCCCCCGCCCTTCGCGGACTGCTGTCCGAGGCGCTGTCCGGACTGCTGTCCGAGGCGCTGTCCGGACTGCTGTCCGAGGCGCTGTCCGGGGTGCTGTCGGGGGAGAGGTCCGCGGCCTCGGTGAGGAGCCAGAGCAGTTCGTGGAGCCGGCGCGTCACCCGGAAGACCGCGAACATCTCCGGGCCCGGCGCGAGATCGGCGCGCCGGGTGAGCCGTTGGCCCGCGCCGTAGCAGTCGAAGACGGTGCACCCCTGGAAGCCGCTCTCGCGCAGCCGGGAGTGGATCCCGCAGCGGTGGTCCCCGGTCAGATGGGCGCACGCCCGGTCGGCGGGCTTGTTCACCGCGAAGTCCGCCGAGGCGCTGAAGGGCAGCGCCACACAGCACAGCCCCACGCACCGCTCACAATCCGCCCGCAGCCGCTCCATGCTCTCGCTCACACAGCCAACCTAACCCCGCCCCGCAGGCAGCCCCCGGTCCGGACGCATGGGCGCACCGGGCGCCAGAGGGACCTGGAAAAACGTCACCGGTTGAACCGGTGACGTTTTTCCAGCAGGGCCGGACGCCCGGCGCCCGGACCGAGGCGCGCGCCGCGATCTGCAAGCCCGATAAGGGCCCCTGCCTAGCAGATGCCGGGCGTAGTGCGCGATACTCCTGGTGATTGCCAGACCGGGAATCAGTCCGCCGTACGGCTGGGCGGGCGTTGGGGGTTTCTCCCACGCGGGCTGGCAATTGCCACAGAAAAGGAGGCAGCGCATTGCAGATGCGAGGGGCCGCCGCTTACGTTGACGCACATGCAGTCCTACACAATCGGCCAGGCCGCACGCCTGCTCGGGGTCAGCCCTGATACGGCACGCCGCTGGGCGGACGCCGGCCGGGTCACCACCCACCGCGACGAGAGCGGGCGCCGGCTCATCGACGGACGGGATCTGGCCGCGTTCTCCGTCGAGATCGGCCAGAGCGGGGACGACGACGAGGTCCCCTACACCTCGGCGCGCAACGCGTTCCCCGGCATCGTCACGGCGGTGAGGCTCGGCGACGTGGCGGCACAGGTCGAGATCCAGGCCGGCCCCCACCGGCTGGTCTCCCTGCTGACGCGGGAGGCCGTCGAGGAACTCGGGCTGGGGGTCGGCATGCAGGCCACGGCCCGCGTGAAGTCGACCAGCGTGCACATCGACACCCCCTCCCCCTGACGCTCCCTCCCGCCGGCACTTCCTCCCGCTGGCCTCCCCCACCGACCCCGCACCCGCTGGCCGCCGTCCGCTCTGTCTGGAGTTCCGCCATGCCGATGTCCCCGTTGATCCAGCGCCGCGCGCTCGCCACCGTCGCGGCCGGTGCCCTCCTCGTCACGCTCGCCGCCTGCGGCAGTGACGGCAAAGACGGCAAGGGGGGCAAAAGCAAGGCGCAGAGCAAGGGCGACAGGACCGAGCTGACCGTGCTCGGGGCCGCCTCCCTCACCGACGTGTTCACCGCGGCGGGCAAGGTCTACGAGAAGGAACACCCGGGCACGAAGGTGAAGTTCTCCTTCGCCGGGTCCCAGGAGCTGGCGGCCCAGGTCAAGCAGGGCGCACCCGCCGATGCCCTGGTCACGGCCGACACCAGGACCATGGACGGGCTCAGGGGCGAGACGGGCAAGCCGGCCGTCATCGCCAAGAACCGGCTCGTCATCGCCACCGGCAAGGGCAACCCGAAGAAGGTCAAGGCCCTCAAGGACCTGACCGACAGCAAGCTGAAGGTCGTGCTCGCGGCCCCCGAGGTGCCCGTCGGCCGCTACGGCAAGCAGGTACTGGACGCGCAGAAGCTGAAGGTCAAGCCGGTCTCCCAGGAGACGAACGTGCGCTCGGTCCTCAGCAAGGTCGAACTCGGTGAGGCCGACGCGGGCATTGTCTACAAGACGGACGCCGCCACCGCGCCCAACAAGATCGCGGCGGTCAGCATTCCGGACAGCCAGAACGCCGTCGCCTCCTACCCGGCGGCCACACTCAAGCAGTCCGAGCACGGCAAGGAGGCCGCGGCGTTCGTGAAGTGGCTCGGCACGCCCGAGGCCCAGAAGATGCTCCGCAAGGCCGGCTTCCAGAAGCCGTGAGCCCCGCGCCCCACAAGCCGCAGACGCGTGTGCCCCGTACACCCCGTACGCGCCCGCCCGTGGCGCTCGCCCTCCCCGCGCTGCTGGCGGTCGCGTTCTTGCTGATGCCGCTGCTGGGCATCCTCGCGCGCACGGAGTGGGGCGCCCTCGGCACCCATCTGACCAGCGACGGCGTCACCACGGCGCTGCGGCTCTCACTGCTGGTCTCCTTCAGCGCCCTGGCGCTCTCGCTGCTGCTGGGCGTGCCGCTGGCGTGGCTGCTGGCCCGGGTGGGCTTCCCCGGCAAGGCGCTGGTGCGCTCACTGGTGCTGTTGCCGATGGTGCTGCCGCCCACCGTGGGCGGTGTGGCGCTGCTGCTGGGGTTCGGCCGCCGGGGGCTGCTGGGTCCGTGGCTGGAGTCGGCCTTCGGGATCGTGCTGCCGTTCCACACCTCGGGTGCCGTGGTGGCGGCGACCTTCGTGTCGATGCCGTTCCTGGTCATCAGCCTGGAAGGCACGCTGGCCGGGCTGCGCCCCGCCTACGAGGAGACGGCCGCCTCCCTCGGCGCCTCGCCGGTCCGCGTGTTCTTCACCGTGACGCTGCCGATGGCCGCCCCGGGCCTGGCCGCCGGCGCGGCGCTCACCTGGGCGCGGGCGCTGGGCGAGTTCGGGGCCACCATCACCTTCGCGGGGAACCTCCCGGGGACGACGCAGACGCTGCCGCTCCAGGTCTATCTGCTCCTCCAGGACCAGCCGGAGGCCGCGACCTCCGTCTCCCTGCTGCTGCTCGTCATCGCCATGGCCGTACTCGTCGCGCTGCGCGGACGGTGGACCGGCGGGATGGCCCGCCCCGGCGGCGCAGGACGCGCCGCCATCCCCGCCGGCCCCGAGGACGGAGCCGGCACGCTCGATGACGCCCCCGCCCTCCCCGTCGAAGAACCCGCCACGCCGGTCGCCGACCCCGCCGGCCCCGCCGCACCTGCCCCGGAGGCGACCGCGCCCGCCCCAGGGGCGACCGCGCCCGCGCGCTGGCCCCTCCACGCGCGCGTCACCGGCTTCACCCAGCTCACGCTGGACGCCGAACCCGGGACCACCGTCGCCGTCGTCGGCCCCAACGGCGCGGGCAAAACCACCTTGCTGCGCGCCCTGCTCGGCCTCACCCCACGCGCCGGAGCGGAACTCACCCTCGGCGAGACGGACGTCACGGAGCTGCCGCCGCACCGGCGGGGCGTCGCCTGGGTGCCTCAGAACGGTGCGCTCTTCCCGCACCTGAGCGCGCTGTCCAACACGGCCTACGGGCTGCGCGTCCAAGGCGTCCCCCGCGCCGAGGCGCGCCGCGCGGCGGAGCGCTGGCTGGCGCGGCTCGGCGTCGGACACCTGGGCCACCGCAAACCCGCACAGCTGTCCGGCGGCCAGGCCCAGCGCGTCGCGCTGGCCCGCGCGCTGGCGGCCCGGCCCCGGCTGCTGCTCCTGGACGAGCCGCTCGCCGCGCTCGACCAGACGACGCGGGGCCAGGTGCGGCACACCCTGCGCCGCCACCTCGACGGTTTCGGCGGGGTGTGTCTGATCGTCACGCACGACCCCGTGGAGGCGGTCTCGCTGGCCGGCCGCGTGCTCGTACTGGAGGACGGCCGAGCCGTCCAGGACGCCGCACCGGCCGAGGTCACCCGGCACCCGCGCTCCCCCTGGGTGGCCCGGATGCTGGGGCGCAACGCGCTGGCCGGTACCGGGACGGGCGCGTTCGACGGCTCGCTCGCGCTGGCGGACGGCGGACGGCTCGTGGTCGCGGAGCCCGTGGCGGAGGGCGCGCGGGTTCTGGCCGTCATCGCACCGGAGGCCGTCGCCGTCCACCGGGAGCGCCCCGGCGGAAGCCCTCGCAATGTGTGGCCGGGGACGGTACGGGAGATCACCTCGGTCGGCAGCAGACTGCGGGTCCTGATCGCCCCCGGCCCGGCCGCCGGGCGCTCCGGATCACCGGCGCAGGAGGCACCGGTGCACGGCCCCGGCCTGGTGGCGGAGATCACCACCCAGGCGGCGGCCGAACTGGGCCTGTCGGAGGGCTCCGAGGTATTCACCAGCGTCAAGGCCACAGAGATCACCGTCGTGGCCGTCTGACCGCCGCCCCGGGCCCACCCGGCCGCGACCACCTCCCGCGGAGCGCGACGGCCGTCCCCGCCACGGCGAAGGCCACGCCCACCAGGAGAGCGCTGACCCACAGCGGACCCCGGTAGCCGAGGGAACCGCCGAGGGCCTGGCCACCGGCCCAGGGCCCGAGCGCGGCGCCCACGTTGAGCGCGGCAGTGGCGAAGCCTCCCGCGAGCGTGGGTGCCCGGCCGGCCGCGTACAGCACCTGCGAGATGAGTGTCGTACCGACCGCGAACGACAGCGTGCCCTGCGTCAGTACGAGGACGACGGTCGCCACGGCGCTCTGCGCGGCGAGCGCGAACACCGTCCAGCCGCCGAGGAGCAACGCCCCGCCGACGATCAGCACCGGCAGCGGACGGTGGTCCGCCAGGCGCCCGCCGAACGAGACGCCGAGGAAGGAGCCGACGCCGAAGAGCGCGAGCAGCGCGGGCACCCAGGCCGCGCCGAACCCGGAGACCCCGGTTGCCAGCGGCGCGAGATAGGTGAACGTGCAGAAGGTGGCACCGTTGACCAGCGCGCCCAGCAGCATGGTGACCAGGAGGCGCGGACTGCGCAGCGCGGCGAGTTCGTGGCGGACGCCGACGGCGGACACCGCACGTGCGCTCCCGGCACCCGCGTACGGCGCTCCCCCACCGGGCTCGTCAAGGGAGCGGAGCGCGAACACCGCCGGAAGGGAGACGAGCGCGACGGCCCAGAACGCCGAGCGCCATCCCCACGCCTGCCCCAGCAGCGCGCCCGCCGGCACACCCGCGACGCAGGCGAGGGTGACGCCGCTCAACAGGACGGAGGTGGCACGTCCCTTGGCATCCGGCGCGACCATCCCGGCCGCTGCCGTGAGGGCGACGGCGAGGAATCCGGCATTGGCGAGCGCTCCCACGAACCGGGTGCCGACGAGCACGGCGAAGCTGCTGGTGAGGGCCCCCAGAACGTGGACCAGCAGGAAGGTGACCAGAAAGCCCAGCAGCGCCCGGCGTCTGGGCCAGCGCCGGCTGAGCACCGCCATCAGCGGCGCGCCGACGATCATTCCCCCGGCGAACGCCGAGGTCAGCAAGCCGGCGGACGAGAGGGAGACCCCCAGGTCCCGGGCGAGGTCCGGGACGAGCCCGGACAACATGAACTCCGAGGTCCCCTGCGCGAACACGGCCAGCGCGAGGACGTACAGAACAAGTGGCATGAAAACTCCGCGAATTCCGCGATCACCATGGATCGCCGAGGAATGCGGCAGGCGCTCACGGCCAGGAGCAGGAGGAAGGACGGAAGCGGGATTCACTCACAGAGCCCACGCGACCGCGTACGTCTTCACGCGTACACACACGTCCACGGACATCCCCGCACGCCTTCGCGTCACGCGTGCCGCATCACGCAGCACACAGCACACATCAGGCATCACGCAGCACACGTGACACAGCACACGTCACAGATGACGAAGGGGCCGTCCGTCCGCATGTCATGCGAGGAGAAGTCGTCCAGCCGGGCAACGCGGCGCACCACCGCGGGAATCACGGCCCGTGCAGCGGGCCGAGGCAGACAGGCACGAAAGGGGCCACCGGATGACCGGTGGCTACCGTCTGGACGCCTCGGGACTGGACACGTCGCGCAGCCCATCACGTACCGCCCGGTCGTTCAAGTGGTTTCCCGGTGGCTACAGTGCCCGTTGCCATGACGGACTCGACGAACTTCCCGCACCCGCTCTTCGACTTCATCGCCTACACCGCCCGCCTCCGCGAGGTACGGCGGCACAACAACGCGACCGCACTGCGCAAGGAGTCGGTCGCCGAGCACTCCTGGCATCTGGCGATGGTCAGCTGGGTGCTGCACGCGGAGTTCGAGCGGGAGAGCGGGCTGTCGCTCGACCTGACCAGAATGCTGAAGCTGTGCCTGATGCACGACCTGGTCGAGATCGACGCCGGCGACCCCTCCGCCTGGTCCACGGACCCGGCGGGCACGGTGAGCCCCACGGACGCGGCGGACGCGACCGGCGGACCGGACGCGGCGAGCGCGAAGGCAGGCGCGACACCGGACACGACGGCGGACACGACAGCGGGCGCGACGGCGGACGCGGCCGACAAGGCCCGCCTGGAAGACGCCGTGGCGCACGAACGCTTCGGGGCACTGCCCGCACCGCTGGGGCCCGAACTGCTCGCGCTCTGGCGGGAGTACGAGGACGGCGAGACCCCCGAGGCCCGCCTCGTACGGGGCATCGACCGGCTGAACCCGGCACTGATGCGGCTGCTCACCGGGCAGGGCTGGGGCGATGTCGGCGCGGACGCCGCCGCGCTGGACCGGCTCCAACTGCCGCGCGTGACCGCGAGCGAGACCCTGACAGCGCTGTACACAGAGGTCCGCGAGGCCGCCGTCACCCGCGGCCTGCTCCCCCGCTGGCCCCCGCCCCCGCCCCCGCCCCCGGCCCCGGCTTCACGCGTCCGTCCGGGCGCCTCCGTCCGGGCGCTGCTGTCCGGTGCCGGCGTCCAGGTGCCGCTGTCCGGTGCCGGCATCCAGGTGCCGCTGTCCGGGACAGGCTCCGGCCACCCCGCCGACCTGCGAGGACGGTGAACGGCCGTCCGGGACAGCCCGTTCCGGTTCCTCTCTCGCCCGGCACAGCGCAGGATCGGCACCACGGGATCCGCCCGTCACCACGGCGGCCGGCCGTCCCTCACCGGCACGGGGGTGGGTGAGGGCAGGCCGGCCCCCGCAGGAGCCGTCCGGCCCCGTCGGCCCCGGCCCGACCGCGGCCACGCACGCGAACCTCAGCCGGTGACCGCTCGCGGACGTCGCTCACCAACGGGCTCACCAACAGTCGCGCCGATGTCGCGCGGCAGCGGGCTCGTGGCCGTCACTCACCGGCGGACTCGATGCGGAACCTCTGGTGGCGGCCGGACGCGCAGGGCTGTGCGACCGCCTCCGAGCCCTCGGCGGTGACGGGACGGGCGATGCCGACGCAGCGGCCGTCCTCGGTACGCAGCGTGAAGACCAGGCGGCCCTTCGCGCGGACGAGCCGGAAGACATCGGCGCGATTGCAGGTGTCCCAGGGCTCCAGCAGATCCTTGCCGGGCCCCGAGGTGAGGACCTTGAGGCAGCCGGTGCCGAACTCGGGGTGGTTCCACTCGACGCGGTGGCGGGCGGTGCCGGGCGCCGGGCGCAGCTCCGTCGTCTGCGGCGACGTCTGGCCGCATGGCCGCTGGACTGCGACCAGCGAGTCGTAGCGCCCGTCGCGGACCTTGCCGTCGGTCAGACACAGCCCCGGCGCGGTCAACGGACGCACTCGGACGGCGCCGCGCGGCACTTCGCCGTCGGCGCGCGCCGGCTCGGCGTCCGCCTCCCCGGACGACTCCCCCTCCGAGGACCCGTCCGCCGCGGGGGTGGTGCGGTCGGGCGGAGCGCCGGACTCGTCGCCGCGCACGCTGAGCACTCCCGCCGTGGCGGCGAGCAGGACGACAACAGCCGCCGGGACCAGCACCCGGGCCTGCCGAAGCCGCCCCCGTGCCCGCACCCGGGCCGGCCCCGTACCCGGACGGCGCGCGGACCCGCCGGCACCGGCACCGCCACCCCGGCCCTCCCCGCTCCGCCCGGCCTCTTCTTCCTGCCCAGCCCCTCCGGGGCCGCCACCGCCCTCCCCGGCGGGGTCGCCACCGCCCTCCGCGGCGGCACCGGCAGCGGCGACGGCCTGCCTCGCGCTGAGCCATGCCGCGACATCCTTCTCGCGCCCGCAGGCCCGGACGAAGGCGGTCAGCAGTTCAGGCCGGGGCAGCCGTCCGCCGCTGAGCATGTGGGAGAGCGTGCTGCGCGGCAGGTAGTCCCCCGCCGCGGTGGCCCGTTCTTCCAGCTGACGCAGGGTCAGGCCCGATTCCTCCTTCAGCTCCCGCAGCCGCTTCAAGAACGCGGGAACATTCCGTGCGGGGGGTGTGGCCGGTAAGTGGGGTGAGGCGGGGACGGGCTTCCCTTCGGCATCCATGCCGTACCCCTACCAGAACCACGCCCCGCCCGGCCACATGCCGTCGCGCCGCGTCCGAGACGACGGTCCGGCCCCGCCGCCTGCCTCAACGCGTGCTGTATGCAACGCTGTTGACGTGGAGTACCCGTGACGTTGAGCACCCGCGCGGTGATGTCGCGTGCCACCGGGGACGGGGAAGGCCACGGCGCCCGCCCCGTCAGGGTCCCCGGGGCGGCCGACGGGGGTCGCGGCGATAAGGGTGGAGCGGCGTTCGTCGGTCACGACGTCGCGGAGGAACTCGGTGTCCGCACCGGTCACACCGCACAAGGCCGCGCCTCGCGCCTGCATCTCCCGGGCGAAACCGTGCTGATGCCGTCATCGCGCACATTCGGGATACGGGCATATCCCCTTGGCAACATATGGAAGCATCAGTCACATCAGCCCCATGCGGGCTCCCCTGCAACACACGGAGCGGATATGACCGACATAGCCGACAACACACCTTCGGCCCTTCCGTTGATGCAACTCACCTCCGCCTTCTGGGGGTTCAAGACATTCGCCGCAGCAGTCGAACTCGGCCTCTTCACGCGCTTGGCCGACGGACGCGCCATGAGCTTGGAAGAAGCGGCAGACGAACTGGACATCCGGGAGCGGCCCGCGGACATGTTCCTGGCCGCCTGCGCCTCGCTCGGCCTGCTGGAAAAGGACGGCGAGAAATACCGCAACTCCGCTTTGTCGGAGGAGTTCCTCGTCGAGGGAAAGCCCCGCTACTTCGGGGGCTTCGTGCGCTACTGCGACCAGCGTGAATACCCGGTCTGGCACCGCATCGTCGACGCGATGCGCACCGACCGGCCGCTGACCTGGGACCCGGACTCGCATGGTTCGGTGTTCGTGGCCGAGAACCCCGTGATGATGGAGTTCTTCTGGGAGTCCCTGCACTCCATTTCGGCCTCCACCGCGCACGCACTGGCGGACGCCTACGACTTCGGCCCGCACAGTCGGCTGCTGGATGTCGGTGGAGGGTCGGCCGGGTATCCCGTACAACTGTGCCGGCGCTATCCGCATCTGTCGGCGACAGTGTTCGACCTGGAGCACGTATGCGCCATGGCCGAGCAGAAGGTCCGCGCGGCGGGACTGGAGAAGTCCATCGCCACGGTCGCGGGCGACTTCATGACGGATGAGCCGCTGCCCGGCGGGCATGACGTGATCCTGCTCAGCATGATCCTGCACGACTGGGATGAGACCACCAACCGCGCGCTGCTGCGGAAGTGCTGGGAGGCGCTGGCCCCCGGGGGCGCGATCGTGATCTGCGAGCTGCTGCTCAACCCGGAGCGCACCGGCCCGGCCTCAGCAGCGCTGATGGGCATGAACATGATCGTGGAGACGGAGGGAGGCAAGAACTACTCCGAGACCGAGTACCAGGACTGGCTCACCGATGCCGGGTTCGAGGAACCGCGTGTGATCCGGTTCGACACGGCGGGCGCCAACGGGGCCGTCGTAGCCCGCAAGCAGTGACCCCCGCCCTCGGCGCGCGGCCTCCCGCCACACCGCTCGCGCGGGCCACACCGCTCGGCGCGGCCACACCGCACGCCCGTGTCGCGCCGCGCCGCCACCCGCCCCGCGCGCCGAGGGCCCTGCCACTTCGGCCCTGCCGTGTCCCGGCCCGGTCATGCCCCGCCCCCGGGGGCCGTGTGCGACGCTGAGCAGCCGCCGGCCGGCCGGGACAGCGGCGCGAGCAACGGCGGTCAGCCGGAGAGACGGGAGCGGTCATGGCGTCAGAACAACGGTCCGGGCACCGGATCGAGGTCGAGCGGGGCAGCGAGCACGTGCGGGTGACGGTCGCCGGGCAGGTGCTGGCCGAGAGCAGCAGGCCGATGCTGCTCTCGGAGACGGGATACCCGGTCCGCTACTACCTGCCGCCCGAGGACGTGCGCACCGACCTGCTGACCCCGTCCTCGACGCACACCATCTGCCCGTTCAAGGGAACCGCCTCCTACTGGTCGCTGCCCGACGGCCCCGAGGACGTCGCCTGGGGCTACCCCGACCCCCTGCCTGCCGCGGCGGCGGTCAAGGACCACCTGTGCTTCGCGGACGTCGAACTGCTCTGACCCCGGAAGACCTCAAGGGAACAAGAGACTTCCAGTATTCCCGGAAAGGCGCGGCACTTCGCGTCGAATGCGCCGCCCCCGAAAGCCTGGACGGGACCCCTTCGCCCTCACCCGCATCTCCGGCCCCCAAAAGCCGGACGTCGCCGACGTCACAGCGTTCACGAAGAACTGCAGCAAGGGCGTCCAAGCCTCCAAGCAGTGCATCCGGCACTGGAACCCGCATCTCACACAGGGGTTGGAGACGTCGCCGCTGTGCGCGAACGGGTCGGGAGTCCTCGATGCTTCCGCTTCCGGGGGCCGGGGAAAGCGGGAAGGCGCTCTATCCGGTGAACGCGGTATCTGCCCATATGGGCCATTTCCTGTCTCTGAAAGAGGCGTGCTGGTTCTCGCCCCGGCGGGCGGCGCGGGGCCGCGGTGTTCAGTGAGGGCCTGGCCGCAGCGTGATCACGACCTTGCCGTGGACGTGGCGTCCGGCTTGCAGAGTCACGGCATCGCGGATCTCCTCGATCGGGAAGGTCGCGGCGATCGGCACGGTGATCGTCCCGGCGAGGAGCGCGTCGCAGATCTGCGTCATGGCGTCCGGGCTCGCGTCGAAACCACCGGCCGCGCGGACGCCGCCGGGGGGATGGGGGCCCGCGGCGATCGTCGAGATCCGCTCGGGCGGCACCCCGAGTGCGAGCGCGGTCTCGGCCGTTTCGGTGCCGAACAGGTCGGTTGCCGCAGTCACGCCCTCCGGGGCGAGGGTCCGCACCCGGTCCGCCAGTCCGGGGCCGTAGGCCACGGGCTCGGCACCGAACCGGCGCAGGAACTCGAACGTGCCCTGCGCGGCGGTCCCGATCACCCGGGCACCGGCGAGCTTCGCGAGCTGTACGGCGAACACGCCCACGCCGCCCGCCGCGCCGCCGACCAGGACGGTGTCGCCGGATCCCAGGCCGATCGCCGCCAACGCGGCGACAGCGGTCAGGCCGGCCACCGGAAGCGTCGCCGCCACCTCCTCGCTGATGCCCTCCGGCGTGCGCCAGAGCCACTCGGCCGCCTCCATGGGCGTCTTGACCACCACGAAATCGGCAACGGCCCGCCCCAGCGCGCCCCCGTGGACACGGTCACCCACGGCGAATCCCGTGGCCCCGGCGCCGACCTCGTCGACGACCCCGGCGAAGTCGTAACCGAAGCCGGAGGGCACGCTGATGCCGAACCGGGCCGCGGCCTCGGGCTGCGAGGCGATGCCCCAGTCCATGGGGTTCAGACCGGCGGCCGTGACGCGGACGCGGACCTCGTCCGGCCCGGCATGGGGTTCCGGAGCCTCCCGCAGCTCCAGCACTTCGGGGCCGCCGAACGCCTCGTAGACAACAGCTCGGCTCATGTGTACCTCCAGCAGACACAGTGACGGGACTTGGTCCCATCACCATACATGAGTGACGGCACCAAGTCCCGTGCCCGTACGATGGGGCCCATGGCCCGATGGCAACCCCACGCACCCGAACGACTGCTCGTCGCCGCCCTTGAACTGTTCGAGGAGCGGGGCTACGAGAACACGACGGTCATCGAGATCACAGAGCGCGCCGGGCTGACGAAGAGCACCTTCTTCCGGCACTTCCGGGACAAGCGAGAGGTGCTCTTCGGCGGAGGCGCGATGAGCGGACTGCTCGCCACCGGGATCGACACCGCACCCGCCGGGGCCGCCCCGCTCGAAGCGGTAGCGCATGCCCTGGAGGTGATCGGCAGGGAAGCCTTCACCTCCGATCGACGCGAGTTCAGCGCCCGGAGGTCGGCGGTGATCGCCGCCAACCCGGAACTGCGGGAACGCGAGGCACTGAAAAAACTCGGCCTCATCGCAACGATGACCGGCGCGCTCGAGCGCCGCGGCGTCCCCGACCTGACCGCACGCGTAGCCGCCGAACTGGGCGCGCTCGCCTGGGAGATCGCCTTCGAGCGCTGGAGGGGCACGGCCAGCCGCGACGACTTCGCCGAACTCGCGCGGCAGGCACTCACCCAAGTGCGAGCGGCCTGCGCCTTGTGCTGACGGCAGGGGCCGACGGTCCTGGCAGATCCCCCGCGGATCCCGCACCCGGGTCCGGCACCCGGGTCCGAAGCGCCGCAGGCAAACACGCGGCGCCCGCGTCTGTCCGGTCGGGGACAGCGGGCGCCGCGTCAGAATCCGTACTCCGTTGTACGGAAGCCAGGGAGGGAGCGGAAGTCAGGGAGCACGGGAGAGCCCCTGCTCCGCGGCGGGGGTCAGACCGTCAAAGAGCGGTCCGTGGGGCGGATGGGGGCGTGGAGGGTGCTGGGTTCGCCCGTGAGGTCGCGGTCCACGGCCTTGGCCGCCGAGCGGCCCTCGGCGATGGCCCAGACGATGAGGGACTGGCCGCGCCCGGCGTCACCGGCGACGTACACGCCGGGGACGTTCGTGGCGTAGGAGTCGTCGCGGGCGACGTTGCCCCGTGCGTCGAGTTCGACGCCGAACTGCTCGACCAGGCCGTTCTCGCGGTCGATGCCGGTGAAGCCCATGGCGAGGGTGACCAGTTGGGCGGGGATCTTGCGTTCGGTGCCGGGCTTGGGCTCCAGCTTTCCGTTCACCATCTCCACCTCGACCAGGTGCAGCCACTGGACGTTGCCGTCCTCGTCGCCCTCGAAGTGGGTGGTGTTGACGGAGTAGACCCGCTCGCCGCCCTCCTCGTGGGCGGAGGTCACCTTGTAGAGCATGGGGAAGGTCGGCCACGGCTGGCGGGCCGGGTCCCGCTCCTCGCCCGGCTTGGGCATGATCTCCAGTTGGGTGACGGAGGCCGCGCCCTGGCGGTGCGCGGTGCCGACGCAGTCGGCGCCGGTGTCGCCGCCGCCGATGACGATGACGTGCTTGCCCTCGGCGGTGATGGGCGGGGAGACGAAGTCGCCTTCCTGCACCTTGTTGGACAGCGGCAAGTACTCCATCGCCTGGTGGATGCCGTTCAGCTCGCGGCCGGGGACGGGCAGGTCGCGGGCCGTGGTGGCGCCCGCCGCGATGACGACGGCGTCGTAGCGCTTGCGCAGCTTCTTCGCGTCGATGTCGCGCCCGATCTCCACACCCGTACGGAACTTGGTGCCCTCCGCGCGCATCTGCTCGATACGGCGGTTGATGTGGCGCTTTTCCATCTTGAACTCGGGGATGCCGTAGCGGAGGAGCCCGCCGAGGCGGTCCGCGCGCTCGTAGACCGCGACCGTGTGGCCCGCGCGGGTGAGCTGCTGCGCCGCGGCCAGGCCGGACGGGCCCGAGCCGATCACCGCGACCGTCTTGCCCGACAGGCGCTCGGGCGGCTGCGGGGTGACGTCGCCGGTCTCCCACGCCTTGTCGATGATGGAGACCTCGACGTTCTTGATGGTGACCGGCGGCTGGTTGATGCCCAGCACGCACGCGGACTCGCAGGGCGCGGGGCACAGCCGTCCGGTGAACTCGGGGAAGTTGTTCGTGGCGTGGAGGCGCTCGGAGGCCGCCGTCCAGTCGCCCCGGTAGGCGTAGTCGTTCCACTCGGGGATGAGGTTGCCCAGCGGACAGCCGTTGTGGCAGAAGGGGATGCCGCAGTCCATGCAGCGTCCGGCCTGCTTGCTGATGATGGGCAGCAGGGAGCCGGGAACATAGACCTCGTTCCAGTCCTTGACCCGCTCCTCGACCGGACGGGACTGGGCGACCTCGCGGTCGGTGGTCAGGAAGCCCTTGGGGTCAGCCATTGGTCGCCGCCTCCATCATCTTCTCGTGGGTCTCGGACTCGGTGAGTCCGGCCCGCTCGGCGGCGTCCTTGGCGGCGAGCACGGCCTTGTAGGTGGCGGGGAGGACCTTGCTGAAGCGGGCGAGCGCCCCCTTCGGTCCTTCCCAGTCGGCGAGGAGCTTGGCGGCCACGGTCGAGCCGGTCTCCTCCTGGTGGCGGCGCACGGCCTCGTGCAGCCACGCCTTGTCCTCGTCGTCCAGCTCCTCGACGGCCGGACGCAGGCCCGCGTTGACGTTGGCCGGGTCCAGGTCGATGACGTAGGCGACACCGCCGGACATCCCGGCGCCGAAGTTGCGGCCCGTGGTGCCGAGGACGACGGCGGCGCCGCCGGTCATGTACTCACACCCGTGGTCGCCCACGCCCTCGGAGACGACCAGCGCGCCCGAGTTGCGCACGCAGAAGCGCTCTCCGACGCGTCCGCGCAGGAAGATCTCGCCGCCGGTCGCGCCGTAGGCGAGGGTGTTGCCCGCGATGGTGGAGAACTCGGCGAGGTGGTCGGCGCCCCGGTCCGGGCGGACGATCAGCCGCCCGCCGGACAGGCCCTTGCCGACGTAGTCGTTGGCATCTCCCTCCAGGCGCAGGGTGACGCCCCGGGGGACGAAGGCGCCGAAGGACTGGCCGGCCGAGCCGGTGAAGGTGAGGTCGATCGTGTCGTCCGGCAGTCCGGCGCCGCCGAACTTCTTGGTGACCTCGTGGCCGAGCATCGTGCCGACGGTCCGGTTCACGTTGCGGATGGCGATCTGGGCGCGCACGGGCTGGGCGGCCTCGGCGGTGTCCGCGTGCAGCGCGTCGGCGGCCAGCTTGATGAGCTGGTTGTCCAGCGCCTTCTCCAGCGCGTGGTCCTGGCCGACGGCCTGGTGGCGCACCGTGCCCTCGGGCAGGTCGGGGATGTGCAGCAGCGGGGCGAGGTCGAGGCCCTGGCCCTTCCAGTGGCTGACTGCGCGCGAGGTGTCGAGCAGTTCGGCGTGCCCGATGGCCTCGTCCAGGCTGCGGAAGCCCAGCTCGGCCAGCAGCTCGCGGACCTCTTCGGCGATGAACTGGAAGAAGTTGACGACGTATTCGGCCTTGCCGCTGTAGCGCTCGCGCAGCACCGGGTTCTGGGTGGCGATGCCGACCGGGCAGGTGTCCAGGTGGCACACGCGCATCATCACGCAGCCGGAGACCACCAGCGGGGCGGTGGCGAAGCCGAACTCCTCGGCGCCCAGCAGCGCGGCGATCACCACGTCGCGGCCGGTCTTGAGCTGGCCGTCGGTCTGCACGACGATGCGGTCGCGCAGCCCGTTGAGCAGCAGCGTCTGCTGGGTTTCGGCCAGGCCCAGCTCCCAGGGGCCGCCCGCGTGCTTGAGCGAGGTGAGCGGGGAGGCGCCCGTGCCGCCGTCGTGGCCGGAGATGAGGACGACGTCCGCGTGGGCCTTGCTGACGCCCGCCGCGACCGTGCCGACGCCGACCTCGGAGACCAGCTTCACGTGGATGCGGGCCTGCGGGTTGGCGTTCTTCAGGTCGTGGATGAGCTGGGCGAGGTCCTCGATGGAGTAGATGTCGTGGTGCGGGGGCGGCGAGATGAGGCCGACACCGGGGGTGGAGTGCCGGGTCTTGGCAACCCACGGGTAGACCTTGTGGCCGGGCAGCTGGCCGCCCTCGCCGGGCTTGGCGCCCTGGGCCATCTTGATCTGGATGTCGTCGGAGTTGACGAGGTATTCGGAGGTGACGCCGAAGCGGCCGGAGGCGACCTGCTTGATGGCGGAGCGCCGCGCCGGGTCGTAGAGCCGGTCGGCGTCCTCGCCGCCCTCCCCGGTGTTGGACTTGCCGCCGAGCTGGTTCATGGCGATGGCCAGCGTCTCGTGGGCCTCCTGCGAGATGGAGCCGTAGGACATGGCGCCGGTGGAGAACCGCTTGACGATCTCGCTCGCGGGCTCGACCTCGTCCACGGAGATCGGGTCCCGGCCGCTCTTGAAGCCGAAGAGGCCGCGCAGGGTCATCAGCCGCTCGGACTGCTCGTCCACGCGGGAGGTGTACTGCTTGAAGATGTCGTAGCTGCGCTGGCGGGTGGCGTGCTGGAGCCGGAAGACGGTGTCCGGGTCGAACAGGTGCGGCTCGCCCTCGCGGCGCCACTGGTACTCGCCGCCGATGTCGAGGGCGCGGTGCGCCGAGGCGATGCCGGAGGCGGGGTACGCCTTGGCGTGCCGGGCCGCGACCTCCTGGGCGATGACGTCCAGGCCCGCGCCGCCGATCTTGGTGGTGGTGCCGTGGAAGTAGGTGTCCACGAACGCCTCGTCCAGGCCGACGGCCTCGAAGACCTGCGCGCCCCGGTAGGAGGCGACGGTGGAGATGCCCATCTTGGACATCACCTTCAGCACGCCCTTGCCCAACGCGTAGATGAGGTTGCGGATGGCCTGCTCGGGCGCCATCTCGCCGGGGCCGGGCAGGAAGGTGCCGGCGCGGACCAGGTCCTCGACCGACTCCATGGCCAGGTAGGGGTTGACCGCGGCGGCGCCGTATCCGATGAGCAGCGCGACGTGGTGGACCTCGCGGACGTCACCGGCCTCGATCAGCAGCCCGACCTGGGTGCGCTGCTTGGTGCGGATGAGGTGGTGGTGCACGGCGGAGGTGAGCAGCAGCGAGGGGATCGGCGCGTGCTCGGCGTCCGAGTGGCGGTCGGACAAGACGATGAGCCGGGCCCCGGCCTCGATGGCGTCGTCGGCTTCCGCGCAGATCTGCTCGATGCGGGCGGCGAGGCCCTCCCCGCCTTCGGCGACCTTGTAGAGCCCGGAGAGCGTGGCGGACTTGAAGCCCGGCAGGTCACCGTCGGCGTTGATGTGGATGAGCTTGGCCAGCTCGTCGTTGTCGATGACGGGGAAGGGCAGGTTGACGCTGCGGCAGGAGGCGGCCGTCGGGTCCAGCAGGTTGCCCTGCGGGCCCAGCGGCGAGTGCAGCGAGGTGACCAGCTCCTCGCGGATCGCGTCCAGCGGCGGGTTGGTGACCTGCGCGAACAGCTGGGTGAAGTAGTCGAAGATCAGCCGGGGGCGCTCGGAGAGCGCGGCGATCGGCGAGTCCGTGCCCATGGAGCCGATCGGCTCGGCGCCGGCCCGCGCCATGGGGGCGAGCAGGACGCGCAGCTCCTCCTCGGTGTAGCCGAAGGTCTGCTGGCGGCGGGTGACCGAGGCGTGGGTGTGGACGATGTGTTCGCGCTCGGGAAGGTCGGCGAGCTTGATCAGACCGGCGTCGAGCCACTCCTGGTAGGGCTGCTCGGCGGCGAGGGCCGCCTTGATCTCGTCGTCCTCGATGATGCGGCGCTCGGCGGTGTCCACGAGGAACATCCGGCCGGGCTGGAGGCGGCCCTTGCGGACGACCCTGGCGGGGTCGATGTCCAGGACGCCGACCTCGGAGGCCAGGACGACGAGGCCGTCGTCGGTGACCCAGTACCGGCCCGGGCGCAGGCCGTTGCGGTCGAGAACCGCGCCGACCTGGGTGCCGTCGGTGAAGGTGACGCAGGCGGGCCCGTCCCAGGGCTCCATCATCGTGGAGTGGTACTGGTAGAAGGCGCGGCGTGCGGGGTCCATCGAGTCCTGCGACTCGGCGCTCTCCCAGGCTTCGGGCACCATCATCAGCACGGAGTGCGGCAGCGAACGGCCGCCGAGGTGGAGGAGTTCGAGCACCTCGTCGAAGGTCGCCGAGTCGGAGGCGCCCGGCGTGTTGACCGGGAAGATCCGCTCCAGCGTCTCGTGATCCCCGAACAGCCCGGAATTGAGCTGGGATTCGCGGGCGCGCATCCAGTTGCGGTTGCCCTGCACCGTGTTGATCTCGCCGTTGTGCGCGACGAAGCGGTACGGGTGGGCCAGCGGCCAGCTCGGGAAGGTGTTGGTGGAGAAACGGGAGTGCACCAGCGCGATCGCGGTCGCGAAGCGGCGGTCGGACAGGTCCGGGAAGAAGGGCTCCAGCTGTCCGGTGGTGAGCATGCCCTTGTAGACGAGGGTGCGCGCGGACAGCGAGGGGAAGTAGACGCCGGCCTCGCGCTCGGCGCGCTTGCGCAGTACGAAGGCGAGCCGGTCCAGTGCGATGCCGCTGCGCTCGCCGTCGGCGGCGGCCACGAACAGCTGCCGGAAGACCGGCATGGTGGCGCGGGCGCCGGTGCCCAGCAGCTGCGGCGCGACCGGCACCTCGCGCCAGCCGAGTACGCGCAGTCCTTCCTCGGACGCCAGCGTCTCGATGTGTGAGACGGCGTCGGCGGATGCGTGCTCTGCGGCGTGCTCGCCGTTCTCGGCCGGGAGGAAGGCGATCCCCACGGCGTAGGAGCCCGCCTCGGGGAGGGCGAAGGAGACGTTCTCGCGGAGGAAGGCGTCCGGAACCTGGAGCAGGATGCCCGCGCCGTCCCCCGTGTCGGGGTCGGAGCCGGTCGCGCCCCGGTGTTCGAGGTTGCGGAGCACCGTGAGGGCCTTTTCCACCAGCGTATGGCTGGCCTCACCGGTCAAAGTGGCCACGAAGCCGACACCGCAGGCGTCATGCTCGTACCGGGGGTCGTACATCCCCTGCTTGGCAGGGTGGTGGGCGGCCCAAGCCGCTGTCGGCACAGCACGCATTGGCGTCTCCCGTCGTCTCGTGGCAGGTGGTGCGTACCGAGGGACGACATTGGCCCTCACGTGGCAAAAAATTTTCACGCAGGTTACATGATGGCCGACTTCCCGAAAAGTGGATAGCCGCAGCTCAGCATGCGGACAAACGTACCGGACTCCCGGCACGGGGAAAGCGGCGCGAGGGGGCCCTTATGGGACCTGCGCGGAGCGGGGAGGGGGTGGGCCCCCGGTGATGAGCGGTGTTCTCAAGAAACGCCCCGGCGTCATTGCCGCGGCTTCACGGACTCCTGCCCAACGGCGCAACAAATGAAACCGTTGGGTAACACACGGATCATGCACCGCTCCGCGTACCGTGCGCCGTGATTCAGGTCACAGCGGGGGCGGCAGCACGCGGCAGATGTGCGTCTGCGCAGGTCACGGCGGGTGCGGTACGCGTGAACGGGCGCGCGGCCGGCCCGGGCGTGGGCCCGGCCGCCCCGGAAGAGCGCCTTCCGGCCGTGGGCCGGAGCGGCTCGGACTGGAGCGGGGCGGAAGCGGCTCGGGCGGAGCGGGGCCTCGTCCCAGGAGCACAGGCAGGGATTCCAGTTCGTTCTGGGTGAGCACCGGGCGGTTGCGGATACGGGCCGCGGGGACCGCCGGCCGCAGCCGGGGGAAGCGGGCGAAGAGCGCGGGCAGTGCGACCGACGCCTCCAGCCGGGAGAGCGCGGCGCCCGGGCAGATGTGCGGGCCGTGCCCGAAGGCCAGGTGCCGGATGGGGGCGCCGCCGCCCCGGCGGATGTCGAAGCTGTCCGCGTCCTCGCCGTGCTGCCCGCGGTCCCTGCCGATGGCGCGGTACGACATGACCACCCCCTCCCCCTCGCGCACGATCCGGTCGCCGACCTCGATGTTCTCCGTGGCGAACCGCATCAGCAGGTGCGTGGACGGCGACTCCCAGCGCAGGGTCTCCTCGATCACCGCGTCCCGGCCCAGCTCGCCGTCCAGCACGAGCGCGAGCTGGTCCGGGTGGGTGAGCAGGGCCCGTACCGCGCACAGGATGAGGCCGACGGTGGTCTCGTGACCGGCGGCGACCATCGCCTCCAGATTGCCGCGCACCTCCTCGGCGCTCAGCGGTTCGCCGCCGTCCTCCGCGAGGATGAGCGCACTGGTCAGGTCGTCGCCGGGGGCCTCGGTCTTCTGCTTGACCAGATCGTGGTACAGCTCATCCAGTTCCTGGAAGACGGTCAGCCGCTCGTCCTGGGGTGTCGTCGTCGAGAAGAACGCCTCGTACAGCTCGTGCAGCCGGGGCTCCAGCTCAGGGGCACCCGCGCCGCGATAGAGAGCGTGTGCGAAACGGCGGCGCGGTACGAGGACTTCGAGGAGGCGCTCCGGCCGCTGCGCGAGGCGGTGGCGCCGTTCGACACTGTCGGGCCCGACTACCGGCAGCCCTCACTGGGCGCCCGCCGCCCCTCGCGGCTGCACGCGATCGAGGAGTTGCCGATCGCGCTGGGCATGCTGCTGGTCGGCCGGGGCGACTTCCGGCACACGGTGCTCGGCTCGGTCAACTACGGGCGCGACTGCGACTCCATCGCCTCCATGAGCGGCGCGATCGCCGGCGCGCTCCACGGGGAGGGCGCCGTGCCCACCGAGTGGAGCGGCACGCTCGCCAGCGCCAGCAAGCTGGACCTGCACGCGCCCGCCGCCGCGCCCGCCACCGTCACCCGCGAGGTCTTCGCCCGCGACCTGGAGCGCCGCCAGGCCCACGAGGCGGCCTTCACCGCGCTGACGGGGGCGGCCCGATGAACGGGGGTCCGCCACACCCCGGCAGCGCCCCGGCGCGGGCGGAAGGAGGCGGCACCCCGCTGCGGCTCACCTGGGCGCAGCCCGAGGATCTGCTCGGGCACGAGCTGCGGCAGGCGGCGCTGGACGGCCGGGACGCGCGCGGTATCGAGCGCCGCTGGCTGGCCGCGGGCGGGCGCGCGGCGCCCGCGCGGGCCGGAGCCTCGCCCGTGGCCGCGAGCCCCGCGCTGCGCGCGCTGGCCGAGGAGCTGCTGGACGAACTGGCGGCGCTGCCCTCGCCGTTGGCGGCTTACGAGCCGACGGATCTGGACGCCGTCAAGGCGGCGTGCCCGGACTGGCCGGAGCGGCCGGACGGTCCAGTCACCGCGCAGGCGCCCTGGGCGAGCGCGCTGGCGGGGCGGCTGCACGCGGCCTGGCTGGGGCGGGCGGCCGGGTGCCTGCTGGCCAAGCCGGTGGAGAAGCTTCCGCTGGAGGTCATCCGGGCGCTGGCCCGCGCCACCGGCAACTGGCCTCTGACCGGCTACTTCACCGCCCGGGGCCTGGATCCGGCCCTCGCCGCCGCCCACCCCTGGAACCGGCGTTCGGCCACCACCTCGCTCGCCGAGAACATCGACGGGATGCCCGAGGACGACGACCTCAACTACCCGCTGCTGGGCCCTGCTGTTGCTGGAGCGGCACGGGCCGGGGTTCACCACGGGCGACGTGGCGCGGCTGTGGCTGGAGGAACTGCCGGCCGGGCGGACCTTCACCGCCGAGCGGGTCGCCTACCGCAACCTGCTCGCGGGCGTCGAGCCGCCGCACACGGGCGCGTACCGCAACCCGTTCCGCGAGTGGGTCGGCGCGCAGATCCGTGCCGACATCTTCGGCTGGACCCATCCGGGCGACCCGGCGGGCGCCGCCGGGGCGGCCTGGCGGGACGCGGTCCTCACGCACACGGCGAACGGCGTGTACGGCGAGATGTTCACGGCGGCGGCGCCGGCCCGCGCGGCGGGCGGCGGCCCAGGTGCGGACGTGGACGCGTGTGTGGCGGCCGGGCTCGCCGTCGTCCCGCCCGGCAGCCGGTACGCCATGGCCATCCGTACGGGCATCGCGGCGGCCCGCGAGGCGGCGAGCACCACCCCGGCCGGTTTCGAGCAGGTCGTCGACGGGCTCCACGCCGCGTACGGCGACCACCACTGGGTGCACGTGCTGCCGAACGCGGCCCTCCTGGCCGCCGCGCTCACCCACGCGGGCGGCGACTTCGACGGGACGATCCGCCGCGTCGTCTCCGGCGGCTGGGACACCGACTCCAACGGCGCGACGGCCGGCTCCCTGACGGCGCTGCTCGCGGGCACGCCCCGCGCGCTGCCCGCACGCCGGACGGCGCCCCTGAAGAACCGTCTGTCCACGAGCGTGGGCGGCATGAACGGCATCGGATTCGGCGAACTGGCGGCGCGCACCGCCCAGTTGTGCACCACACCCGCCGCCGGGGCGGCCATGCCCGCGCGGCCCACGGCCGGGGGCGCCCGGCCCGCATCCGCCGGGGGCGCCCGGCCCGCATCCGGGGGCACCCGGTCCGCATCCGGGGGCACCCGGTCCGCATCCGGGGGTGCCCGGCCCGCGCTCGCCGTCGTGAGCAGCGCCAATGTGGACCTGGTGGCGCAGGTCGCGGTGGCCCCGCGCCGGGGCGAGACCGTCGCGGGCCGGGGGTTCCGCACCGTGCCGGGCGGCAAGGGCGCCAACCAGGCCGTCGCGGCGGCCCGTTCGGGCAGCGCGGTGACGATGATCGGCGCCGTGGGCGAGGACGCCTTCGGCAGCGGACTGCGCGCGGCGCTCACCGCCTCCGGAGTGGACGTCACCGGACTGCGTACCGCCGCGGCACCCACCGGCACCGCGCACATCGTGGTGGACGGCGAGGGCGGCAACGCGATCGTCGTCGTACCCGGTGCCAACGCCACCGTCACCACCTTGACCGGTGACGACGAGCGGCGCATCGCCCGGGCGCGGGCCCTGCTCCTCCAGTTGGAGACGCCCCTCGAAGGCGTGCTGGGCGCCGCGTGCGCCGCCCGCGCCCACGGCGTGCGCACCGTCCTGACCCCGGCGCCCGTGCCCGCCGGGCCGCGGCCCCTGCCCGACGAGCTGTTCTCCCTCGTCGATCTGCTGGTCCCCAACGCGCACGAGGCCGCCGCCCTCTCCGGGAAGGAGGACCCTACGAGGCGGCGGGCGCGCTGCTGGAGCGGGTGCCGGAGGTCGTCGTCGCACTCGGCGCCGCCGGGAGCCTGTACGCGGCGCGGGGCGCCGAGCCGGTGACCGTACCGGCCGTGCGCGTGCGGGCCGTGGACACGACGGCGGCGGGCGACACGTTCGTGGGCGCGCTGTGCACGGCGTACGCGGAGGGCCGGAGCATGCCCGAGGCGATGGCCTGGGCCTCGGCGGCCTCCGCACTGGCCGTCCAGCGTCCGGGAGCCTCGTCCTCGATGCCGCGCCGCGCCGAGATCACCCGGTTCGCGGCGCGGACGGCGGACGCGGCACAGGGATGGCAGCGAGGCAGGCAGCGAGCGAGGCCCGTCAGCCCACCGTCACCCCGAACAGCGCCCCCAGCCCGTAGGTGACCGCGGCGGCGGCGCCGCCCAGCGCGAGCTGGCGGAGCCCGCTGTACCACCAGCTCCTGGCCGTGACCCGGGAGACGACCGCGCCGCACACGAAGAGCCCCACCAGCGCCAGCACCACCGCGGGCCACAGCACGGTGGCCCCGAACAGATACGGCACTACGGGCAGCACCGCGCCCAGGGAGAAGGACAGGAAGGAGGAGACGGCCGCGACGGTCGGGGAGGGGAGGTCGGCGGGGTCGATGCCCAGCTCCTCGCGGGCGTGTATCTCCAGCGCCTGCTCGGGATCCCGGTGCAGCTGCCGGGCGACCTCCAGCGCGAGCGCGCCGTCCACGCCGCGCGACTCGTAGAGCGCGGCCAGCTCCTGGACCTCCTCACCGGGGCTGCGCCGCAGCTCGCGCCGCTCCACCTCCAGTTCGGCCTGGACGAGTTCGCGCTGGGAGGCGACGGAGGTGTACTCACCGGCGGCCATCGAGAAGGCACCGGCCGCGAGCCCGGACAGCCCGGCGATGACGATCGTCTGCGAGGACGCCGAACTGCCCGCCACGCCGGTCATCAGGCCGAGGTTGGAGACCAGCCCGTCCATCGCGCCGAACACGGCGGGGCGCAGCCATCCGCCGTTGACGTCGCGGTGGGTGTGGTTGTCGCGGTGTGCGGCATGGGTCGGGTCTGAGACTCCGGCGTCGGACATGGCCGGTACGGCTCCTTCACGTCGGTCGGCGCTTACGCGATGACGCTCGCAGCCTAGGCACGAACATCTCTTTCCTGCCAGCAAGGAAGGCCGAACTTACCGCGCTGACCTGCCGCTTTACCGGATGGCGTGCGGCGGGCGTCCGGTGCGGCGGGCCCGGTCAGGTGGTGCGGCGGCCGGGCCAGGCGGGGCGGGCCTCGAGGTGGGCCCGCTCCCCTTGGCACCCGAAGAGGACGAGAAGTTCCACGGTCCTCTCGTCGTCGGGGCCGAGCCAGTGCGGGATGTGGGTGTCGAATTCGGCCGCCTCGCCGGCCTTGAGGACCACGCGCTGGTCGCCCAGGAGCAGCCGCAGCCTGCCCGCGAGGACGTAGACCCATTCGAAGCCCTCATGGGTCTTCATTTCCGGCTCCGTACCGGGCCTGGCGGGGATCAGCAGCTTGTTCGCCCGGACGCCGCCGGGGCGACTGAGCGGCACGTACGTCATGCCGTCGCGGGTGACCGGTTCGAGGTGGATGCGCGGATCGCCGGTGCGGGGTGCGCCGACGAGTTCGTCCAGAGGGACCGCGTACACCTCGGCGAGCGGCAGCAGCATCTCCAGCGTCGGCTTGCGCGTTCCGCCCTCCAGGCGGGAGAGGGTGCTCTCGTTGATGCCGGTCTCCTCGGCGAGTTCGGCCAGCGTTGTGCCGCGCCGTCGCCGCAGCTCCCGCAGGCGCGGCCCGACCGCGCCCAGGATGTCGCGTCTCGTCGTTCCCATACCCGCCGGATGCCGAAACGGCATGCGGCCTTGCAGCTTCGGCAGGGCAGGCGGCACCGTCCCATAAGCGGCGACCACACCGCCGCCAGGCCGGTGACCTGCCCCTTCTCCGCCCGGATCGAGGACTCCCGCGATGATCTCCGACGCCGAAACCGACTCAGCCACTCAAACCGACTCCGGCACCGGCACCGGCACCGGCAACCGGAAGGCGGACACGCCCCTCGTCGTCCAGCTCACGCACGCCGGGCGCATCTCGCACCCGGACAACAAGCACGGAGCGCCCACCCTCGCTCCCAGCGCGCTCGCCGCCGCGGGCACCATGCACACCCCGGCGGGGCCCGCCCCCTATCCGGTGCCTCGGGCCGTGCCCACCTCCGGAATACCGGGAGTGGTCGAGGAGTTCGCGCACGCGGCACGTGCCGCACGCGGCACGTGCCGCACGCGGGGCGGGCGTGGACGGCGTCGAAGTGCACGCCGCCAACGGGTATCTGCCGCACCAGTTCCTCTCCCCCGCCACCGACCACCGCACCGACGCCTACGGAGGCGACCCGCTCGCACGCGTCCGCTTCGTCACCGAGGTCGCGGACGCCGTCGGCAAGGCCATCGGCGCGGACCGCGTCGGCATCCGCGTCTCTCCCGGCATCAACCTCCACGGCGCCCTGGAAGAAGAGCCGCACGAGACCGCCGGCACCTACCAGGCCCTCGTCGACCAGCTCTCCGCACCGGGCCTGGCCTATCTGCACACCATCGGCGATCCCGGAGAGCCGCTCGTGAAGGACCTGCTGGACCGCTTCACCGGCAGCACCCTCGTGAACACCGGCTGGGAACCGGTGACCGATCCGGCCACCGCCACCGAGTTGACCGGCCCGGGCCGGGCCGATGTCATCGCCGTGGGCCGCCCGTTCATCGCCGACCCGGACCTCGTCACCCGCTGGCGGAACGGCCGGCCGCTCGGCAACGCCGATCCCGCCACCATCTACGGCGGCGACCCCCGCGGCTACACCGACCATCCCCGCTACGACCAGCCGGGCCACGCGGCACCCGTGTCCTGACGCACCGCGGCCGGGGCCGCCTACTCGTCGTCGCGCTCGCCCGCCCGCAGGGCCTCCTCCAGCTCGTCGAGGACGATGTGGTCCCGGTCCATGCGCCCGGTCCGGTAGGCGGCCCTGCCCACCATGTGCGCGGCGACCGGCGAGGTCAGCAGCTGGAAGACGCCGACCAGTAGCAGGGTGCTCAAGTCGATGATGTTGCGCAGCCACAGCCCGGCACCGATCAGGACGAGCAGCAGGCCCAGGGACTGCGGCTTGGTGGCCGCGTGCATCCGGGTGAGGACGTCGGGGAGCCGCCACAGCCCGATCCCCGCCAGCAGACACAGCACGGCGCCGCCCAGCATGAACGCGGCACCCGCCCCGTCCGCCACCTCGGTCCACCTCATGACGCCTCCCCCGTCGCCCCCGTCGCCCCGGCCCCGCCGTCCGCTGCCTTCGCTCCGTCCGCGCCGCTGCCGGTCTCCTCGCTCTCATCGACGTCCTCCGTGCCGGCCTCGTCGCGCAGCGCCATGAAGCGGGCGACGCCGACCGATCCGGTGAAGCCGAGGAAGGAGAGCACCAGCAGCGCGGGCAGGTAGTAGGCGTTGTGCCGCAGCGCCGTATGGACGCCGATACCGGCCATGACCACCGAGATCAGCGCGTCGAGCGCGACGGCGCGGTCCAAGGTGGTGGGGCCGAGCGCCAGCCGGAGGGTGAACATCAGCCCTGCGGCGAGCAGCAGTCCGGCGATCACGGCGAGGATCACCTCCACCGGCCGAACACCTCCTCGGCCGCCTCCGAGGCCCGGATCGCCGTCACATCGGCGGCGGTACCGAACGCGCGGACCACACGGGCCTCCAGCCGCAGCGCGTCCCGCCGCGCCCGCTCCCGCTCCGACTCCTTTCCGGCGCCGAGCACATGGAGATAGAGCGTGCCCGACCTGCGGTGCACCTCCAGTACGGTGCTGCCGGGCACGGCGGAGACGGCCACCGCCGTCGCGGTGAGCATCAGATCGCCGGGGCAGCGCATCTTGACGCCGAGCACCGCGCAGGGCGGTTTGCCGGGGGCCAGGATGTAGCGGTTGAGCCGCCAGCTGGAGATCAGCATGTCCAGCGTGAACCGCCCCGCGAACAGCAGGATCCCGACCGGGTGGGCGCGCGCCTGCTTCTCGATCGGCGGCAGCGGGAAGACGAACACCACCAGCAGCGCGACGAGCACTCCGGTGACCACGTTCGCCAGGGTGAGCGTGCCCCACAGCAGCATCCACAGCAGGGTGAGGCCGAGCACCATCGGCCACTGCGTCGCCCGCAGCCTGCTGGCCTCGGGCAATCGCTGAGGTGCCGTCATCTGTCCAACACCGCCTTCACATAGGGAGTACGGGCGATCAGTTCCCCGGCGGCCCGGTCGGTCAGCCCGAACATCGGTCCGGCCAGCACCGTGAAGGCGAGCCCGAAGACGACCAGCGCGAGGGTCGCGCCGGTCATGGTCACCGGCAGCACACTGCTGGTGGTGATCTCCTGGCCGCCGAAGGTCGCCGAAACCCTGCGCCGCGTCAGCCCGGCCGCGGCCCGCACCCCACCGCCGGGCCGGTGCCCCCGGTGGTGACCCCGGGCCGTACGGGGACCGCCCGGTGTGCGGCCCCCCTTCGCCGTCCCGCCCGCGTCACCGTCGCCGCCCGCGTCGGCACCGGCATCGCCGCCCGCGTCGGCGCCCCCACCCGCACCCGTATCCGCGTCCGCGTCCGTGTCCGCGTCGGCACACTGTCCCTCGGCCGCCGCCCGCCGGGCAGTACGCTCCGCCCGCTCCTCCGGCACGCCCCGCGCCCCCTCTTCCTCCGGGGAGTCGCCCTCCGCCGTGTCCAGGACCGTGCCCACCGCGCACATCTCGGGGGTCGCCGCGCGCCAGAACGCCAGGTTCCACGCCTTGGCCAGGGCGTAGAGGGTGAGCAGGCTGGTGACCGTGCCGCCCCCGACCAGGATGTAGGCCAGCGCACCCCCGTCGCCCACGCCGGCGCGCAGCAGGCTGAGCTTGCCGAGGAAGCCCGACAGCGGCGGGACACCGGCCAGATTCATCGCCGGGATGAAGAAGATGACCGCCAGCAGCGGCGAGAGTGTGGCGAGGCCGCCGAGGCTCTGGAGGTCGGTGGTACCGCTGCGCCGCTCGATGAGCCCGGCCACGAGGAAGAGCGTGGTCTGCACGGTGATGTGGTGCGCCACGTAGAAGACAGCGCCCGCGATGCCGCCGTGCGAGGCCAGCGCCACCCCGAACACCATGTACCCCATGTGGCTGACGAGGGTGAAGGACAGCAGCCGCTTCAAGTCGGTCTGGGCGACGGCGCCCAGGATGCCGACGAGCAGCGACAGCAGCGCGAGCACCATCAGCACGCCCCCGATCCGGTCGCCGGGGAAGAGCAGCGTCTGGGTGCGGAGCATGGCGTAGACGCCGACCTTGGTCAGCAGCCCGGCGAACACGGCGGTCACCGGGGCCGGTGCGGTCGGATACGAGTCGGGCAGCCAGGCGGCGAGCGGGAAGACAGCGGCCTTGATACCGAAGACGCCGAGCAGCGCGATCTGGATGACGGTGCTCACGTTCGCGGGCAACGCGTCCAGCCGCTCGGGCAGTTCGGCCATCGTGACGGTGCCGGTGGCCGCGTACACCATGCCGACGGCCGCCATGAACAGCACGGACGACAGCAGCGAGACGACGGCGTACGTCGCGCCCGCGCGGATCCGCGCGAGGGTGCCGCCGATGGTCAGCAGCACATAGCTGGCCGTCAGCATGATCTCGAAGCCGACGTACAGATTGAACAGATCTCCCGCCAGAAAGGTGTCCGAGACCCCGGCGACCAGCACCAGATAAGAGGGGTGGAAGACCGACAGCGGCGTCGTCTCGTCGTTGTCGGCCATGCCCTGGCCCACGGAGTAGACCAGCACGCACAGCGTGACCGCCGAGGAGATCACCAGCATCAGCGCGGAGAGCCGGTCCGCCACCAGCACGATGCCGACCGGCGGCGGCCAGCCGCCCGCGTACATCACCTGCGGGCCGTGCTCGTCGGCGGCGACCAGCAGCAACAGCGAGAACACCAGCACGGCCAGCAGCACCACCGCACTGATGATGCGCTGCACGCCTTCCAGCCGGGCCCCGATGGCCAGCTTCAAGCCTGCGGCGCACAGCGGCAGAATCACCGGCAGCGGCACCATGGAGGAGCCAACCGCCGCCACGGCGGCCGGGTCCGCTCCCCCGCTCATCGCCGCCCCGGCGAGCAGAGCTCGCTCTCTTTCCGCCGCGGGGCACCCTCTTCCCGCCGCAACGGCGGAGAACAGGCGAGCCCCGCTCGCCACCGCGGCGGAAAAAAGACAAGCCGCGCTCGGCGGGTCATCGGTCGGCCCCCAGGATGGTCTGCCACGGGTCGTCCTCCCCTTGGGTCTCCTCCGCCGTCTCTTCCGCGCGCGCCTGCCGCGCGCGGAACGCGCGAGCCTCCACGCGGGCCTCGGCGCGGGCCCGCCTCCGCATCTCGCGGTACTGGTCGCGAGCGCGCCCCAGCTTCTGGTACGCGAGTTTCTGGTGCGCGAGCCTCTGGTGCGCGCTGTGTTCCAGCGCCTCCCGCTCTTCCTCGTCGTGCGCCAGCGCACGGTATTCGTGGCGCCGCGCGCGATACGTGGCGCGCAGCCGTTCGCGTTCCTCGGCGTACTCGGCCCGGCGTACGACGCGCACGTCCTCGGTGTCGTCGGGCACGTCGTCGCTGCCGGACAGCTGCCAGGAGCGGTAGGCCATGGTCACCAGGAACGCGGTGAGCGCGAGGGTGATGACGATGGCGGTGAGGATGAACGCCTGCGGCAGCGGGTCGGCCACCTTGGCCCGGTCCGTGCCGGGGTAGAGCAGCGCCGCGTCCCCGGCCGGGCCCGAGGTGGCCAGCACAAGGAGGTTGACGCCGTTGCCGATGAGGACGGCGCCCAGCAGGATGCGGGTCAGGGGGCGGGTGAGCAGCAGGGCCGTGCCCGAGGCGAACAGCACGCCGCCGCAGGCCACCAGGGCGACGGTGCCCGTCATGTTTCCCCGTCTCCGCCCCGGGGGCCGGGCCCGGAGGGGTCCGGGGAGAGCTGGTCGTCCTGGCGTGCGCGAGCCCGCTTCTCGCGCTCGCGCTCCATGCGCCGGTCGATCTCGGAGCCGAGGCTGCGCAGGACGTCCAGGACGACGCCGAGCACCAGCAGGTAGACGCCGCTGTCGAAGAGGACGGGACTGGCCGCGTGGATCTTCCCGGCGAGCGGGAGATGGCCGTGCACGGTTCCCGAGGCCAGGACGCTGCCGCCGAGGAAGAGCCCGGCCAGCCCCGTTCCGGTGAGGATCAGCAGTCCCAGGCCGAGCAGGAAGCCGGCGTCCACAGGCGCGGCGGCGGCCAGTTCCAGCCGTCCGCCGGCCAGGTAGCGCACGGCGAGCGCCAGCCCGGCCACGAGTCCTGCCGTGAAGCCGCCGCCGGGCAGGTTCTCCGCGCAGAACAGCAGGTAGAGCGAGAGCACCACGATCGGGTGGAAGACGAGCCGGGCCATCACCTCGAACATCACCGAGCGGCCCTCGGGGGCCAGTGTGACGCTCGCCGCGAGCCAGGTGCGCCGGGGTGCGACGGGCGAGTGGCGCAGGGCGTGCCCGGCGGGTTCGGCGGGGAGCTTCCAGGCGTCCCTGCGTCCGACGGTGTGCCGGGCGGAGGCGTCGCCCAGTGCGACGCTCGCGGAGCCGGCGCCCTCTCCCCCGGCCGCGCCCGCACCGGCTCCGGTGCCCTCGGAGCCGGGCACCGGCAGTGCGACGGGCACGCGGGCGCGGCGGCGCAGGTAGACGAGGCTGGTGACGCCGATGGCGGCGACGGCCAGGACAGCGGATTCGCCCATGGTGTCCCAGGCGCGCAGGTCCACGAGGGTGGTGGCGACGATGTTCTTGAGGCCCTCGTGGGAGGTGGCGGCCAGCAGCCGGGGCCCGGTGGGGTCGGCGACGCGCGCGACGAGGGTGAGGTGGATGAGCCCGGCGACCAGCGCGCCCGCCGCGACGGAGAAGAGCAGTTGGACGGCCCGCCGCAGCCGCCACACCTGCGCCCCGTCGGGGAAGCGGGCGGGGAGTCTGCGCAGGACGAGCACGAAGACGATCAGCGAGACGGTCTCGACGGCGAACTGGGTCAGCGCCAGGTCGGGCGCCCCGTGGAGGACGTAGAGCACCCCGGCGCCGTATCCGGTGACGCCCGCCAGCACGGCCGCCTTGAGCCGCTGCCGGGCCATCACGCACAGCACTCCGACGGCGGCCACACCGATGGCGACGACGAGTTGGGGCACCGAGTCGTACCAGCGCGGCGGCGGCAGGTCCGACCAGGGCTTGCCGACCGCCAGCTGTACGCCTTCGAAGCCGAGCAGTACGACGAGTGCCGTACCCAGGTACACAGGCAGCGAGCCGCGCTGTACGAGGCCGGTCAGCTGGAGGGAGAGCCGCTCCAGGCTCCACAGGGAGCGGGCGAACACCTGATCGCCGTCCACCTGTGAGAGCGTGTCGCCGAGCGCGGCGAGGGGCCGGCCGGCGAGGAAGAGGGCGGCCCCCAGCACCCAGGCGAGGGCCGAGAGCCCGAGCGCCGGGCCGATGCCGTGCCACAGCGCGAGGTGGGAGGCGGGGCCCGTCGGGGGAAAGGTGTCGGCGTAGCGGGCCAGCAGTGGGTCGAGCGCCGCGACGCCGGGCCCGAGCGCCAGCCCGCACAGTGCGCACAGTGCGGGCGGCAGGAAGGTGAGGGCGCTGGTGCGGGCGCCGGGCGGCGCGGTCACCGGCTCCAGCGGCGGCGAGCCGCCCTTGCGGGCGAAGGCGCCCCACAAGAAGCGGAGCGTGTAGGCGGTGGTGAGCGCCGAGCCCGCGACCACCGCCGCCGGCGCGGCATACTCGGGGGCCCCGGCGGCCCCGCCGTGCAGGAGCGAGGAGATGGCCGCCTCCTTCGCGGCGAACCCGAGCAGCGGCGGCAGGCCCATCATGGAGAGCCCGGCGAGCGTGGCGGCAGCGCACAACCACGGCAGTGAACGTCCCAGTCCGGAGAGCCGGTTGAGGTCACGGGTGCCGGTGGCGTGGTCGATGACGCCGACGACGAGGAAGAGCGGCGCCTTGAACAGCGCGTGCGCCAGGATCATCGCCGTACCGGCCAGCGCCGCCTCCCGGGTGCCGTCGCCGACGAGCAGGGTGAGGAAGCCCAGCTGGCTGACCGTCCCGAAGGCCAGCAGCAGTTTCAGGTCCGTTTCGCGCAGTGCCCGCCAGCCGCCCAGCAGCATGGTCACGGCGCCGAGCACGAGGACGAGCGCCCGCCAGGGCACCACGTCGGCGAAGCCGGGGGCGAGCCGCGCGATCAGGTAGATCCCGGCCTTGACCATGGCCGCGGCGTGCAGATACGCGGAGACGGGGGTCGGCGCGGCCATCGCCCCCGGCAGCCAGAAGCTGAAGGGCCACACGGCGGACTTCGACAGCGCCCCCACCAGGACGAGCACCAGCCCGGCGGCGACGAGTCCGGAGGGGGGCGGCGGGTCGGCCAGCATCCGGGAGATCCGGTAGGTGCCGGCGGCGCGGCCCAGCATCAGGAAGCCGACGAGCATCACCAGCCCGCCGAGCGTGGTGACCAGCAGGGCCTGGAGGGCGGCGCGCCGGTTGGTCCTGCGTTCGGAGCCGTGGCCGATGAGCAGGAAGGAGAAGACCGTGGTGAGTTCCCACAGGACGTACAGGGCGATCAGGTCGTCGGCGAGGACGAGCCCGAGCATGGCTCCGGCGAACGCGGTCAGCGTCCCCGCGAACTCTCCGAGCCGCCGCTCGCCGGGCGCGAAGTAGCCGGCGCAGTAGACCATGACCAGCGCGCCGATGCCGCCCGCGATCAGCACCATGAGCAGCGCGAGCGCGTCGCACCGCAGTGCGAGGCCGACGCCGAGCGACGGGATCCACGGCCAGTGCGCGGTGAGCGCTCCCCCGTCGGCCCCGCCTGCCCCCTCGGTGAGGGAGCCCCATTGCGCCGCCGCCCACACCGCCGCCGCGCCGGGGGCCGCCGCGAGCAGCACGAAAGCCCGCGGGCCGAGCCACCGCACCAGCGGCCCGGCACCGCAGGCACCCGCGAAGTGGACGACGATCAACCACAGCACGCACAGAGAATTGCACACATAAGGTGTCAATTCGGACAGGCGACAGGCGGCCCGGGAGCCCCCCGCAGCGCGAACGCCGCGCACGGCGGGCCGCCATCGGCCGGACACCGCCGGGTTCCCGCCCGGCTCACCCGCCGTCGCGGCGAGGCCGCAGACCACCCACCGACGTCACACACACGAGCGGGGAGGGCCGTCGAAGTCCGACGACCCTCCCCGGCGGCAGTCCCGCAACAGCGTCTCGGCGCCTACGACTTGGGCCCGCCCACAGCCTCGTCCCCGGACTTGGCGCCGGGCCCGGGGACGGACGACGACGACTTCTTCGCTCCAGCGCCGGAGCCGCCGTCCCCGGACGCGGAGCCACCTGCCGACTCGGCGCCCTTGGCGGACTCGCCGGTCTTGGCAGACTCGGCACCCTTGGCGGAGTCGCCAGTCTTGGCGGACTTCCCGGACTTCCCGGACTTCCCGGACTTCGGCGCCCCCGCATCCTTCACGGGCTTGTCGGTCACATCCGGGGCCGCCCCCGCCGCCTCGCCCTCGACAGCGGCGTCGTCGTCGGCCGCGCCGGGCGGCACCGGCTCGACGATCTCCTCGCGGCCGGGCCGCTTCTTCGCGGAGATCACGATGGCGGCGACCGCGGCGAGGAAGACGACGATCGCCGTCCAGTTGTTCAGCCGCATCCCGAGCACGTGGTGCGCGTCATCGACCCGCATGTACTCGATCCAGAAGCGCCCTACGGTGTACGCCGCGACATACAGCGCGAAGGCCCGCCCATGGCCCATCTTGAAGCGCCGGTCCGCCCAGATCACCAGCAGCGCGACACCGACGCACCACAGCGACTCGTACAGGAACGTCGGGTGGTACGTCGCCAGGTCCGGGGTGTCGAGGGGGCGGTGCGCGGGGTCGATCTTGAGCGCCCAGGGCAGATCGGTGGCCCGGCCGTACAGCTCCTGGTTGAACCAGTTGCCCCAGCGGCCCAGCGCCTGCGCCAGCGCGACCCCGGGGGCGACGGCGTCGGCCCAGGCGGGCAGCGGGATACCGCGGCGGCGGCAGCCGATCCAGGCGCCGAGCGCACCGAGCGCGATGGCCCCCCAGATACCGAGACCGCCGTCCCAGATACGGAACGCATCGACCCAGTTACGCCCCTCACCGAAGTAGAGCTGGTAGTCGGTGATGACGTGGTACAGGCGGCCACCGATCAGGCCGAACGGCACGGCCCACACGGCGATGTCGGCGACGGTGCCCGGCCGGCCGCCGCGGGCGATCCACCGGCGCCCGCCGAGCCAGACCGCGGCGAACACGCCGAGGATGATGCAGAGCGCATAGCCGCGCAGCGGGAGCGGCCCGAGGTGAATCTCACCGGCCGACGGACTGGGAATAAAGGCAAGGGTCTCCATGGCCCCTCTGACGCTACCGTGCCCGGGCATGCCCCCGGCAATCAGCCCGCACAACGGCTCCATAACGTCCCCCTCCGCACACCGCGCGTCAGCTCTTCCGCTCGACCATCTGCTTCAGTTTGTCCGGGGTCAGCGGGTTGGACTGATCGCCGTAGACATCCTTGCCGTCCAGCAGGACGGTCGGCGTCGCCTGGTGCTTGGAGGCGCGGAAGTCGTCGTTGGAGCGCTTGACCCACTTGTCGTGCTTTCCGGTGGTCACGCACTTCCTGAAGGCCGCGCTGTCCAGCCCCTGGACCTTCCCGGCCAGTTGGAACAGCCGCTTGGTGCTGGCGAAGGTGTCATCCTGCTCGGCGGGCTGGTTCTGGTAGAGCACGTCGTGGTACTGGGAGAACTTCCCCTCGTCCCGCGCGCAGGCCGCCGCGTTGGCCGCCTCGCGCGAGCCGCTGCCGCCCATGTTGCCGTCGATGAGCGTGACCAGGTGGTAGTCGGCCTTGAGCTTGCCCGCCTTCTCCAGGCTCTTGACCGTGCCCCGGTACGTGTTCTCGAACTGGCCGCAGGCGGGGCAGCGGAAGTCCTCGTAGACGGTCAGCTTGGCGGGCGCGCTCGCCCGGCCCACGCTGATCGGCTTCGCCGACTGCCCGTCCGCCTCGCCGCCGCCCGTCTGGCTGGCGACGGTCACCCCCACCACGGCGGCGACCACCAGCACTCCCACGACAACGGCGCCGACCTTGAGGGTGCGGCGCCGCTTCTCCGACGTCTTCTGGCGCTCCTGCTCAACTCGCAGCCGCTCGCGGGCGGAGCGCTTGACTTCACTGTTCTTCTGGCTCATCACACCCGGAGCCAACGAGAGCGCCTCGCGCACGCGAGCCCGCCCATGCGCCATTTCACCCGAAAAGGGGAGACGGAGGAGACTGCGCTGCTCCGCCGGACGCCGGACGGTGACCGTCGTACCGGCGCCCGACCCGACGGAGACCTGGCCGCGCGGAGTGATGCGAGGGAGTGGGCCTCCGCAATGGCGCGGGCGCGGGCCGGCCCGGCTGCGTCACGAGCCGGCCCCGGCCCCGCACCACGGCTGAGCCCGCCCGCCGGGCGGGACCGAAGCGTACCCGGGCGGCCCGGCCACAGATCCGGCCGCGAAGATCCGCTCCGAAGCGGGCCCGGTACCGGCCGACGTGCTCGAAAACCGCCGTAACCGGCACCGGACCGCGACTGACTACCGCAACTCCCGAGGACCGGTCCGTCTTCCCGGCCCGGGGCTACACCCTTCGCACTCCGGCCGCCAACTCACCGGCGAGGGCCCGCACTTGGGCGAGCCCGGTCTCCAGGTCGTCGCCCGCGTCGAGCAGCCGCTTCACGAACGCGGAGCCGACGATCACGCCGTCCGCGAACTGGGCGACCTCGGCGGCCTGTGCGGGGTTGGAGACCCCGAGGCCGACGCACACCGGCAGCTGCGTCGTGGTGCGCGTGCGCGTGACCAGGTCGCGGGCCTCGCGGCCGACCGACTCCCGGGTTCCGGTGACGCCCATCAGGGAGGCGGCGTACACGAATCCGCTGCCCGCCGCCGTGATCCGCGCGAGCCGGGCGTCCTGGCTGCTGGGGGCGACCACGAACACCGTTGCCAGTCCGGCCCGTTCGGCCGCCTTCCGCCATCCTTCCGACTCTTCCACGGGAAGGTCGGGCAGGATGCACCCGGCTCCGCCCGCGGCGGCCATCTCCTCGGCGAACCGCTCGGCGCCGTAGCGGTCCACGGGGTTCCAGTAGGTCATCACGAGCACCGGTTTGCCGGTGGCCGCGTGTGCCTCGCGGACCGTGCGCAGTACGTCCGCGATCCGCACGCCGCCGCGCAGCGCGATGTCGTCGGCGGTCTGGATGACGGGCCCGTCCAGTACGGGGTCGCTGTGCGGCAGCCCGACCTCGACCACGTCGCAGCCGCTCTCCAGCAGCGCCGTGCAGGCGGCGATCCCGCCGTCCACCGTGGGGAATCCGGCCGGGAGGTAGCCGACGAGCGCGGCCCGGTTCTCGGCCCTGGCCTGCGCGAGGGCCGCGTTCAGAAGTTCGACGTTGCCGCTCATTCGCTCTTCCCCTGCTCCGCGTCGCCGCCCTTGCCGTCGTACAGGCCGAAGTAGCGCGCGGCCGTGTCCATGTCCTTGTCACCGCGTCCCGACAGGTTGACGAGTACGAGGCCCTCGGGACCCAGCTCCCTGCCCAGGTCGAGCGCGCCCGCGAGCGCGTGTGCGCTCTCGATGGCCGGGATGATGCCCTCGGTCTCCGAGAGCAGCCGCAGCGCGCGCATGGCCTCCTCGTCGGTGACGGGCCGGTACTCGCCGCGCCCGCTGTCCTTCAGATAGGCGTGCTCGGGGCCGATGCCCGGGTAGTCGAGTCCGGCGGAGATCGAGTACGGCTCGGTGATCTGGCCCTCGTCGTCCTGGAGGACGTAGGAGCGCGAGCCGTGCAGGATGCCCGGCTCACCCGCGGTCAGCGTCGCCGCGTGTTCGCCCGAGTCCACGCCGTGACCGGCGGCCTCGAAGCCGACCAGGCGTACGGACTCGTCGCCGAGGAAGGCGTGGAAGAGGCCGATCGCGTTGGAGCCGCCGCCGACGCACGCGGCGACGGCGTCCGGCAGCCGACCGGTCCGCTCCAGGATCTGGCGGCGCGCCTCGACGCCGATGACCCGGTGGAAGTCCCGCACCAGCTGCGGGAACGGGTGCGGGCCCGCGACGGTGCCGAACAGGTAGTGGGTGCGGTCCACATTGGCGACCCAGTCGCGGAACGCCTCGTTGATGGCGTCCTTGAGCGTCCGGCTGCCGGAGGTGACGGGGATGACCTCGGCGCCGAGCATGCGCATGCGCGCGACGTTCAACGCCTGGCGCTCGGTGTCGATCTCGCCCATGTAGATGGTGCATTCGAGCCCGAACAGGGCGCAGGCGGTGGCCGTTGCCACGCCGTGCTGGCCCGCGCCGGTCTCGGCGATGACGCGGGTCTTGCCCATCCGCCTGGTGAGCAGGGCCTGGCCGAGCACGTTGTTGATCTTGTGGGAGCCGGTGTGGTTGAGGTCCTCCCGCTTGAGGAAGACGCGGGCCCCGCCCGCCTCCCGCGCGAAGCGGGGCACCTCGGTCAGTGCGCTGGGGCGGCCGGTGTAGTTGACGAGCAGCTCGTCCAGCTCGGCGGCGAAGGCGGGGTCGGCCTTCGCTTTCTCGTACTCGGCGGCGACCTCGTCCACGGCCGCGACCAGTGCCTCGGGGATGAACTTGCCGCCGAAGGCGCCGAAGTACCCGGCGCCGCTGGGGATCTGACCCTCCGGGTCAGGGATGAAGTAGTCGGATGACATGCCGACCTCTCGGAAGAAGAGTGGTGAGGGGACGCTGACACGGCAGATCCTGACCCCGGCCGGGCCCCTTGAACGCACGCCACAACGGCCGGAGAGCCGACATCAGGGGCGAACAGGGGCAGGCAGGCAAACAGACAGACTGGCTGGCTGGCTGGGGTCAGATCGGCCTCAGCGCCATCGCGCGCCGCGCACCACGCCGGGCTCGCACCCGATGTGGTAGCGCACGGAACGCCCCCGCACGCGTCGCGCGGGCGCCCGGCACCCGCGCGGCCGGCACCCGCGTGCCAGCCCCGCGTGGGCGAGGGCGCAGAGAGGAGAGGTCACCACGGAACGTCAGCCCCTGCCGTGGCGGATGGCCGGATGGGTGCCGGCGGCGACGAGGTCGGCGACCGCGCTCTTGGGGTCCTTGCCGGTGACGAGGGATTCCCCGACCAGCACGGCGTCGGCACCGTCGTTCGCGTAGGCGATCAGGTCGTGCGGCCCGCGCACCCCGGACTCGGCGATCTTCACGATGTGGTCGGGGATCTCGGGCGCGATCCGCGTGAAGTTGCCCCGGTCCACCTCCAGGGTCTTCAGGTTCCGCGCGTTCACCCCGATGATCTTGGCTCCGGCGGCGACGGCCCGCTCGGCCTCCTCCTCGTCGTGCGCCTCGACCAGCGGGGTCAGACCGATGGACTCGGCGCGCTCGATCAGGGAGACCAGCGCCTCCTGCTCCAGCGCGGCGACGATCAGCAAGGCGACGTCGGCGCCGTGCGCGCGCGCCTCCCAGAGCTGGTAGGAGGAGAAGATGAAGTCCTTGCGCAGGACGGGGATGTCCACCCGGGCGCGGACGGCCTCCAGGTCGGCGAGCGAGCCGCCGAAGCGGCGCTGCTCGGTGAGGACGGAGATGACGGCGGCGCCGCCCGCCTCGTAGTCCGCGGCGAGCCCGGCCGGGTCGGCGATCGCGGCGAGCGCGCCCTTGGAGGGGCTGGAGCGCTTGACCTCGCAGATCACCCGCACCCCGGCATCGCCGCCGCCCTTGAGGGCCGCGAGGCCGTCCTTGGCGCTGGGCGCCTTGGCGGCGCGCTCCTTGAGTTCTTCGAGGCTGACGCGCGCCTGCCGCTGGGCGAGGTCTTCACGCACGCCTTCGATGATCTCGTCGAGCACACTCACCGAGCGGCCCCCTTCTTGGCTGGGTGCTGACCCCCACGAACCGTGCGGGGGATGGTCATGTACCGCACTGCGATGGTATCCGCCGAGGGACGGAGGACTCGCATCCGGTTGCCCGTAGTCCCACATCGCGGGACAAATCGCCGGGACGGTGAGCCGGCGGCCACGCTCCGGTCAGGGGGCCAGGGCCGCGCCGACGGGCGTGTTCCGGACAACCGTGAACGCGAGGAGCAGGGCGCCCGCCACCCACCCGTGCCAGGCGGTGAGCCGTACCGGGAAGGTGTAGCCGACGCCCCGTACGGCGGCGGCGAACCAGTGGACCCAGAAGGCGGCGAAGGCCGCGAACAGCAGCACGGCCGCCGCGTTGGCGCCGAGCGCGGCGGGCAGGTCCCCGTGCGCCACGGCGTGCGCGCTGCGCAGCCCGCCGCAGGCCGGGCAGTACAGGCCCAGGGCGCTCAGGAAGGGGCAGACGGGGTAGTGGCCCGGCCGGCCAGGGTCCACGGCGGCCACATACGCGAAGGCCGCGCCGACCCCGGTGAGAGCACCGAGGGGCGCGGCCGTGCGCGACGCCGCGTGCCCCAGCCGGGACAGCCGGTGCCGCAGCGCCGTGGCGTTCCGCCGTCCGGTCAGGAGTGCGCCTTGGCGTGGGCCTGCTTGTACGCCTGGAGCTCCTCGGCGGTCATGCCGTTCGACTTCTTCTGGCCCAGCCCCGCGGCGCGCATCAGGCCGCCGACGACAGCTCCGGCCAGCGTCAGGGCCAGCCCCGCGATCACACCGACGGGCTGCGCCACCACCATGAAGGCCGAGCCCACGCAGAAGCCGACGAAGGCGATGATCGAACCGGTCCAGGCGGCCGGGGTGTGTCCGTGGCTGTGCGCCATGAATGCTCCTTGATGAGTCACAACGTGAGGTGGGGCCACCCGGCCCGCGCAGTGCCCATTCTCCCCCTCCGGCGCCCGCACCCCGGCACGGGGGTCGCCCGTACGGGCTGCGCACCGGACGGTCGGCAGGTGCGGGGCGGGCCGTCGTACGCGTACGCGGCGCCCCGTCCGGCGCCGCGTGCCCCGTCGGTCGGTGCCGTGTGCCGCGTCAGGTGCCGTGTGCCGCGTCAGGCGGTGCCGTGGGTCGGGTCCTCGCCGCGGTCGAGGGCCTTCCACAGGTCCTCGGGCCGGTCGGGGTCGAAGCGCTGCGGCCGGGTGGCGCGCTGCCGCAGTGGCGTGCGCTCGTAGCGGGCGCTGCCCGACATGGACGGCCACACCCGGCTGTAGCGCAGCGCCAGCAGCCCGGCGACCAGCAGCAGCGCGCCGCCGACGGCCGAGATGTAGGGCCAGGCGGTCAGCTCGACGGCGCCCACGGTGCTGCCGGTCAGACCGCTGGTCTTGGCCGCCTCCTCGGTGAGCGCCCCGGTGTCGTCGGCGCCGAGCAGCGCGGAGGCGATGACTCCGGCGCCGGAGAGCGTGAGCAGCGAGGCGACGACGAAGCGGGTGGCGCGGCGTACGGCGAAGACGGCCACGAGCGCGGCGAGTCCGACCAGCGCGAGTGCGCTGGGCAGCCCCGTGACGTCGCCGCCCTTGGCGCGCACCGGTACCTGGCCCTGCGCGAACTCGGCGGTCGACTCGCTCCAGGTCTGCCCTGCGGCGACCAGCGCCAGCGCGGCGCCCACCGCGCCGCACAGCAGCGCGATGCCGAGCGCGGTGCGGGGGGCGCGCGAGCGTGCCGGGGCTTGCGCGTCAGCGCCCTCGGCGCCGTGCGCGCCGTCCGCGTCGGGAGCGGGGGTTGAGGAAGTCACCCCACCACGCTACCGCCCCCGGGCCCTACGCCCCTTGGGCAGGTGCCCCCAGCCGTCCGGCGGTGTGGACGGCCCGCAGCACGGCCGCGGCCTTGTTGGCGCACTCGGTGTCCTCGGCGGCCGGGTCGGAGTCGGCGACGACGCCCGCGCCGGCCTGGACGTAGGCGGTGCCGTCGCGCAGCAGCGCGGTACGGATGGCGATGGCGGTGTCGGAGTCCCCGGCGAAGTCGAGATATCCGACACATCCGCCGTAGACGCCGCGGCGGGTGGGCTCCAGCTCCTCGATGATCTGGAGCGCGCGCGGCTTGGGCGCCCCCGAGAGGGTGCCGGCGGGGAAGCAGGCGGTGAGCGCGTCGAAGGCCGTACTGCCTTGGGCGAGGCGGCCGGTGACGGTGGAGACGATGTGCATCACGTGGCTGTAGCGCTCGATGGACATGAAGTCCACGACCTCCACGCTGCCCGGCTCGCACACCCGTCCCAGGTCGTTGCGCCCCAGATCGACGAGCATCAGGTGTTCGGCGCGCTCCTTGGGGTCGGCCAGCAGCTCCTCGGCCAGCGCGTTGTCCTCGTGCGGGGTGGCGCCGCGCGGCCGGGTGCCGGCGATGGGGTGCATCATCGCGCGCCCGTCCTCGACCTTGACCAGCGCCTCGGGGCTGGAGCCGACGATGTCGAAGTCGTCGAAGCGCAGCAGGTACATGTAGGGGCTCGGGTTGGTGGCGCGCAGCACGCGGTAGACGTCGAGCGCGCTCGCCGTGCACGGCGTCTCGAACCGCTGCGAGGGCACCACCTGGAACGCCTCTCCGGCGCGGATGCGTTCCTTGATGTCCTCGACCCAGCCCTGGTAGGTCGCACCGGCCGACCGGGCGTCGGCGTCGGGGAGTTCGGAGGGCGGCAGCGCGACCGGCGGCACGGGGGCGGGGCGCGCGAGGTCGGCGGCCATGGCGTCCAGGCGGCGCACGGCGTCCGCGTACGCCTCGTCCACTCCGGTGTCCAGGTCGTTGTGGTTGATCGCGTTGGCGATGAGCAGGACCGTGCCGTCGCGGTGGTCCAGGACGGCCAGGTCGGAGGTGAGCAGCATCGTCAGCTCGGGAAGCCGCAGGTCATCGAGGGTGCCGCTGTCGCGGCCGACCTTCTCCAGGCGCTGGACGATGTCGTAGCCGAGGTAGCCGACCATGCCGCCGGTGAAGGGCGGCAGATCCACGCTGTGGTGCAGGTCGCGCGGGGTGTGCAGGGCCTCGACGGTCGCGCGCAGCGCTACGAGGGGGTCGCCGTCGGTGGGGACGCCGACGGGCGGGGTGCCCAGCCAGTGCGCCCGGCCGTCCTCGACGGTCAGCGCGGCGTCGCTGCGTACGCCGATGAAGGAGTAGCGCGACCAGGTGCGGCCGTTCTCGGCCGACTCCAGGAGGAAGGTGCGGGGGCGTTCGGCGGCCAGCTTCCGGTAGAGGGCGATGGGGGTGTCGCCGTCCGCCAGCACGCGGCGGGTCACGGGGATGACCCGCCGGTCCTTGGCCAGGGCACGGAAGACGTCGAGGTCGGGCGCGCAGCTCATGGCCCGTCACCCTACTTGCCCCGGGCCCCTCCTCCGCTCGGGCGGAAGTCAGCTCCCCCGCTCGGGCGGAAGTCAGCCGCCGAGCGGCAGCCGGTCCTCGTCGAAACACGTGCGCGCCCCTGTGTGGCAGGCGGCGCCGACCTGATCGACCTTGACGAGCACCGTGTCCGCGTCGCAGTCGAGCGCGACGGACTTCACCCACTGCACGTGCCCGGAGGTGTCCCCCTTCACCCAGTACTCGCGCCTGCTGCGGCTCCAGTACGTGGCGCGCCCGGTGGTGAGCGTGCGGCGGAGCGCCTCGTCGTCCATCCATCCGAGCATCAGCACCTCCCCGCTGTCGTACTGCTGGGCGATCGCGGGGATCAGGCCGTTGGCGTCGCGCTTGAGGCGCGCCGCGACGGCCGGGTCGAGGGGGGTCTCCTGGGCCATGCCCGCCATTGTCCCGCACCGGCCCGCGCACGGGACGAACAGCGGCCACGAACAGCGCCAAACACCGGAGAAAAACAGAACAAAACCAAACAAAGCGGTACGGGACAATCAGGCCCGGCACACGCCGCGCACAGACGCGCACTCCCCGCTCCGGCGCCGTACTCTTGCCGCATGTCTACCCATGCCAAGCGAGAACGCCTGCTGCTCGCAGACCTGTTGGAGACCCGAGGCCCCGATGCGCCGACCCTGTGCGAGGGGTGGACGACCAAGGACCTCGCCGCGCACCTCGTCGTGCGGGAGCACCGCGCGGACGCGGCGGGCGGAATCCTGATCAAGCCGCTCCAGGCCCGACTGGAGCGCGTGCAGGCCGAGTTCGTGGCCAAGCCCTACGACGAGCTGGTGCAGTTGGTGCGCAACGGGCCGTCGAAGATGTCGCCGTTCGCGCTCAAGCAGGTGGACGAGGCGGCGAACACGGTGGAGTTCTTCATCCACGGCGAGGACGTGCGCCGGGCCGGGCCGGACTGGTCCCCGCGCGAGCTGGACCCGGTCTTCGAGGACGCGCTGTGGCGCCGGCTGGAGCGGGGCGCGCGGATGTACGGGCGCAAGTCCCCGGTGGGGCTGGTGCTGCGGCGGCCGAACGGGCAGACCGCCGTCGCCAACCGCGGCACTCCGGTGGTGACCGCCGTCGGCGCGCCGTCCGAGCTGCTGCTGTTCGCCTCCGGACGGCAGGAGCAGGCGAAGGTAGAGCTGGACGGCGAGAAGCCGGCCATCGCCCGCGTCCAGGAGGCGAAGCTCGGCCTGTAGCCACCGGGGTCTGTAGTCGCCGGCCTTGCCCGCCCCGGTGTGCCCGGGTGCGCGCCGCAGCGCGCCTGCCGCGCCCCGGGTCGCACGCCGGAGCCGCCCCCGATGAGCCGCCCCGGGTCCACCCCGAGAAGCCTCGGGCGGCGCTGGGGGCGGCTTCAGGGTCTTCCCGGATGGAGCCGGGGCGCGGCGCCGGGAGGGTGGAGGTATGACTTCGCCGCCGCTCTCCCCCAGCCGCAGGATCCTGCTCACCGGTGTCGCCTCCGGTGCCGCGCTCGCCGCCGTGGGCACACCGGTCGCCGCGCACGCTTCCTCCCGCCGTACGGGAGGCGGGGCGCTCCCCCCGCCGGACGCCGGGGCGCTGCGCGCCGCGATCGACGAGTGGGGCGACCCCCGCTCCAGCGGGGCCCAGCTGCGGGTCAGCGGCTCGGCCGGGCGGTGGTACGGCACCTCCGGGGTCTCGGATCCGGCGACCGGACGGCCCCTGGGGCTCAACGACAAGGTGCGCGCGGGCAGCATCACCAAGGCGTTCGTGGCCACCGTCGCGCTCCAGCTCGCCGACGAGGGGCGGCTGCGGCTGGAGTCCCCGGTGCGCCACTGTCTCCCCGAGCTGCTGCCCGAAAGCTTCGGTTCGATCACCGTCGCGCACCTCCTCGACCACACCAGCGGCATGCCCGACCATGTGGGGCTGCCGGAGATGAGGACGACCGGGCAGATACTGCGGCACCGCTTCGACCGGTGGACACCGCGGCAGATCGTCGCGACGGCCACGCGCGGCCCGCTGAAGTTCGCCCCCGGCACCAGGCAGGAGTACCGGGGCATCAACTACGTCCTGGCCGCGCTGGTGATCGAGCAGGTGACGGGCCGGCCGTACGGCATCGAGGTGCGCGATCGGCTGCTGCGGCCCCTGCGGCTGGGCCACACGTCCTTCCCGTCGTCCTCCGGCTACGACCGCCGCATCCACGGGCCGCATGTGCACGCTTGTCTGGAGGCGGCGGACGGGTCGCTCGCGGATGTGACGGAGTTCGACATGTCCAGATCGTTCGCGGACGGCGAGATCATCTCCACCACCGGCGACCTGCACCGCTTCTTGTCCGCACTGTTCTCCGGGGCGCTGCTGCCCGAGCGGCAACTGCGCAGAATGTTCACGCTGCCGCCGAAGCACGTGACCATGCTCGACGGCACGCCCGCCCGCTACAGCACGGGGCTTCAGACGGCCACGGTGGGCGGGGTCACCTGGTGGGGCAAGACCGGCGAGCAGCACGGCTACGCCTCCGCGATGTTCGCCACCCGCGACCAGCAGCGCCGCCTGGTCTGGTCCTTCAGCCCGACAACGCCGGGCGCGGACCCGTCCCCGATGAGCGAGCGGATCGTGGGGGCGGCGAGCGGAGTTCCGGGGCGGTGACGATTCACCCGGTGAGGCCGCCGTCCGTCCGGTGAGGCCCGTCAGCCGTTCCGGGTGGCTGTCAGGCGTTCGGTGAGGCCGTCAGCCGTTTCGGGTGGCGCTCAGCCGTTCGGTGAGGATGCGCTGGAGTTCGCGGGCCGCGCGGGGCGGGGAGACGTCGCCGCGGTGCGCGACGGAGATGGTGCGGTGCAGGCCGGGCGCGGCGAAGCGGGTGACGCGCAGGCCGGAGCGGGCCGCGACCATGCTGGGGACGACGGCGAGGCCGAGGCCCGCGCGGACGAAGCCGAGTACCGCGTCCATCTCGCCGCCCTCGATGCCGAACACCGGCTCGAAGCCCGCCTCGCGGCAGGCGGCGACGGTCAGTTCGCGCAGGTCGTAGCCGCGCCGGAACATCGCCAGCGGGCGGTCGCGCAGGTCCTCGACGCGGATGCGGGCGCGGCGCACGGGCGCCGGGTCCTCGGGGGAGGAGACCACGACCAGTTCCTCGCGCAGCAGCTCGGACGTCGTCAGGGCCGGGCCTCCGGCGAGCGGGGTGATGATCAGGGCCAGGTCCAGCTCGCCTTCGGCCAGCACGCGCACCAGGTCCTGGGAGCCGTCCTCGTGCACCACCAGATCGACGCCGGGATAGCGGTCGTGGAAGGCGCGCAGTACGTCGGGGACGAGGCTGGCGCACAGGCTGGGCGGGGCTCCGAGCCGCACCCGGCCGCGCCGCAGCTGGGCGACCTCCTGCACTTCGCGGCGGGCGGTCTCGGTGTCGGCCAGCACGCGGCGGGCCAGCGGCAGCAGGGCCTCTCCGGCGTCGGTGAGGGAGATGTGGCCGCGCGCCCGGTGGAACAGCTCGGCGCCCAACTCCCTCTCCAGCGCCCTGATCTGCTGGGACAGCGAGGGCTGTGCCACATGTTCGCGCTGTGCTGCGCGGGTGAAGTGGCGGGTGTCGGCGACGGCGGCGAAGTAGCGGAGCTGCTGGAGCTGCATGGAGCCAGCATAGACAGCCGATAGCCGTCATCTATCGGATGCAGCATTCCTATGTCTTGGACTGATGCATCCCTCGGTACCTACCGTCAGGGACATGGCGACGGCAACGCGCACTCCGCGCTCCTCCCCCCGTACCCGCCCCCCAGCAGGGCGCGGCGGCGTGCTGCGCACCCTGTGGGGCTCGACGATCGGCAAGAAGGCGGTCATGGCCGTCAGCGGCCTGATGATGCTGATCTATCTGCTGGTCCACATGTTCGGGAACCTGAAGGTGTTCTTCGGGCCCGCCGAGATGAACGGTTACGCGCACTGGCTGCGCACCTTCGGCAGCCCCGTCCTGCACTACGAGTGGTTCCTGTGGGTCGCCCGGGTCGTCCTGCTGGCCGCCGTCGTCCTGCACGGGGTCAGCGCCTACCAGCTCAGCAGGCGGGACATCGCCGCGCGGCCCGTGAAGTACCGGCGCCGCCGCACCGACTACGCGACCCGCACCATGCGCTGGGGCGGCATCATCCTCGCGCTGTTCATCGTCTGGCACGTGCTGGACCTGACGACCGGCACCGTCAACCCGCGCGGCCAGGCCGGGCACCCGTACGAGAACATCGTCGCCGGCTTCCAGAACTGGTACGCCAACGCCATCTACATCGTCGCCATGCTCGCCGTCGGACTGCACATCCGGCACGGCTTCTGGAGCGCGGCGCAGACCCTCGGGGTGACCCGGCCGGGCGCGGCGCGCCTGCTCAAGGCCACGGCCACCGTCCTCGCCGTGGTCATCACGGCGGGCTTCCTCTCCGTACCGATCGGCGTCATGACGGGAGTGGTGAAGTGAGCACCCTCGACCAGGACGGCCGCGACGGCCGCGACGGCTATCAGGACTACCGCGACGGCGAGCCGCTCGCCGACACCCGGGCGCCCGGCGGGCCGGTGGCCGAGCGCTGGAGCCGGCGCCGCTTCGAGGCCAAGCTCGTCAACCCGGCCAACCGGCGCAAGCACACCGTCATCGTCGTCGGCACCGGCCTGGCGGGCGGCTCGGCGGGCGCGACACTGGCCGAACAGGGCTACCACGTCGTGCAGTTCTGCTACCAGGACTCCCCGCGCCGCGCCCACTCGGTGGCGGCGCAGGGCGGCATCAACGCGGCGAAGAACTACCGCAACGACGGCGACTCGGTGCACCGCCTCTTCTACGACACGGTCAAGGGCGGCGACTTCCGCTCCCGCGAGTCCAATGTGCACCGGCTGGCGGAGATCTCCACCGCCATCATCGACCAGTGCGTCGCCCAGGGTGTGCCCTTCGCCCGCGAGTACGGCGGCCTGCTGGACACCCGTTCCTTCGGCGGCGTCCAGGTCTCGCGCACCTTCTACGCGCGCGGCCAGACAGGTCAGCAACTTCTGCTGGGCGCCTACCAGGCGCTCTCCCGGCAGATCGCCGCCGGGAACGTGGAGATGCGTCCGCGCACGGAGATGCTGGACCTGATCGTCATCGACGGGCGGGCCCGCGGCATCGTCGCCCGCGACCTGCTCACCGGCCGCATCGACACCTACCTCGCGGACGCGGTGGTGCTGGCGACGGGCGGCTACGGCAATGTTTTCTACCTTTCGACCAACGCCAAGAACTCCAATGCGACCGCGATCTGGCGGGCCCACCGCAGGGGCGCCCACTTCGCCAACCCCTGCTTCACCCAGATCCACCCCACCTGCATTCCGCGCTCGGGCGACCACCAGTCGAAGCTGACCCTGATGAGTGAATCGCTGCGCAACGACGGCCGGATCTGGGTGCCCAAGGAGGCCGGCGACGCCCGCGCCCCGCAGGACATTCCCGAGGACGAGCGGGACTACTACCTGGAGCGGCAGTACCCCTCCTTCGGCAACCTCGTCCCCCGCGACATCGCCTCGCGCGCCGCGAAGAACGTCTGCGACGAGGGGCGCGGCGTCGGCCCCGGCGGCCAGGGTGTCTACCTCGACTTCGCGGACGCGCTGGCCCGGCTGGGCCGGGCGGCGGTCGAGGAGAAGTACGGCAACCTGTTCGAGATGTACGAGCGGATCACCGCCGAGGACCCGTACACCCGGCCGATGCGCATCTACCCCGCGATCCACTACACGATGGGCGGGCTGTGGGTCGACTACGACCTCCAGACCACCGTCCCCGGCCTGTTCGCGATCGGTGAGGCCAACTTCTCCGACCACGGCGCCAACCGGCTCGGCGCCTCCGCGCTGATGCAGGGCCTGGCCGACGGGTACTTCGTCCTGCCCGCCACCCTCGGCGACTACCTCGCCCGCCACCCGGCCCCGGCCACCGCCCAGGAGGCCATCGGCCCGGCACACCCCGCCGTACGCGAGGCGGTGGACGCCGTGACCGGACGGCTCGACGCGCTGCTGGCCTGCGACGGGGACCGCACCCCCGACTCCTTCCACCGCGAGCTGGGCGAGCTGCTGTGGAACGAGTGCGGCATGTCGCGCGACGAGTCCGGGCTGCGCAAGGCGCTGGAGCGCATCCCCGAACTGCGCGCGGAGTTCTGGGAACGGGTCAAGGTGCCCGGCTCCGGCGAGACGCTCAACCAGTCGCTGGAGAAGGCCAACCGGATCGCCGACCACCTGGAGCTGGCCGAACTGATGTGCCTGGACGCGCTGCACCGCACCGAGTCCTGCGGCGGCCACTTCCGCGAGGAGTCCCGCACCCCGGACGGCGAGGCGGCCCGCCGGGACGAGGAGTTCTCCTACGTCGCCGCCTGGGAGTTCACGGGTGCGGGCGAGGCGCCCGTGCTGCACAAGGAAGCGCTCGACTTCGAGTACGTACACCCCACCCAGCGGAGCTACACGTGAGTGACCCGAGCACGATCCCGAGTACGAGCACGGTCCCGAGTACGAGCAGGAGTACGAGTACGAACTCCGGCATGCGGCTGACCCTGCGGATCTGGCGGCAGCGGGACGCCGACGACGACGGCGCGATGCGGACGTACGAGATCGAGGACATCTCCCCCGACATGTCGTTCCTGGAGATGCTGGACACGCTCAACGAGACGCTGATCCTGCGCGGCGAGGAGCCGGTGGCCTTCGACCACGACTGCCGCGAGGGCATCTGCGGGGCCTGCGGCATGGTCATCAACGGCCAGGCGCACGGCCCCGAGCGCACCACCGCCTGCCAACTGCACATGCGGCACTTCGCCGACGGCGACACCATCGACATCGAGCCGTGGCGGGCCGCGGCCTTCCCCGTCGTACGGGACCTGATGGTGGACCGCTCCGCGTTCGACCGGGTGATCGGCGCGGGCGGCTACATCACCGCGCCGACCGGCGCGGCGCCGGAGGCGCACGCCACGGCCGTACCGAAACCCGCCGCCGACGCGGCCTTCACCCACGCCGAGTGCATCGGCTGCGGCGCCTGCGTGGCCGCCTGCCCCAACGGCTCGGCGATGCTGTTCACCTCCGCCAAGGTCAACCACCTGAACGTGCTCCCGCAGGGCGCCCCCGAACGCGAGAGCCGGGTGCTGGACATGGTGGACCAGATGGACGCGGAGGGCTTCGGCGGCTGCACCCTGACGGGCGCGTGCGCGACAGCCTGCCCGAAGGACATCCCGATGCCGTCGATCGCCGCGATGAACAGGGAGTACCTGCGGGCTGCCGCGAAGCACCGGTGACGGGTGGGAGTCATGGGACGGCAGCGACTGGGCGGGGCCTAGACTCGGGCGACGATGAGCAGCGACCGCCCCACCCTCCCCGAGCTGGCCCGCCAGGCGCTCTCCTCCGTCCAGCACGGCTACGACCTCCTGGCCCCGAAGTTCGACCGGACCCCGTACCGCACACCCGCCCCGGTACTGGACGCGACGGCCCGCGCCCTCGCCGATGTCGGCCCGTTCGCGGACGGGCTCGACCTGTGCTGCGGGACCGGCGCGGGCGCGGGGGTGCTCCGCGAGGTGTGCACGGACCGGGCGGTGGGCCTCGACTTCAGCGCGGGCATGCTCGCGGAGGCCCGGCGCCGGACGGCGACCACACCAGCTCCCGTACCGGGCCCCGCTCCGAGGTGGGTGCGCGGCGAGGCGCACGCGTTGCCGTTCCGCCGCGCGGCCTTCGATCTGGTCGTCAGCTTCGGCGCGTTCGGCCATTTTCTGCCCGCCGAGCGACCGCACCTGTTCGGGCAGGTACGTGATGTTCTCCGGCCGGGCGGCAAGTTGGCATTTCCGATGGCGGCCCCACCCCGTCCGGGCACGGTCGCGTACTGGACACTGCTCGGCTTCGATACGGCGATGCGCGTGCGCAACGCTGTGTGGCGGCCCCCGTTCGTCATGTACTACCGCACCTGGCCCCTGGCGGACGTACGCCGTGACCTGCGCGAGGCGGGCTTCGATGTCACGTTGCGGGCCCTGCCCGAGCTGGGCTTCCGCGAGGACGGCTCCCCGCGCTGCCGCCTGCTGGTGGCGACGCGGCGCGGTTGATTGTTCTGCCTGGTCGGGGTGTTGGCTACTTGCCGTGATCCGGGTGCCGCCGCAGCAGGACGGCACAGTCGGTGACCCGACTCCAGTCCCCCGCCGTACGCGCCGCCTCCCGCTCGCGCTCCAGCCGAGCGCACTCCGCGCAGTTCGCGTCTGCCGTCGTCACGACGTCGCCTCCGCCTTCCCGCGCGCCGCGCCGCACGCTTCCTCCAGTCGGCGGGCCATCGCACATGGCCCCTGGTATGTGCAGTCACCGCACTCTTGACGGTGCATCAGGTACACCCACTCCAGCTGCGCGACATCGGCCCAGCTGGGTGGCGACGAGACCTCGGCGGTCCTCCTGATCGCCGCCGCGCAGAGGGGACAGTCGTCCATCACGGGCGCGGACTCAAAAGCTTCACTCGTCGAAGCCGTTCTGCTGCTCATCCGCGCAACCTCCGCATCAGACCGGACTCAACTTCCCGTAGCAGGGCAGGCGTTGGCTGCGCGTAGCCCGCACGCGGCACCCACGCGGGGGCGAGCCGCCAGAACGCACGGGCCTCCGCGAGCGCGGCAAGCTCCGCTGTGGCCTCGTCGGCCGGACTCGCGGGGGGCGGTGGCCGTTTGCCCCGCACCCCTTCTCCCCGATCGCGCCCCACGTCCGTTTCGGACACGGCATACTCCTCTCCGTAGCGCTGTGACTACCAAGGGGATTCAGCGTGGCGGGAAGCAGGGAACCATTCAACCTGCCTGAGCGGGCGGACGAGGAGGCGACGGGCCGTTGAACCGCAAGGAATTGGACCCGGACAGCTCGCCGCAGGCGGCCTTCGGCGCACGCCTGCGCAGCATGCGGGAGGCACGCGGCTGGACGCAGGACGAGCTTGCGGTACGGATGGGGTATTCCAGTACGCACATCTCGTCCATCGAAACTGGTCGGAAACTCCCGACCTTGCGCCTCGCGCGCAGTGCGGATGTTGCCTTCGGCATCGTGGGCACCGTGGAGACGTTCGAGCGGCAGTGGCGGGAGATCCACCACGGGAGCCTGCTGGAAGGCTTTCCGCAGTACGTGGACTTCGAGAGCCGGGCGGCGGAGATCCGGGTCTACGAGGTGGGAGTCATCCCGGGCCTGCTCCAAACGCCGGAGTACGCAAGGGCCCTGGAACACGGCAGCGTCAAGCGGGGAGCAATCTCCGTCGAGCAGGCCGAGGAGCGGGTCGCTCTCATCGCGGAGCGGCAAGCGGCGCTCATCCGGACGCCGCCACCGCTGGTCTTCGCCGTACTGGACGAAAGCTGCATCAGGCGGCCCATGGGCGAACCCGCCATCATGAAGGCCCAGTTGGACCGCATCATGGAGTTCGCCGAGCAGCCGAACACCGTGCTTCAGGTCGCCCCGTTCGCCATGGGTGCTCGGCGTCCGTTCAATCTGCCGATAACGGTGCTGACGATGGCGGACCGCTCACTCATGTCATACGCAGAGTCCGCACAACGGGGCCATCTGGAACGGGACAACAGGTTCGTGCTGCCGATACTGACCGCCTACCATCAACTACAGGCTGAAGCGCCCTCGCAGGCGGAATCCATGGCCATCATTGACCAGTTGCGAAAGGACATCCAGTGACGACCGAGACTCCCCGCTGGCTCACATCCTCCTACAGCGGAAACGGCGGCCAATGCGTGGAGGTCGCCACCAACCTCGCCACCACCCACGGCACCGTCCCCATCCGCGACTCCAAAAACCAGACCGGCCCCACCCTCAACCTCCCCGCCCCCGCCTTCACCACCTTCATGGCGAGCGTCAAGGCCGGCGACTTCGGAGGCACCCAGTGACGACCGAGACCCCCCGCTGGTTCACATCTTCCTACAGCGACAACGGCGGCCAATGCGTGGAGGTCGCCACCAACCTCGCCACCACCCACGGGACCATCCCCATCCGCGACTCCAAAAACCGGACCGGCCCCACTCTCAACCTCCCCGCCCCCGCCTTCACCACCTTCATGGCGAGCGTCAAGGCCGGCGACTTCGGAGGCACCCAGTGACGACCGAGACCCCCCGCTGGCTCACATCTTCCTACAGCAACAACGGCGGCCAATGCGTGGAGGTCGCCACCAACCTCGCCACCACCCACGGGACCATCCCCATCCGCGACTCCAAGGACCGGACCGGCCCCACTCTCAACCTCCCCGCCCCCGCCTTCACCACCTTCATGGCGAGCGTCAAGGCCGGGGAAGTCGGAGCCGTCTGACGGGCGCGGCCCGTCCCATACCGCGAAGTTGCCCCACCGTGCGGACCACGGTGGGGCTTCTCGTTCTCCGAACCCGAGGGGGCGCCCCACCGGCCCGGCACGGACCAAGGCATGCCGAGACATGACTGGGACATGGACAATCCTTGCCCCTTGCCCGATGCAACTGCAAACTTGTGGACGCAAGGGACGCGCGGAGGGGCACGGCCGCGAAGACGGCCGTGACCTGCTCAACCAGCTGTTCGGCAAGTGGTCCTTGCTCGTCCTGGACGCACTGTGCGCGCCCCCCGGCGCTTCAACGAGCTCCGGCAACAACTGCCCGCCGTCACACCCAAGTCCTTGACCGCATGCCTGCGACGGCTGGAGCGCAACGGCATGGTCGAGCGCGTGGTCGTCTCCACGGAGCCGGTGGCGATCGAGTACGGCGTCACCCACCTGGGACGGACCCTGCAGTCCCCTCTGGAAGCCATGCTGGGATGGTTCGTCGAGCACCTCGCCGAAGTCGAAGCCGCCCGCTCCGCCTACGACCAGCGACATCCCTCCGGCTGACATTCCCGGTACGTCGCCGCGCGTACGGGATCCGCGTCACAGCCCGGGGCGCCAGGCGTCCACAAAGTCGTCCACCAGGGGGTGGGCCTCGGCCGGGCGGGTCGCCAGGACGACGCGGACCGGGTCGATGCCCTCGATGGGCACGGTGGTCAGGCCGGGGCGCAGTTGGGGCCGCCGGTCGCCGGCGGCCAGAATCAACACCGTCCGCTCCTCGGCCACCAGGTCGAGCTTGTCCTCGAACGACTCGTAGTCGATCGGCGCGCTGCGAGCCGGAACGCCGTCCGGGCGCGGCTCCAGGCGGGCGAAATCGCTCCATTCCGGAACCGCGCTCGGGCACTGCGGCAGAGCTTCCTCGCCAAGGTCCTCGACGGTTACCGACTCCATTCCGGCCAAGCGGTGGTCGGTGGAGACCACCAGAACCCGCGGCTCGGTCCACAGTTCGGTGAGGCGCAAGCGGTCGGCGGGAAAAGGCAGGGGAGCACGGGCGACCAGGGCGTCCACGCGGCGGTCGGTGAGGGCGTGGGCGTCGTTCCACTCCAGGTGGCGGGTGCGGACGCGGGCCGTGGGGTGCTGATGCCGCAGCCTGCGCACGGCGTGAGTGATCACCAGGTCCTCGACGTACCCGATGGTGAACTCGCGTGGAGTGGCGCCGTCGCGGGCGGCCAACTCGGCCTGGTGGGCCGCCTGGAGCAGCGCCACGGCCTGCGGCAGAAAGGCGCGACCGGCTGCTGTCAGCCGGCTGCCCTGCGGGGTGCGGTCGAAGAGGCGCACACCCAGATGTTCCTCAAGACGCTGGATCTGACGGCTCAAGGACGGCTGCGCGACGTGCAACGCCGTGGCGGCGCGGCTGAAGTTGGCGTGCTCCGCGACGACCGTGAAGTAGCCGACAAGCCGCATATCGAGGTCCGACCCGGGGATGTGCACGCTTCGAGCGTACCGACATGCACTGAACGCATGACGGGTTGCATAGTGAGTCTTGGACACCGTCGCCGGTCCGGGATTTGAATCAAGGCATGGAAAAGTACAAAGGAAAGCGCGCCCTCATCACCGGCGGCAGCAGCGGAATCGGCCTGTCGATCGCACGCATGCTGGCCGCCGAGGGCGCCCAAGTGATGGTCACAGGCCGCAATGAAGCCCCGCTCGAAGCGGCGAGCAAAGAGGGATTGATCGCGGTGCGCAGCGACGCCGCTTCACGTACCGACATCGACGCCTTGGCCGGGAAGGTCGAGGAGGCTTTCGGCCTGCTGGACGCGGTGTTCCTGAACGCGGGCATCACCGAATCGGCGTCGTTCGAGGCGACGACGGAGCAGACATACGACGCCGTTTTCGCAGCCAACACCAAGGGGCCCTACTTCACTTTGCAGCGACTGCTTCCGCTGCTCGCCGAGGGCAGCGGTGTGGTACTGACCACCTCGGTCTCCAACGTACTGGGGCAGCTGGACCACAGCGTCTACGCGGCGAGCAAAGCGGCCCTCCGGTCGATGGCGCGCACCTGGGCCCGCGAACTGCTGCCGCGCGGCGTACGCGTCAACGCGGTGAGCCCGGGGCCGATCGACACCGGAATTCTGCTGAAGAAGCTACCCGCAGAGGTGGTCGACAAAATGCGGGAGGATTTCGCCGCCCAGATTCCGATGAAGCGGATCGGACATCCGGAGGAAGTCGCGCGCGCCGCCCTTTTCCTCGCCTTCGGCGCGACCTACACCACCGGCGCCGAACTCGCGGTGGACGGCGGCGGCATCCAATTGTGACACCGCCTGCTTGAACGGCTCAGCCACGCAAGAGGATCTTGAACGGCTCAGCTACGCGGGATGCAGTCGGGGCCCAAAGCCGAGGGATCAGCGGGCGGAGGTGTACCTCCATATGCGCTGACCTCACTCGCCCCTCGTTCGGCAACGGCTTTGGGCCCTCCGCGTAGTCGCGCGGGGGCGTGTGCGGGCATGTGCGGCCATGCGCGGCCGTGTCGCAGCAGGCGTCGCGGCGGGGCACGGCCGACTGGAGTTCCCCCTCTTCCGGAGGCCGGCGGCCTCGGTCCGCGGAACGATCACGCCGCGACAGGCGCCCTGGCCCTGGTCGCCACCCCGGGCCGGTTCACAGCGCGATCACGATTTTGCCGTGAACATGCCTCTCGGCCTGCGTGGTCACGGCTTCGCGAATCCGCTCGGCCGGGAAGGTCGCCGCGATCGGCACCGTGATCTCGCCGGAGTGGATCGCGTCGGCGATCCGTTCCAGGGAACCCGGGCTCGCGTCAAGGGCGCCCGCCTTGCGCACACCGGGGGGCGGGGCGGGACCGTCGGCCACGACGGTGATCCGCTCGGGTGCCACCCCGAGCTTGAGGGCGGCCTCGGCCGCTTCCCTTCCGAACAGGTCTGCCGCGGCGGTGATCCCCTCGGGTGCCAGGGCCCGCACCCGGTCCGCCAGGCCGGGACCGTACGCCACGGGTTCGGCGCCGAGCCCGCGCAGGAATCCGGACGTGCGCTCCGAGGCGGTGCCGAGCACCCGGGCACCCGCGAGCTTCGCCAGTTGCACGGCGAAGATGCCCACGCCGCCCGCCGCCCCGCCGATCAGGACGGTGTCCCCGGTGCGGAGCCCGATCGTGGCGAGCGCGGCGGAGGCCGTCAGGCCGGACACCGGAAGCGTGCCCGCCACCTCGTCGCCGACGCCCTCCGGGGTGGGCCACAGGTTCGCCGCGGGCTTCTTGACCAGCACGAAATCGGCGACGGACCGGCCGATCGCGGCCCCGAACACCCGGTCGCCGACCGCGAATCCGGTGGCTTCGGCGCCCACCTCGTCCACCACTCCGGCGAAGTCACTGCCGAACCCGGCGGGCAAGGTGATGCCGAACCGCGCCGCCATGTCGGGCTGCGTGGTGATCTGCCAGTCCATCGGATTCAGCCCGGCGGCCGTGACCCGGACGCGCACCTCGTCCGGTGCGGCGTGCGGCTCGGGTATCTCCTCTACTTCGAGCACTTCGGGACCGCCGAATCGCCGGTAACGGACAGCTCTGCTCATCGGGACCTCTCTCGGCCAGTGACAGGACTTGGTCGCATCGACTCTACGTCAAGTGATGGGACGAAGTCCCGTACACTGCTTCCATGGCTCGCTGGCAACCCGACGCACCAGGACGACTCGCCGCCGCCGCGCTCGGCCTCTTCGAGGAGCACGGCTACGAGAACACGACCGTGATCCAGATCGCGGAGCGCGCGGGGCTCACCAAGAGCACGTTCTTCCGGCACTTCCCGGACAAGCGCGAAGTGCTCTTCGGCAGGCGCACGGTGGCCGATCTGCTCGTCGAGGCGATCACCTCGGCGCCGCCGGAGACCGGGCCGCTCGACGCGGTGGCGGAGGCCCTCGACGCACTCGGCCGGACGTTCTTCACCGTCGAACGCCGCGAGTTCAGCGCTCGGCGCCAGGCCGTGCTGAACGCCCACGCGGAACTGCGTGAACGCGAAGCCCTGAAAAGAATCGACCTCACCGCCTCGATGATCGAGGCCCTCGACCGCCGCGGAGTCCCGGACCTGACCGCGCGCGTGGCCGCGAAACTGGGCGCACTCGCCTGGGAGAGGGCCTACGACAAGTGGATCGGCACCGACAGCAGTGAGGGCTTCGGCGCGCTGGCACGGCAAGCGCTCGCCGAGGTTCGCGCGGCCTGAGCCGTGCGCCGAGGCGCGCATCGCGTCGTACGCAGACGTGCGCGTCGCACTCAGACGTGCGGAGTGGGACGGCGCCATGTGGCCGCCGCCCGCCCGGCCCCGGTCACTTGACCTGCACCGAGGTCCAGGACCGAGGCTTTGGCATGAACGAGGCAGAGGAGCAGTTCGGCATCGCGGATGTCGGTGAGATCCAGAGTGACGCGCAAGGATGCGGAGATCCGATCCACCGCCCCTGCGTCGACAGCGCCGAGGAACTCCTCTCGTCCACCGCAGCGCCAATCTCCCCCCACTCCGGACCCGGCCGCCCCCGCGGAATTCGTCACCGGTTGAGCCAGTGACGAAAAGACCCCCTGACGTCCGAGGCTCCGCGCAGGCTCAAGTCCTCCTACAGCGATACCGGCGGCCAGTGCGCGAGGTCGCCGCCTCCGACGGCAGGACCCACGCCCTTCCTTACCCGATTCCCGAACCCCCGGTATGAACCAGCCCGGTCAGGCAGCCGCGACGGTCAGGGCCTGGCCCGGCGGCTGGCAGCCCCTCTCGCATCCTCCCGGGCAGAGGCCGCAGAGCTACGGTGGTCCGGCTCGATACGGCCAGGGACAAGCCCCCGCGAGTCCAAAAAGGCGTTGAAGAGGAGGCCCCGCCCCGGGGGTGTCGTCCCGGCTCGTCGAGGACGGGACGGAACAGGGCGACGAGGACGCGTTCACGGCCTGCCATTCCGCCGGAAGAGTCTTGGTCGTCGCTGACAGCGTGCTGGAAGCCTGCGACGGCAACTCTGGAGAAGCCACGCCAAGTCTTTCTGGGAACGGCCGTGCCTCTGCCCGAGGTGTTCGGGCAGAGGCACGGGGAGTCAGCCCGAAGGAGCGGCGCCGGTACGCAGAAACCAACCGTCAAGCATCACGGGCGACCTGATCGCCCATCAACCCGCATGCTCTACGCGAGCGACGGATCCCCACGGAGGAACTCCCGGTGGTTCCGCCGTGGTTCGTAGAGTTCGTTCACCACGTCGAACAAGTCTATTGATTTCTGCCGGGCATCGGCCACGATGCGGTCCGGGGCATGTTGGTAGGTTCCCAGCGGACTGATCGTGTTCTTGATGAAGAACCTCTGGAGCGGGTACAGCCCGACCATGGGAAAGCTCAGTTCTGGGTGCTGCTGCTGAATGTGCTTGGCCACCTTGTTCGCGCGCTCGAACAGGACCCGCTCGGAATAGTTCTCCACCATGATTCCCAAGTGGCGGAATCCTGCCATGGCGGAGGAGGAGTGCCCTGCTCGCAGTTCCTCGACCAAGTAGGACAACCCCGCGAGTTCCAGCAGATCGCGGGGACGTGTCACCCCGAGCACCAGCGTCCACACCGGATCGTTGCCGGACGCGATCAACGACACCAATTCGGTAAGGTCGGGAACGCGGCCCGATGCCACGGCGGAACGGATAAAGCCGGCCAACTCTCCGAGCCCGGCCGAGTGTCGCACGGTCGGCGACGATATGGCACCGTCAACGAGGATCCGCGCGCGGCTGAGATCGGCGATGCGCTCATGACGCTCGTCCACGTGGTCAAACCATTTCAACACCAGCCGTGGGGTGATGAGTCCATGCCGCATCCACTCCAGTGGATAGAAATAATACTGCACGCGGGGAATGTCGATGGTTATCGATATCGGCACAGAATCGGGCATCGCACTGGCCAGATCGCTGACCGCGCCGGTAAGTCGCGTGATGGCCTCGTGTTCATAAAGGGAAATCTCGTCGTTGACAACGATGTCGCACACTTTTTGGGTGCAATGGTTTACTCCGTCCAATCGGACGATCGGCTGCCGTCCGTGATCGAGCTCGATGACCGCTGCTGCCGCACTGAACAGGCAAAGTCCGGTCACCAGGTTGACCTGGTCCACTTCGGTCATCCTCTGAGGCAGGTTGGCGGTTCCCTTGAGGTGCAGGTGGTGATCACGACGAGGGAACCTTGCCTCGGCAAAGGGCTGGATGTTGGGTTGACCCGACTTGAGCGTGTAGTGATAGAAGGCACTGTCCCCGGGCTGCACACTGTTCCCGCCCAGAAGCTGACCTATTGCATTCAGTCGATTTCGCGCCCTGGCAACACATTTGGACACTGAAGCCGGTACTGTCGTGGACCCCTCCGCGTGTGAATACCCCAGACCATCCAGCCCGGCTATCCGGTGGCTGACCACGGTGGAATCGAACCGCTGCCGGTGAAGCACGGGGCGCAGGCCGAGCCCATCGGCCGGGGCCGGATCGAGGATGGCGACAGAATGGCCCGGTCTTTCGGTGAAACCCTGGCCGGAGCGCCCCCCGGTATCGCTGTCCTCCACGCCGGAGGGCAGTCGAAATGCTTCCCAATCGGTCATTTGCATCACCCTGAAAAGGAGAAGGTAGACCGCACTTGTAGCGCAGCCTTGATCGGTAGACATTCACATGGTATTCGGACCGCGATCGCGAAAGGTCCTGGACGGCCCCGTTCTCCCGAGGCTGAGCCCGCGTCAGTTCAGCAAGCGCATGACCGCGCTGCGGCGCGAGGGCGCAGACCCCGTCCGGGCCGACCGCTGGTCGGTCGAGACCCGCTTGTGGAACAGGTTCGCCACCGAAGGGCCCCTTCCGTACGGAGGATCCAACCCTGTCTGTCGTCAAACGACCGGTTGACGAGACATAGCTGAGCGTCGGCGTACTCGCGGTGGGCGCGGACGGGTACCGGGCGCTGGTCTCCTACGGTGAGATCGCCCCGGGCTCCGGCAACCGGGGCGCGATCCTGGCCGTCGAGCGGGACGGGGCGCCGCCGGCCCGACCCCGGCCGGGCCGTGACCGGCGAGGTGACCGGTGGGCGCGACGTCAACGACGTCGTCGAGCTGGATGTGGTGCGCGCGTCGAGCCCGCCGGCTAACCCCGAGCGACCTCAGCGGTGTGCGCGGGGGTGTAGCGCTCGCCCCTCACCTGGTCGCTCAGCGGGTCCAGCGCGGCCAGCGCCTCGTCGTCCAGGGCGAGTTCCAGCGCGGCGGCGTTCTGCTCCAGCCGGGCCGGGCTGCGGGTTCCCGGAATGGTCGCCACCGCCACCCCGAGCCGCTCGGCCTGGGCGTACACCCAGGCCAGCGCCACCTGGGCCGGGGTGGCACCCAGCCGGGCGGCCACCTCGCGCACGGTCTGCGCGATCTTCTCGTTGGCCTCGCCCGCCTCACCGGCGAAGCGGGGGTTGGTGCGCCGGAAGTCCTTCTCGCCCAGCGTGGAGCGATCCAGGGTGCCGGTCAGGAACCCCCGCCCCAGCGGCGAGTACGGCACCAGCCCGACCCCCAGCTCGGCCATCACCGGCGTGACCGCCTCGACGTCGCGGGTCCACAGCGAGTACTCGCTCTGCACCGCGGCGATCGGGTGCACCGCGTGCGCCCGGCGCAGCAGCCCGCCATCGACCTCGGACAGCCCCAGATGGCGGACCTTGCCCGCCTCGACCAGCTCGGCCATCGCCCCGACGGTCTCCTCGATCTCCACATCCTGGGGCGGGCGGTGGGCGTAGTACAGGTCGATCGCCTCGACGCCCAGCCGCAGCAGCGAGGCGTCGCAGGAGCGCAGCACGTAGTCGCGGGCACCGCGGATGCGGCGTGCCCGGTCACCGGCGCTGCGGTCGATGCCGAACTTGGTGGCCAGCTGCACCTGGTCCCGGCGGCCGTGGACGGCACGGCCCACCAGCACCTCGTTGTGCCCGGTGCCGTAGGAGTCGGAAGTGTCCAGGAACGTGATGCCCAGCTCCAGGGCCCGGCCGATGGTGGCCAGGCCACCGTCCCAGTCGGCGGCGCCGTAGCTCTCGCTCATCCCCATGCACCCCAGGCCCATCGCGCTGACGGTGAGACCGGGCGAGCCGAGCGTGCTTCTGGTGATCATGCGCGGATACTCCTCCTGCCCGGCGGACCGGGCGGTATGTTGAGCCCTGAAGAACGCCTCCCACGCTAGGACTTGGAGCGCGCTCGAAGTCAACGCGGAGGACCGGCCCCGCCGACGGGTCAGGCGCGGCGGGCGCGGGCGAGGGTGGGAGTGAGGGCGAAGCGGTCCACCGGCAGCAGGTCGTCACAGGGCCCGGACACCGCGTACTCCCGACCGTCTTCACCAGCGGGTGCAGCGGCCCGGCGGCCCGCACTCCGGCACCACCAGCAGCTCCGCCAAGGCCGGCGCGAGCGCCGTATCCGCCCGGACGGTCGCCCTGGCCACCGCCTCGTACAGGCGCCGCTCGGCCGCTGTACGGGCCTCCGACAGCTGCCGGGCCGGCATCGAGACACCCGGCAGCGGCGCCCGGTTCTTCCGCAGCCACGTCACCGCGTGGTTGGTCAGCGCCACCGGCCCCTCGGCGCGCGCGTCCACGCCCGCCCGTACAGGAAGCTTGGACCTGCCCGAAGAGGCGCCTTCCCTTCCCCCGCCGGCCCCGCGCGACGCCGGCCCCGCGTGCCGCCGGCACCTACGCGACGCCGCCGGCACCTCCGCGCAGCACCGTCTTGCTGCGCATCAGGAACTCCGCCAGATGCCCGTCGTGCGGCAGGCCGGGGGCCATGTGGTGGGTCGGGCGGTCGCCGACGTGCACGTTCGAGATCGACGGCTCCTCGACCAGTTCGGAGACGAGCGACTCCTCCCCCGTGACCACCGTCAGGGTGAGGGTGTCACGGAGCGGGCCGAGGCCGTCGGAGGACGGGGACCACGGGGCCACCCACACGCAGGGGAACGGCATCTCCGTCTGCGTCCGCTCGGTGTCGATGGCGTTCAGCCGGATGACGGCGGGACGCAACACGGCGCCGCCGTCCGGGAGTTCGTGGACGAGATCGCGGCCGGAGAGCAGTTCGCCGTCACCGGCCTTGGCAAGCAGGTGCGCGGCCAGTTCCTTGGCCCTGGCGAGCGGCAGCACCGGCAGCACGGCGCTCTCGTCCTCCGGCGGCAGCGGAGGGAGCGTCGCCAGTTCCGCGGCGAGGCGCCGGGCGAAGGCGTCGCTGTCGGCCCGGGTGCCCTGGACGAAGACGGCGGACGCGTTGACGCACGCGGTGCCGCCGTGCCCGGCGACCGAGTCCACCACCATGGACAGGTGGTCCTCGGGCGCTCCGTCGGCGAGCAGGATCTTGGAGCGGCCGGGGCCCTGGACCAGGACGTCCGAGCGGGACGCGTAGCGCCGGGCCATCTGGTCGCCGCCGTACACCAACGACAGGTCGGCGGCGCGGATCAGGTCGTCGGCCAGCGCGTGTTCGGTGGGCAGCAGGACGACCTGGTCGGTGCCGAAGCCCGCCGCGCGCAGGGCGCTCACCAGGCGGTGCGGGGTGAACGGCTCGCGGCTGGAGGGCCGTACGGCCACCCGGTAGCCGAGCGCGAGGGCCTCCAGCCACACCGTGTGCGTCCCGGGGTGGTTCGCGGGCGCGTGGACGGCGAACACCTCGCCGCGCCGCGCCCACACCGCGCCTTCCGATGCGATCCGGTGCCATGCGGTGACCGCACCCCCGGGCCGCGCGGCCGACACGCTGGCGGCGGCCGAGCGTGCGCTGTGCGCCAGCGCGCGGGAGGCGGCCCGCACGACCGGGGCCGCGACCCCGGAGGCCCGGGACACCTGCCGCTCGTGCTCGGCCAGTGGGACGCCGTCGAGGTCGCCGAGGAACAGCTCACCGGCCCGCGCGAGGGCGGCCACACGCCGCTCGGTGGGCATCGGTGCGGCCCGGCGCAGAGCAGCCATGCTCCTGGTGACGAACAACCTTGGTACGAGGCTCAGTTCGGCCAGCATGGAGCCGTCCACCGCGGTGACCTGGTGGCGGTTGACGGACGAGAAGGGGCCGGAGGCGCCAAGGGCGTCCAACCGGCGCGGCGCGTCCATCCGCGGCGCGCCTGTCTGCGGCGCGTCCACCCTCGGCTCGGCCATCAGTAGACCCCCTCGATGACGGTGGAGTCCTCGAAGGCCGCCACGGGGGCCACGTCGGCCACCGACGCACCCAAGGCTCCCGCCGGGGCCGCGACGCTGGTCGCGGAGTCCCGTTCCAGATTATTGGGCAGCAGCATCGCCTTGCTGATGTGGTGCATCACCACCTGCCCGCGCTGCCCCTCCGCCACGTTCTGACCGGTGGCGGGATCGACCACCGAGAAAGTCGTGTAGGGAGAGAAGGAGTCGAATACGCAGGAACGCGGGTCGGGATGGTTCGCGCGTTCCATGCTCCCGCCCAGAATCATGGTGCTGCCGTACTGGCCGAAGAGCTGGACGCCGGGGAAAACGTCCTGCTGGAGCAGGAATCGCGTATCGGGATCCAGGTGGGCGCCGCCCCACATGATGGCGCCCACATTCTTGCCGATGTTCTCGACGAGCGCGTCCCGGGCCGCCATTCTCTCCAACAGCGGCGGGGTCGCCACCAGTACGCCGATCCGCTGGCTCTCCAGGATCGTCTCGACCTGATCGACAATGTGCTCCGCGTACCGGTCGGCCTCTTCCTGGCGGCCTTCGCGCAGGCAGGTGCGTACCCACCGCGGATCCAGGTCCACCGTGAACGGGACGCCCCCTCGTATGCGCGTGAGGTCGGTCATCAGACGGCCGAATATGTGCGGCCCGGTGGGTGCCACCAGCAGCCAGTTGACGTCGGTGGGAAACCCGGCCGCGTCCAGCCGGTCCGATTTCCAGGCCAGCGACCGCTCCAGCCAGTCCGGGAAGAGCAGGACCCGCTTCGGGGCCCCGGTGGTGCCTCCGCTGTCGAACGCCGCGATCACCTCCGCGCGTTCCCCATAGCCGCGCGGTACGAGGTCGCCGATCGGTACGCCGCGAAGTTCGTTGACGACGTTGGGGAATTGGGCCAGGTCTGCGTGGGTGCGTATGTCGCGCACCGGGTCGAAGCCCAACGAGGCGGCCCTGTCCAGCCAGAATTTCGAACCGGTTTCCTCCGAGAAATGCCAGCGCATTGCCATGCGGAGGAAATGCTCCTCATCGACCGTGGCTGTTTCGTCGGCCCATTCCCAGTCCATGCTCACCTCCGGCAGGGTTCCTGGGACACAGGAACCGAAATCTGGCGTTGTCGGCCGAGGGCAGGCGTCGGAGTGGATCAGACAGTGAGCGTCGTCGCGGACTGCGATCGGGAACCAACCAAGCCCGAATACAGGACTGTTGCACGGGAGTTCAATGCGCCCTGGTGCCAGCCTCGACACAAGTAGTATTACTACCTCTGATCATGGTGACAAGGTCTTGCGTGTAGCGACGCGGAATGTTATTGGAGCTCAGACTCGAGCGGGTCCCCCGTTACGCTCTCCGCGTGCGAACAGCCTTTACCGGCACCGGCGTTGAGGCCGGGCGGGTGCTGGGCCGAGAGGGGATACCACTACGCTCCCCCTGCGCCGAATCCGGCTGCATGCGGGCGGGGGCGGACGCCGCGTACTGCCGGGGTGCCGCGATGGCGACCGCGCCGGATACCGCCGATACGGCCGGATCGAAGACCTCCGGCGCCATCGGTACGGAAGTCCCCGCCGCCGGGACCGGCACCGCCGCAACCGGCCCGGAGACCACTGTCCCCGGACGGGATACCGCTGACTTCTCCGGACGAGGCACCAACGGCTTCTCCGCCCGGGAAACCATCGGGGCGGCCGGAGTGAACGCCTCCGCCGCCACAGGCACGGGAGTCTCCGCCCCCGGCGCGGGCACCGCCGCCACCGACACGGACACCTGCGAGTTCTTCGGGCGGGAAGCCGTCGGAACCGCCGAATGGAGCGCTTCCGCGACCGGGTTGGCAGGGAGTCGGAGGCTCACCTCAGGCGCGGGGCCGACCGTGGAGTCGCCGCCGGGTACGGGAGCCGGCTCGCTGCCGGACTGTTTCGGAGCCGCTTCGGCCGAGGATGTCTCCGCCCACCTTTTTTTGACCGCGTATGCGAGCCGCCCGGTCTCCGCGAACGCCACGAACCCTGCCCCGACAGATTCGACCGTGTCGGACTTCCGCACAGCCCCCAGAGCCCACGCACTGGTACCGAATCCGTGCGGGATCATTCCTTTGTCCTGCCTGGCGTCCCAGAAGTGCCCCACTGTTTCGCTCGCGAAGGCCATCATGCGAACCGGTGGGCTTCCCGTGTACTCCGAGATCGAGAATGCGGTCCTGTTGGCCACGTCGACCAATTTCCTGGACCAGTTCTTGTCGCCCCGGTAGTACTGCACCCCTGCGGAAACGAGATTCACCGCAGCACAAAGAGCCGGACCTGCTGCTTTCGCGTACGGGTTGCGGGCGGCTATCCCGGCTGTCCATATAGCGGCACCAGTCGCATCGACCAGGTTTATTACGCCTGCGACGCGATCCTTGGGCCAGACCTCCGCCGACTTCTCCCCGCAGAGGACAGAGAGAGCGCCGATGCCGACTGCCTTGAGATCGTCGTTTCTCACCCCGAAGCCAGCGGACAACCACCCCATGGTGTTCATCAGGGTGATTTTCTTGGCCACATCCCAGTAGAAGTTCTTTTGCGAGTTCGCATCGGGCTGTGCCTCGTCACCGGATATGAGCTCCGGAGGCCCACCCTCCTCCATGCGCCTCAATTCGACATCTGTGTCGCCTCTGACGTGAGAGTGTTCTTGCGGTCGGTCAACCGAGTCAGGCATGTGAGCGCCTTCCGTTCAGGCCTGGAAATCTGGAAGTTGCACTGTCCGCGCTGCACATGGTGCGCGCCCAAAGGTTTTTCCGTGCGGATCAAGTCAGCGTGATACGCGAATGCCGCCGGAAGAGCTTCAATGCGCTGTCATATGGGCCCGTGCCGTAATGACTGGTGACCAGTGATCCGTTTCCAGCCGACGTAGCCGGCACTGAGTCTCACCCGAGGAAAAGGCATCCGGTGCTGGACTTGCCGCAACCCGCTCACCGCTCAGGAGCCGCGAAGCCTTCATCACACCCCTCCATCCCCGACCTTGCCGACGCGATTCGTCATCTCGCGTCCAAGACGGAAGGAAGCCGACAGGAGATCACCCATCACCCCATACCGGAGTGACCAAACCAAGAGTTCAACCACTACCCCATCCCTGTCAACCATCCGGTTTCCTGAAAGTTCCGGGAGGCGCGAGCGGAACGGTTGTGGGAACGGGTCGGGCCTCCGCCGGAAAGGGCGGAATGCGGGCGCCGGCGTTTCATTCCGCTCTTCCCGCGCCGCGAGCGGAGGTGCGCGAGGAGCGTGCGCGGGGTGCGGGCGGCCCTTCGAGCGGGCCGCGGGCAGTCCTCCGTACGGACCGGGATTCCGCAGGTCGTCCGGCCCGCGATCGGGCTCGGAAGAGTCCGGGCCGACCGGCACCGGCCCGTTCCCGCAAGACCGCGGGCACGCGCGCCGCACGGGCCCGACAGCGGTCAACAGACGGCCAGGAGTCGGTGAAGAAACGGTCAGGAGACCGGGCTCGACGACAACGAGAAATGCCGGGCCCGGCACGGCCAGGGCCCGGCATTCCGTCGGTCGGGTATCAGCGCACCGCGCATCCCGCGTCGCGAAGCGTTTCCTTCACCTCGCCGATGCGCAGGTCGCCGAAGTGGAAGACGGAGGCGGCGAGTACGGCGTCGGCGCCCGCGTCGATGGCGGGCGGGAAGTGGTCGAGCTTGCCCGCGCCGCCCGAGGCGATCACGGGGACGGAGACGTGTCCGCGCACTGCGGTGATCATCTCCGTGTCGTAGCCGTCCTTGGTGCCGTCCGCGTCCATGGAGTTGAGCAGAATCTCCCCGGCCCCCAACTCGGCCGCGCGGTGCGCCCATTCGACCGCGTCGAGGCCGGTACCGCGCCGTCCGCCGTGCGTGGTGACCTCGAAGCCACCGCCCTCGCCCGTGCGCCGCGCGTCCACGGACAGGACCAGCACCTGGCTGCCGAACCGTTCGGCGATCTCCCGGATCAGCTCGGGCCTGGCGATGGCGGCCGTGTTGACCCCCACCTTGTCGGCGCCCGCGCGCAGCAGCTTGTCCACGTCGTCGGCGGTGCGCACGCCGCCGCCGACCGTGAGGGGGATGAAGACCTGTTCGGCGGTGCGGCGCACCACGTCGTAGGTGGTCTCGCGGTCGCCGGAGGAGGCGGTGATGTCGAGGAAGGTCAGCTCATCGGCGCCCTCCGCGTCGTACACCTTCGCCATCTCCACCGGATCCCCGGCGTCGCGCAGGTTCTGGAAGTTGACGCCCTTGACGACCCGGCCGCCGTCCACGTCCAGGCAGGGAATGACTCGGACCGCCAGGGTCATGCGGTATCCGCTCCTTCGGGGGCCGCTGGGGCTTCGGGAGCCTCGGGGGCCCGGTACGCCTCGACCTCGACCTCCACGACCAGGCTGGGGTCGATGAAGCCGGAAACGATGATCATGGACGCGGCCGGGCGGACCGCGTCGAAGAGTTCCTTGTGGGCGCGGCCGACCTCCTCCACGTCCCGCGCGTGGGTGACGTACATCCGCGTACGCACCACGCTGTCCGCGCCGAGCCCGAGCCCCTTCAGCGCCTCCAGGGCCACCCCGAAGGCATTGATCGCCTGCTCGTAGGGGCCGCCCTCGGTGATGATCCCGTCCACCACGGAAGTGCAGCCCGCCACCAGCACCAGGCCGTTGGGCAGTTCCACCGCGCGGGAGTACCCGTAGGTCTCCTCCCACGGCACATCGGACGCAACCCGGTGTATACCGGTACCGGCCATCAGCCCACCGCCTCCAACGCCTCTTCCAAGGTGAACGCCTTGGCGTAGAGGGCCTTGCCGACGATGGCGCCCTCGACGCCCTCCGGTACCAGGGTGGCGATCGCCCGCAGATCGTCAAGGGAGGAGACGCCGCCGCTGGCCACCACAGGCCGGTCGGTGGCCGCGCACACGTTGCGCAGCAGCTCCAGGTTGGGGCCCTGGAGAGTGCCGTCCTTGGCGATGTCGGTGACGACGTAGCGGGCGCAGCCCTCCTCGTCGAGCCGGGCCAGGGTCTCGTACAGGTCGCCGCCGTCCCGCGTCCAGCCGCGTCCGCGCAGCGTGGTGCCGCGTACGTCCAGGCCGACGGCGATCTTGTCGCCGTGCTCGGCGATGATCTTCGCGACCCACTCGGGGGTCTCCAGCGCGGCGGTGCCCAGGTTGACCCGGGTGCAGCCGGTGGCGAGCGCGGCGGCCAGCGAGGCATCGTCGCGGATGCCGCCGGACAGTTCGACCTTCAGGTCCATGGCGTCGGCGACCTCGGCGATGCGCCGCCGGTTGTCGCCGGTACCGAACGCGGCGTCCAGGTCCACCAGATGCAGCCACTCGGCGCCCGCACGCTGCCAGGCCAGCGCGGCCTCCATCGGGTCACCGTAGGAGGTCTCGGAGCCGGACTCGCCGTGCACGAGGCGTACGGCCTGGCCGTCGCGCACATCGACGGCGGGGAGCAGTTCGAGCTTGGTGTCGGCGGCGTCGCTCACAGCACTCACAGCATCCTTTCGTTCGCTTCTCCGCCCGCGCGGCAGCGCACCGGCTTCGTTGTCAACTGCGGCCCGGCAGCCGCACATGCGTCGCTCACAGCGTTCCGATCCAGTTGGAGAGGAGTTGCGCTCCGGCGTCGCCGGACTTCTCGGGGTGGAACTGGGTGGCCCACAGCGGGCCGTTCTCCACTGCGGCGACGAACGGCTGCCCGTGCGTCGTCCAGCTCACGGTGGGCGCCCGCATCGCGGAGTTGCCCGTCTCCAGCTCCCAGTCGTGTACGGCGTAGGAGTGCACGAAGTAGTAGCGCTCGTCGGCGGGCAGACCCGCGAAGAGCCGCGAGCCGTCGGGAGACTGGACGGTGTTCCAGCCCATGTGCGGGACGACCTCCGCCTTGAGGGGGCCCACCGTGCCGGGCCACTCGTCCAGGCCCTCGGCCTCGTCACCGTGTTCGATGCCGCGCGAGAACAGGATCTGCATCCCGACGCAGATCCCCAGCACGGGGCGCCCGCCCGCCAGCCGGCGGCCGATCACCCAGTCACCGCGCGCGGCGCGCAGTCCCTCGATACAGGCCGCGAACGCGCCGACGCCGGGCACCAGCAGCCCGTCGGCGGCCATCGCCTTGTCGTAGTCGCGGGTGATCTCGACCTGGGCGCCCGCGCGTTCGAGCGCACGCTCGGCGGAGCGGACGTTTCCGAAGCCGTAGTCGAAGACGACGACGCTCTTGCCCGTCCCGGCGCTCATGACCACCACTCCAGCCGCAGGATCCCGGCCAGCAGCGCCAGCACCGAGCCGAAGCCGAGCAGCACGATCACCCCGGTGGGCAGCTTCTGCTTCCAGAAGGAGACGGCGCCGCCGGCCAGAAAAAGCCCGACGAATATGAGGATCGCCGACAGGCCGGTCATAGGGCGCCCTTCGTGGACGGGATTCCCGTCTGCCTCGGGTCGATCTCACTCGCGTAGCGCAGCGCCCGGGCCAGGGCCTTGAACTGGCACTCGACCACGTGGTGCGCGTTGCGCCCGTAGGGCACGTGGACGTGCAGCGCCACCTGGGCCTGCGCGACGAAGGACTCCAGGATGTGCCGGGTCATCGTCGTGTCGTAGGCGCCGATCATCGGCGCCAGCCCCTCGGGCTCGGTGTGCACCAGGTACGGGCGGCCCGACAGATCGACGGTGACCTGGGCCAGTGACTCATCCAGCGGCACCGAGGCGTTGGCGAACCGTACGATGCCGCGCTTGTCGCCGAGCGCCTGCTTGAAGGCGGCGCCCAGCGCCAGCGAGGTGTCCTCGATGGTGTGGTGGCTGTCGATGTGCAGATCGCCCTCGGTCTTGACCGTGAGGTCGAACAGGCCGTGGCGGCCGAGCTGGTCGAGCATGTGGTCGTAGAAGCCCACTCCGGTCGATACATCGACCTGGCCGGTGCCGTCGAGATCGATCTCGACGACCACCGAGGTCTCCTTCGTGGTCCGCTCCACGCGGCCCTTGCGGGTCATCAGTCGCTCTTCTCCTTCAGCTCCTTCGTCACGGCTCGCACCGCGCCGAGGAAGGCGTCGTTCTCCTCCGGCGTCCCCGCCGACACCCGCAGCCAGCCGGGCACTCCGTTGTCCCGGACAAGGACACCGTGCGCCAGCAGCGCCTCCCACACCGCGTGGGAGCCGGCCGCGTCGCCGAAGTGGCCGAACTGGACGAAGTTCGCGTCCGACTCGGTGACCCGGCAGCCGAGGGACCGCAGCTCGCTCACCAGTCTGTCGCGCTCGGTCTTGAGCTGCTCGACATAGCCGAGCAGGGTGTCGGTGTGCTCCAGCGCGGCCAGCGCCGTGGCCTGGGTGACGGCCGAGAGGTGGTAGGGCAGCCGTACGAGCTGCACGGCGTCCACCACGGCGGGCGCGGCGGCCAGATAGCCCAGCCGCAGCCCCGCGGCGCCGAACGCCTTGGACATGGTGCGCGAGAGCACCAGCGCGGGCCGCCCCTCGATGAGCGGCAGCAGCGAGGGGCGGTGCGAGAACTCGCCGTACGCCTCATCGACGACCACCAGCGCGCCGTGCTCGTCCGGGCCCGAGCGGGCCGCCTGCGCCGCCTCGTACAGCGCCAGCACGGTCTCTTCCGAAACGGCGGTGCCCGTGGGGTTGTTGGGCGAGCAGATGAACACCACCTCGGGGCGGTGCTCGGCGATGGCGGCGCGGGCCGCCTCGACATCGATGGTGAAGTCCTCGTTGCGCGGCCCGGAGATCCAGCCGGTGCCGGTGCCGCGCGCCAGCAGGGCGTGCATCGAGTACGAGGGGTCGAAGCCCAGCGCCGTGCGGCCTGGACCGCCGAACGCCTGGAGGAGCTGCTGGAGCACCTCGTTGGACCCGTTGGCCGCCCACACCTGCTCGCGGCCGACGCGGTGCCCGGCCGTGTCCGAGAGGTAGTGCGCGAGCCGGGTGCGCAGCTCGACCGCGTCCCGGTCCGGGTAGCGGTTGAGCCCGCGCGCGGCCTCGGCCACCCGCTCCGCGATACGCGCGACGAGCGCGTCGGGCAGCGGGTAGGGGTTCTCGTTCGTGTTCAGCCGTACGGGCACGTCCAACTGGGGCGCGCCGTACGGGGACTTGCCGCGCAGTTCGTCGCGGAGGGGCAGCTCGTCCAGGCCGACGACGGCACCCGCGCTGGTGCCGGGGGTGCTGGTAGTGCTGGTGGTACTCACGAGCCTTCCGGGACCTTCCAGTCGAACCTCGCGCGCAGTGCGTCGCCGTGCGCGGGCAGGTCCTCCGCGTCGGCGAGGGCCACCACGTGGTGGGTGACGTCGGCCAGCGCTTCCTTCGAGTAGTCCACGACGTGGATACCGCGCAGGAAGGACTGCACCGACAGCCCCGAGGAGTGGCAGGCGCAGCCGCCGGTGGGCAGCACGTGGTTGGAGCCGGCCGCGTAGTCGCCCAGCGAGACCGGCGAGTAGGGGCCGACGAAGACGGCGCCCGCGTTGCGCACCCGGGCCGCCCAGGCGGCGGCGTCCGCGGTCTGGATCTCCAGGTGCTCGGCGGCGTACGCGTTGACGACGGCGAGGCCGTGGTCGAGGGAGTCGACCAGCACGATGCCGGACTGCCGGCCGCCCAGCGCCTCGGCGACGCGCTCGCTGTGCTTGGTGGCGGGCGCCTGCGTCTTCAGCTCGGCCTCGACCGCCTCGGCCAGCGCCTCGGAGGGCGTGACGAGGACGGCGGCGGCCACCACGTCGTGCTCGGCCTGGCTGATCAGGTCGGCGGCCACGTGAGCCGGGTCGGCGGTGTCGTCGGCGAGGACGGCGATCTCGGTCGGGCCCGCCTCCGAGTCGATGCCGATGACGCCCTTGAGGAGGCGCTTGGCGGCGGCGACGTAGATGTTGCCCGGCCCCGTGACCAGCTGGACGGGGGCGCACTCCTCGGTGCCGTACGCGAACATCGCCACGGCCTGGGCGCCGCCCGCCGCGTAGACCTCATCGACGCCCAGCAGGGCGCAGGCGGCGAGGATCGTGGGGTGCGGGAGGTTGCCGAAGTCGGCCTGCGGCGGGGAGGTGACCGCCAGGCCCTCGACACCGGCCTCCTGCGCGGGCACCACGTTCATCACCACGGAGGACGGGTAGACGGCCCGGCCGCCCGGTACGTAGAGGCCGACCCGCTCGACGGGCACCCAGCGCTCGGTGACCGTACCGCCGGGGACGACCCGCACGGTCGAGTCGGTGCGCCGCTGGTCGCGGTGGACGAGGCGGGCCCGGCGGATGGACTCCTCCAGCGCCGCGCGTACGGCGGGGTCCAGCTCCTCCAGCGCCCTGCTCAGCGCCTCGGCGGGCACCCGCAGGCGCTCCTGCCGTACGCCGTCGAACTTCTCCGTGGCCTCGATCACGGCGGCTGTGCCACGATGCCGTACGTCCTCGCACAGGGGCCGCACCTTCTCCAGGGCGGCCTCGACGTCCAGCTCGGCACGGGGCAGCAGGTCGCGGTCGATCCCGGCCGCCGTCGGCAGAGATGCCGGGCCGGAAGGGGAGGGGTGTCCGTCCGGCCGGGGGCCGGCGGAGGGACCACGCAGATCGATTCGGGAGATCACACACCCAAGTCTCTCAGACCTGCCCGGCGCACCGGCGCCCGTATCAGGGGCTGATACGGGTCACACCAGACGATCGTCGCCTCGCGCGTTCATCCGGTCACGGAGCGGGAATGGGAAGCGGTACGACCATCACGTTCGAACATGTCCGGCACATCCATGGCGCCGAGGGGGAGGAAGCGTGAGCGAGCCGGGGGACACTGGCGAACCGCCTTCGGGCTTGCGTCTGACCACCGCCGAGTGGGGCCTGTGGCAGGCGTTCCGCAACGGCAGCGAACACGATCTGCGCAGCCGGGAGCCCGAGCTGGACGACCCGAACGGCGACCACGTGTGGGGCCCCGAGCGCTCCGTACGTGCCCGGATCATCGCGCTCCTGCTGCTGCACGGCCCGCCCCCGCTACTGGGCCGCGTCGCCTCGCTGCACCTGACCGGCGCCTACGTCACCGGCTGCCTCGACCTGTCCGGCGGCGCGGTCGAGCCCTACTTCGAGCTGCGCCAGTGCCGCTTCGAGCAGGAGGTGCGGATACCGGAGGCGCGGGTGAACACCGCGCGCTTCGTCGACTGCTACCTGCCCCGGCTGGAGGCCGCGCGGCTGACCACCGAGGGCGACCTTCACCTCCCCCGGTGCAGCCTGCCCGAGGGCATCAAGCTGACGGACGCCACGATCGGCACGGACCTGCTGCTCAACGAGGCGACGGTCGGCAGCGGGCGCCGCCACAGCGCCATCGCCGCGGACGGGATCACCGTCTCCCAGGAGCTCCAGGCCAGCTTGCTGGTCACCGACGGCCAGGTGAGCCTGCGCGGCGCGACGATCGGCAGTTCGCTGCACATGTTCGGCACGGTGCTGCGCAACCCCCGGGGCCGCTACGCGCTGTACGCGCCGCAGATGACCGTCGAGCAGGTCGCCAGCTTCGCCGACGCCGGGCGCGGCAGCGCCCCCCAGATCTACGGCACCACCCCGCCCGCCGGCACCCGCTACGACTTCGGCACCACCGCCGGGGCCCGCGCCGGCGCGGGCCCCGGCGGTGGTGCCCGAGGCCACGCCCCCTCCCCCGGTCTCCGGCCGGGCGGGGCCGCCAGAACGGGGTGGTACCCCCACCGCACCAAGCACTTCGAGTGCACGGGCGGGATGGTGCTGGACGACGGCCGGTTCGGCTCCTCGCTGGTGATCGAGAACGCCCGGCTGGACATGCAGCGCGACCAGGAGCTGTCGCTGCGCCGTATCACCACCCCGGAGCTGTCCTTCACACCGCAGCTGCCCGAGCGCGGCCTGGTGGTGCTCTCGGGCGCCTCCGTGGAGAAGCTGATGGACCGCGCTTCGAGCTGGCCGCGCGACCACCGGCTGTGGATGGCGGGCTTCACCTACCAGCACGCCATCCCCAAGGAGGGCCACTTCAACGTCCGCGAGCGCCTCCAGTGGGTCACGGCGGCGACGGCGGAGTACGCACCCGAGCCGTACGAGCAGCTCTCGGCGATGTACCGCAACAGCGGCGACGACACCAACGCGCGCCTCGTCCTGCTGGCCAAGCAGCGCCGCCGCCGCGAGACGCTGCCGCTGCCCGGCAAGCTGTGGGGCGTCATCCAGGACTGGACGGTCGCCTACGGCTACCGCCCCGGGCAGGCCGCGCTGTGGATGGCCGTGCTGTGGCTGACCGGCTCGCTGCTGTTCGACACCCACCGGCCGCCCGCGCTCAAGGGCGACGAGGCCCCGCAGTGGAACGCGGCGCTGTACGCGCTGGACCTGCTGCTGCCCGTCATCTCCTTCGGCCAGGACACCTCGTGGAATCCGGTGGGGGCCTACCAGTGGGTCGCGGCCATCATGATCCTGCTCGGCTGGGTCCTCGCCACCACCGTCGCCGCGGGCGCCACCCGGCTGTTGCGGCGCCAGTAAGGCGCACCGGGCCGCACGGTGGCGCCCGGAGGCTTTAGGCTTACCGGTTGTGACGACCGCGCTTCCACTCTTCCCGCTCAACTCGGTGCTGTTCCCTGGCCTGGTGCTGCCGCTGAACATCTTCGAGGCGCGCTACCGCGCGCTCATGCGTGACCTGCTGGAACTGCCCGAGGACGCGCCCCGCCGCTTCGGCGTCGTGGCCATCCGCGACGGCCGCGAGGTGGCACCCACCGCCACCGGCATGCCGGATACGGCACCGGCACCGGGCGGCGATCCCACCGCCGGATTCGGGCCCGACCCGATCAAGTCGTTCTACACGGTGGGCTGCGTTGCCGACGCCTCCACCATCCGCGAGCGCACCGGCACCCCCGAGGCCGCCGACGAGCCGCCGGAGGGCACGGCGAGCGCCGACGCCCGTACGAGGACCAGCGGCTACGAGGTGCTGGCCACCGGCACCACCCGCTTCCGGCTGCTGTCGGTGGACGCCTCGGGGCCGTATCTGACCGGCGAGATCGAGGAGTTGCCCGAAGAGGAGGGCGACGGCGCCGGAGCGCTGGCCTCCGGGGTACTGCGGGCCTTCCGCGCCTACCAGAAGCGGCTGGCGGGCGCCCGTGAGCGGACCCTCGCCGCGGGCCAGGAGCAGGACCTGCCCGACGATCCGTCCGTGGTCTCCTACCTGGTGGCGGCGGCAACCGTGCTGGACACCCCCGCCAAGCAGCGGCTCCTCCAGGCGCCGGACACGGCCACGCGGCTGGCGGACGAACTGAAGGTGCTGCGGCGCGAGACCTCCGTCATCGGCAAGCTCCCCTCGCTCCCGGCCGCGGACCTGACCCGCAAGCCCACCAGCCCCAACTGAGGCGCCGGGGCCCTGGACACTGGGGTCCCAGGGCGCCGGAGCCCTGGGGCGTACGGACAGCGGGGCGCTGAGACAGCGGGGCGACGGCAGGGGCGTTGAGACAGCGGGGCGCTGCGGGTCCCGGCGGAAGAAGGCGGTGCAGGGGACGTTGGCGAAGAAGAGCAAGCAGAAGACCGGCTCGGCGACCCCCGCGATCGTCGCCGCGCGCGAGGCCGGCGTGGAGTACACCACGCGCGCCTACGAGCACGATCCGGCCGCGCCCTCCTACGGGCTGGAGGCCGCCGAGGCCCTCGGGCTGGCACCCGAACAGGTCTTCAAGACCCTCGTCGCCGAGGTGGACGGCGCCCTGACCGTGGCCGTCGTGCCGGTCTCGGCCTCCCTCGACCTGAAGGCGCTGGCCTCCGCCGTCGGCGGCAAGCGCGCCACGATGGCCGACCCGGCGGCGGCCGAGCGCACCACGGGCTATGTGCGCGGCGGCATCTCCCCGCTGGGCCAGCGCAAGAAGCTCCCCACGGTGCTGGACGCCTCGGCGCGGGAGCACCCGACGGTCTGCGTCTCGGCCGGCCGCCGCGGCCTGGAGATCGAGCTGGCTCCGGGCGACCTGGCGGCCCTCACCGACGCCACCGTGGCCCCCGTCGCGCGCGGTTAGCGGGGCGACCAGCGGGCGGCGGGCCCGGTAGGCCGCCCGGTGCGGCGGGGCTTCCCGGCTTCGCCGTACGGCGCTATGACTGGCCCATGTCGAAGCGCACCCGCAAGCGGAAGTGGCGCGTCAAGAAGCGACGCGCCAACCACGGAAGACGACCCGCCTGACCCGGCCCGGACAAGGGCCCGTTCAGGGACCGAGCAGCACCGGGCAGGGACCGAACAGCGCCGGCAGGGACCGAGCAGCCCGGGCCCGGCCACAGAACCGGGCCCGGCCGGAGCGAGCGCCGTCGCGACCGGATCCCCGTCACAGCGCAGCCCGGTCCGCGGCTCACCACAGGGGCTGTTGCGGCTCCGGCTCCGGATCGCGGGGGCCGAAGAAGCCCGTCAGCACCAGATGGACGACGATGGCGGCCAGCGGCCAGGCCAGCAGCGCGCCCTTGGCCTGGAGCTTGAGCGGCGCATCGAACGTGGCGTTCTTGCCCGCCGCCTTCGCCGCGGCGATCAGATCCGTCTCGGGACCGAGCCAGACGCCGATCCGCCAGGCCAGCAGCGACCCGAGCAGTCCGCCCACCGCCAGGCCGACGACGAGACCGACGCCGCCCTTCTTGCGGCACAGGAACACGACGACCCCGGCCACCAGGCCGAAGGCGAGGCCGAGCAGCGTGAAGGTGCCATCGGCGCCGATGGACTCCTCGCCCTCGGGGTCCTTGAGGTAGACGGCCTTGCCGTCCGTGAAGAGCGGCACGCGCGGCGCCAGCCACAGCCACAGCAGCCCCAGCAGCACGCCCACGACGGCGACCGCCACGGCACAGACGGCGGCCTCCCGCAGTTCCCGGCGCACGAGCGGCCCACCCTCCTGCCCGTAGCCGTCGCCGTGGCCGTGGCTTTGGACTGGGCCTTCGCCTTGGACTCGGGCCTGGCCTTCGCCCTGGCCGCCCGCGTGGCCGGGGTCCGCCGCTCCCGGCTGCGGGGCCGGCGGCGGCGGCGAGGACGGCGACGAGTGCGAGGGGTCCGGATTGTGTGGGGAGGGCGTCGGTACGGTCACTCCGCCATCGTGCCAGGCCCGCACCGGGGCCCGGGCCCCGACCCTCTCAGCGGACGGTCTCTGAGCGGGTGGCGGCTCAGCGGGTGGCCGCCCAGCGGTAGGCGCGGGTGGCCACGGCGAGCGAGAGCACGCCGACGGCGGCACACACGCCCAGATCGAGGACGACCACGCCCCAGTCGGTGTGGGCGGCGAAGGTGTGGGCGAACGCCTCCACGCCGTAGGTGGACGGCAGCAGATCGCGCGCCCACTGAATGGGCAGCGGCATGCCCCCGGCCGGCAGTACGCCCAGGAGCAGCGCGGCCGACATGCCCAACTGGCCGCCCAGGGTCGCCAGTTCGGGACGGGGCGCGAGCAGCCCGAGCGCCGCGCCCAGTCCGGCGAGCGCCGCACCGGCCAGCGGGATCACGGCGACCAGCACCCACAGCCCGCCCATGGGCAACTGGAAGAGCACACTTCCCGCGACCGCCGTCACCACCACACCCGGCGCGGTGAAGGACGCGTACGCGGCGGCGGCACCGAGGACGACGGACGCCGCGGGGACCGGAAGCGTGGCGTAGTGGTCCAGGCCCCCGCCGGCCCGGAGCTGGCCGAAGTACTGGGCCAGCAGATTGAGCGCGACGAAGGCGACCACGAGCACACTCGACCCGGCGACCACGGCCCGCGCCTCGGCGCCCCCGTCCACGACGCCGCGCAGCAGAACCATGATCCCCAGCGACTGGAAGGTCGCCACGAACAGCAGCGGGATCCGCGCCACCCGGGCCCGGGAGAGCTGGGCCCGGTAGACGGCGCACAGCGAGGGCCACAGCCGCGCCCTGGGCGCCAGCGGAGCGGTGCTCCCGCCGCCCTCGCCTTGTCGGCCGCTCTGGCCGCCCTGTGCGTCCTGTGCGTCCTGGGGAGCCGCGTCCGCGACGGCCGCCATCTCCCGTGTGCGCGCCCGCGCGCCGGACGGGGCCGCCACGACCGCCGTGCTTCGCTCCGCCGCCGTACTCACCCGACTCCGCCCCTCACCAGGTCCCGCGCCCCGGCGCCACGGCGCGCCCGCATCCGGCCGCGCCCGTCCGCTCCGTCCCGCACCGTCTCGCCGCCACGCACCCGCGCTCCGTCCCGCACCGCCACACCGTCGCACGCCCGCGCCACGGCCCATGACCTCGCCACGTCCCACGGCCTCGCGCCGTCCCGCGACGCGTCGCCGTACGCCCTCCCGTGCTCGCGCACCCTCACGTCTTCACCAGGCCCTCGGCGCCGTCCGTACCGAAGGCGCGTCCGCCGAGGGCCACATAGACGTCCTCCAGGCTGGGGGTCGCCAGCCGGAAGTCGTCGAGCGCCGCGAAGGCGGGGCCCTCGGTGACCAGGGCCACCGCCTCCCGCGCCTCTTCGGGTGCGAGCCGCAGTGTCCAACGGCGGCCGGTCGCCCCGGCACGGGCGGCGAGCGCGGCGATCCGCGGGACGTCCAGGGGGGCGCGCTCGCGCCAGACCAGCTCCAGCCGGACCTCGTCGCCGACCTGCGCCTTCAGCCCCCCGGGGCTGTCGCAGGCGATGACCCGGCCCCGGTCCAGGACGGCGACCCGGTCCAGCATGGTCTCGGCCTCGATCACGTTGTGCGTCACCAGCAGCACCGTCGTCCCGCGCTCGGCGCGCCTGCGGTCCACGGCGGCCCACACGGCGCGGCGCGCGTGCGGGTCCATGCCCGTGGTCGGCTCGTCCAGGACCAGCAGCGGACGGTCGCCCACCAGGGCCGATGCCACACACGCCAGGCGCCGCTGGCCGCCCGAGAGCTTCTTCAGCGGCCGTCCCGCCAGTTCCTCCAGCCCCAGCTCGGCCAGTACCTCGTCGCGGGCCGTGCGGGCCGCCGCCGTCTCCATGCCGCGCAGCCGCGCCGTGGTCTCGGCGGCCAGCGCCACCGTCAGCTCGTCCAGCGCGCTCGACTCCTGGCCCAGGTAGGCGAGCAGCCGTGCGGCGCGCTCGGGGTGGCGCACCACGTCGTGGCCGAGGATCTCGACGGTCCCGGCATCGGGGCGCAGCAGCCCGGTGAGCTGGCGTACGAGGGTGGACTTGCCGGCGCCGTTGGGCCCGAGGAGGCCGAAGATCTCGCCTCGGCGTACATCGAGGCTGATGGCGTCGCTCGCGCGGACGGCGGGCGCCGCCGGGGTGCCGCGCCGGGCGCGGGCGGGCGGGTAGCTCTTCACCAGGCCCTCGACGCGCACGGCGCGTGCGGCGGCCCGTGCGGGTGTCTCCACACTGTCCACCGAGCTGTCCACCGCCTGCCGAGTGCCCGTTCTCACGAACTATGAGGGTACGCGTCCGGCTTCGCCTGCCTGAGTCTGGGCCCTGCCCTCACCCGCCGTGGCGTCCGCGTCGGCCGTCCGACCCTCGGGGTCCGCGACCGCCCGCCGCGGCGGGTCCGGTCACCCGCGGGTGCGGGGCCGCCGCCACCGGCCGGCCCTCCGACGGGGCGGGTCCGCCGGTCTCCGACGGGGCGGGCCCGCCGGTCTGCGCCGGACCAGGTCCGTCAGTGGGCGCGGGGCAGGCCGTCAGTGGCCCGCGGGGCCGGGCGGGCCGTCAGTCACCCGCCGGGGCGGGCTCGGCGGAGGAGCCGGTGCGCGCGTCCACCTCGCGCCAGAACCCGGCGCGGATCGCGTAGCGGTCGTGCTCGTCGATCTGGTCGTCCTTGTGCGCCAGCAGCCCGAACCGGGCGGCGTAGCGCAGCAGTTCACCGTCGATGCGGTGCGGGATGCGCGGGTATTCGCCGGAGAGCTGGCCGAGATGGACATCGGTGGTGAGCCGCTCGATCCAGCGCCTGGCGAAGACCTGGCCGACCTCGAAGGGGTCGCCGCTGACGGCGGTGATGTCCTCCTCGCGGTCGGCCCAGCGCTGCTCGGCGGTGGTGAGCTGGGCGAGCATCGGCAGCGAAGCCGTCTCGGGCGCCTCGCCGGTGGCCGTGCGCTCGACCCAGCCACGGTCGGAGGACCAGCGCAAGGTGGCACCCGGCGGCCCGGCGGGGGCGACGGCCCCGGGGCCGGGGCGGCCCAGCCCCGCCAGGTCCTTGGGGGTGGGCACCCCGGCGCCCTCGGCACGTGACGCGGGGGCGCCCTGGGCGCCTCTCCCGGACGGCCCGTCCTCGCCCGCGCCGTCCTCGCTCCCGGCGCCGGGGGCCGCAGGTCCGGGAGCCGGTCCGGTGCGGGTGTCCGCACCGGCGCCCGCGCCCGTGCCGTCGCCGGGCCCGTCGCTGTCACCGTCGGGTGGGGAGTGCGCGCCCGGAGCAACCCGTCCGGCCGGGCGGAGGGGCTGCTCCGGGGGCCGGGCCGGGCCGTGCTGGGTGGCGCCGTCGCCGTTCTTGGCGGTCTCGGGCAGGGGCGCCGACAAGATCGCGGCGATCTCGGGGCGGGGGACGGGCGCGGGCGGGCAGACACCGCTGAGATCCTTGGCGCGGACGACCGGGGTGATCCACGCGCGGTCGAGGACGCGGCGCTCGTCGGCCTCGGCGACCAGGTCCTCGGACTGGTTGTAGTCGCCGTCGGCGGCCTGGACGGCCCACAGGTGGACGGCGACGCCGTGCTCCTTGGCGGACATCAGTCCGGGCAGCAGATCGCCGTCGCCCGTGACGAGCACGATGTCGGAGCATGCGCGGTTGCGGGCCAGTTCGGTCAGTTCGGCGTGCATGGCGGCGTCCACGCCCTTCTGCGCCCACCGGCCGTCGCTGCGGGTCAGCGCGCCCAGGCGCACCGTGACCCGGGGCATCACGCGCAGCCTGCGGTGCTCGGGCTGGGGTACGCGGTCGGGCGCGCCGTCGAACCAGTAGATCCGCAGCAGGGAGCGTCCGGTGTCCTCCTCGGCCTGACAGCGCAGGGCCTGGATCAGACCCGCGTGATCGACGGTGATGCGGGAGCGGGTCGGCTCCCCTGCCAGCAAGCTGGCGGCGGCGCCCAGCAGGTAGCCGGCGTCCACAAGCACGACGCAGCGGTCCACGACGTTCCACCCACTCTCGGTCCTCACGTACAGCCGAGGCTGTGCCCTCGCGTGCCGGCCGTTGTTCCCCGTTTATTCCCCGTGTCTTTCGAGTCTGCCCGACCGGGCGTGGGTTATCAGCCCGAACTCGATCATCGGCGTGGCGCCCCGCCGATACCCAGCACGCTACGGCCACGAAGACGGCTTGGCCGCCTACTTACGGTAACTACCCGAAATGCGCGCTATGTCCAGTCATGACAGTCTGATCGCGGCCAGTGGATCCGACGTGTCCCCCAGGAGGCGATCATGGCCAAGAACAAGCACAAGCGCGACAAACAGCGGCAGAACCGCTCAGCTGACGAACAGACCCAACAGCGCGAACAGGCCAAGGGCGCGGCGGCCGAGCAGCGGATGGCCGGCCCGGCGGACGTCGCCCGCAAGGGCCGCGAACGCCGCTTCGGCCACAACTAGCCCCTACCGTCAGGCCCTACGGTCGGGCCCTCGCCCGTCGCGCGCGGCAGTTCGTCCCTCCCCGCCGCGACGGCCCCGCGCCCCGAGGTACGTGAGCGGCGGCACCGAAGGGCCCGGCGGACAGCAACGCCTGTGGGGGCGCCCCCGGATGGGAGCGCCCCCACAGGCGTGCGGGCTCCGCGCGAGTGTCAGCTCGCCAGGCAGGCGGGCCCCAGCAGTTCCTTCAGGTCTCCGAACAGCGCGGGATCCGGCGTCACGCGGTGCCGGTCCAGCCGCAGGACCGTGGTCTTACGGGCACCCTGCAAGCGCACTCTCACCTCGCTCGCGCCCCGGTGCTGCGTCAGCACATACCCCAGCTGCTCCACCAGGGGCGGAGTGATCTTGACCGTGGGGATGGTGATGGTGACCGGCGCGTTCGAGGACGCCTCGCTCAGGTCGGGGATCATCAGCTCCATCGCGACCAGCCGGGGCACATCCTCGCGCTTGTCGAGGCGGCCCTTGACGAAGACCACGGCGTCCTCGACCAGCTGGGTGGAGACGAGCTGGTAGGTGGCGGGGAAGAACATGCAGTCGATGGAGCCGGCCAGGTCCTCGACGGTGGCGATCGCCCACGCGTTGCCCTGCTTGGTCATCTTCCGCTGGAGGCCGGAGATGATGCCGCCGATGGTGGTGATGGAGCCGTCCGAGTAATCGCCGCCGGTCAGCTGGGCGATGGCCGCGTCCGCCTTGTCGTTGAGGACGTGCTCCAAGCCGAAGAGCGGATGGTCGGAGACGTAGAGGCCGAGCATCTCCCGCTCCTGGGCGAGCAGGTAGGTCTTCTCCCACTCCTCCTCGGAGAACTGCACATCCAGGCCGAATCCGGGCCCCGAGTCGGCCGCGTCGTCCCCGCCGAGGTCCCCGAAGAGGTCGAACTGGCCCTCGGCCTCCTTCCGTTTGACCTGGACGACGTTGTCGATCATCGGCTCGAACTGGGCGGTCAGGCCCTTGCGGGTGTGCCCCATCTCGTCGAAGGCGCCGGCCTTGATCAGGGATTCGACCGTGCGCTTGTTGCAGACGACGGCCTCGACCTTGTCCAGGAAGTCGGGGAAGGAGGTGTACTTCCCCTTCGCCTTGCGGCACTTCACGATCGAGTCGACCACGTTCTGGCCGACGTTCCTGACCGCCGTGAGACCGAAGACGATGGTGGAGTCGTCCTTCGAGGTGAAGTTCGCCTCCGACTCGTTCACGTTCGGCGGCAGGACCTGGATGCCCATCTTGCGGCACTCATTGAGGTAGACCGCCGACTTGTCCTTGTCGTCGCGCACCGAGGTGAGCAGCGCGGACATGTACTCCGCCGGGTAGTTGGCCTTCAGATACGCGGTCCAGTAGGTGACCAGGCCGTACGCGGAGGAGTGCGCCTTGTTGAACGCGTATCCGGCGAACGGCACCAGCACGTCCCACACGGCCTGGATGGCCGCGTCCGAGTAGTTCCGGTCGCGCATGCCCTTCTGGAAGTTCACGAACTCCTTGTCGAGAACCTCCTTCTTCTTCTTGCCCATCGCGCGCCGGAGGAGGTCGGCCTGGCCCAGCGAGTATCCGGCCAGCACCTGGGCGGCCTTCTGGACCTGCTCCTGGTAGACGATCAGGCCGTGGGTGATGTCGAGGACGTCCTTGAGGGGCTCCTCCAGCTCCGGGTGGATCGGCGTGATCTCCTGCTGGCCGTTCTTGCGCAGGGCGTAGTTGATGTGCGAGTTCATGCCCATCGGGCCCGGCCGGTACAGGGCCGAGACGGCGGAGATGTCCTCGAAGTGGTCGGGCTTCATCATGCGCAGCAGGGAGCGCATCGGCCCGCCGTCGAACTGGAAGACGCCCAGCGTGTCGCCCCGGCACAGCAGCTCGAACGTCTTGGGGTCATCCAGCGGCAGATCGAGGAGCTTGAGGTCGACGTCCTTGTTCTTGCGGATCATCTTGACCGCGTCGTCCATGATCGTGAGGTTGCGCAGGCCCAGGAAGTCCATCTTCAGCAGGCCGAGCGACTCACAACTGGGGTAGTCCCACTGCGTGACGACCGTGCCGTCGTTCTTCGGCGAGAAGATCGGGGCGTGGTCGATGACCGGCTCGCTGGACATGATCACGCCGGCCGCGTGCATGCCCATCTGGCGGACCAGGCCCTCGATGCCCATGGCCGCGTCGATGACCTTCTTGACGTCCGGCTCGTTCTCGTACATCGCCCGCACCTCGCCCGCCTCGCTGTAGCGGGGGTGCTTGGGGTCGGTGATTCCGGAGAGCGGGATGCCCTTGCCGAGCACATCGGCGGGCATGGCCTTGGTGATGCGGTCGCCCATCGCGTACGGGTAACCCAGCACGCGGGAGGCGTCCTTGATGGCGGCCTTGGCCTTGATGGTGCCGTAGGTGCCGATCATGGCGACCTTGTCGGAGCCGTATTTCTCCGTGACGTAGCGGATCACGTCGCCGCGCCTGCGCTCGTCGAAGTCGATGTCCACATCCGGCATGGAGATGCGCTCGGGGTTGAGGAACCGCTCGAAGATCAGCCCGTGGGTGACGGGGTCGAGGTCGGTGATGCCCATGGCGTACGACACGATCGAACCGGCCGCCGAGCCGCGCCCCGGGCCCACGGCGATGCCGTTGTCCTTGGCCCACATGATGAAGTCGGCGACCACGAGGAAGTACCCCGGGAAGCCCATGTCGATGATGACCTTCATCTCGTAGTCCGCCAGCTCCTGGCGGTCCTGCGGGACGCCGCCGGGGTAGCGGCGGGCCATGCCCCGGCGCACCTCCTCGCGGAACCAGGACACCTCGTCGTACCCCTCGGGCACGTCGAACTTCGGCATCAGGTTCTTCGGCTCGAACATGCCCTCCGTCTCGACCCGCTGGGCGATCAGGAGCTGGGTGTTGCGGCAGCCCTCCTGCCAGGCGTCCGAGGAGTCGATGGCGTACATCTCCGCGGCCGACTTCAGGTAATAGCCCGCGCCGTCGAAGCTGAAGCGGTCGGGGTCGGAGAGGTTGCTGCCGGTCTGGATGCACAGGAGGGTGTCGTGCGCCGCGGACTCGCGTTCGTAGGTGTAGTGCGAGTCGTTGGTGACCACGAACGGGGCGTTGATCTTCTTCGCGATGCGCTCCAGGCCGTCGCGCGCCCGCTTGTCGATGTCGATGCCGTGGTCCATCAGCTCGACGAAGAAGTTCTCCTTGCCGAAGATGTCCTGGTACTCCCCCGCCGCCTTGAGGGCCTCCTCCTCCATGTCCAGGCGGATCTTGGTGCTCACCTCGCCCGAGGGGCAGCCCGTGGTGGCCATCAGCCCGTCCGCGTACTCGGCCAGCAGCTCCCGGTCCATGCGGGGCTTGCGGAAGAAGCCCTCCAGGCTGGCCCGGGACTGGGCGCGGAAGAGGTTGTGCAGCCCCGTCGCGTTGCGCGCCCACATCGTCATGTGGGTGTACGCGCCGTTACCCGAGACGTCGTCGCGCTTCTGGTGGGGGGTGCCCCACTTGACCGGCCGGGTGTTCCTGCGGTGGTCGGGCGCCAGATACGCCTCGATGCCGATGACCGGCGTGACCCCGGCGTCCTTCGCGGAATGGAAGAAGTCGTACGCCCCGTGAAGATTGCCGTGGTCGGTCATCGCGATATGCGACATGCCCATCTCATTGCAGGCGTTGAACATGTCCTTGAGCCTCGCCGCTCCGTCGAGCAGCGAATACTGCGTGTGCACATGCAGATGCGTGAAGGGCTGCTCACTCACGACGAAGGCCACCTCCGGGCGCGGATCTTCAGGGCGAATCAGGAGTCTACGACCCGCCACCGACAACCACCGGACACCCGCCGCCCCGCTCCCCGCGGCCGACCCGGCCCTGGCACCACCGCGCAGCGGCGTACGTTAGGCACGCGTCACGCCTCCCGCACGACGCGCCACACCTCCTGACCCACCGCAAACACCGCACGCCGAACACCGCACGCCGCACGTCGAACACCGAACGCCGAACACCGAACGCACAACGGAGCGCCCACATGACCAAGGCAGGCCCGGACCAAGAGCGCGGCGAGACCATCCTCCAGGTCTTCGACACCGCCTTCGGTGACCTCCTCGCCGCCGACCCGGCGGCCTTTCAGACGAAGTTCCGCAAGATGGCCGCCTCGGCCTTCGCCTTCTACCGGGGCACGGCCTGCCTCTTCTACGCGGACCTCGACGGAGAGCGCGACACCGGGCCCTTCCAGGACGAGCGCACGAGCCGGGTATGGATACACGGCGACCTGCACGCCGAGAACTTCGGCACGTACATGAACGCCAACGGCCGTCTCCTGTTCAACGTCAACGACTTCGACGAGGCGTACGTCGGCCCGTTCACCTGGGACCTCAAGCGCTTCGCCGCCTCCGTCGCGCTGCTCGGATACAGCAAGGCGCTCAGTGACGAGCAGATCACCTCGCTGGTCACCACCTACGCCACCGCCTACCGCGACCGCATCCGCGCCCTGGCATCCGGTGCGCCGGAGACCGAGCCGCCGACGCTCACCCTGGACACCGCGCGGGGCCCCGTGCTCGACGCGCTGCGCGCCGCGCGGGCCAACACCCGCTTCGGGCTGCTGGGCACCATGACGGAGATCCGCGGCTGGGAGCGCCGCTTCACCTCCGGCGGCGGCTCCATAGAGCTGGACGAGAAGACCCGGGCCACCGTCCTGGACGCCTTCGACGCCTACCTGGGCACCCTCCCGCCCGGCGAGGGCCGCGAGCGGCACGGCGCCCACCGGGTCAAGGACGTGGTGGGCCGGCGCGGGATCGGCATCGGCAGCGCCGGCCTGCCCTCGTACAACATCCTGCTGGAGGGCCACAGCGACGCGCTGGAGAACGACCTGGTCATCTACATGAAGCAGGCACAGACCCCGGCCGTCTCGCGGCACATCACCGACCAGGCCGTGCGCGACTACTTCCGGCACGAGGGCCACCGGACCGTCATCTCGCAGCGCGCCCTCCAGTCGCACGCCGACCCCTGGCTGGGCTGGACGGAGCTGAACGGGGCCGGTCAGCTGGTGGCCGAGGTCTCCCCCTACGCCGTGGACCTGGACTGGAGCGACCTGGCGGACCCGCAGGAGATAGCGCAGGTCACGGCCGACCTGGGCCGGGCGACGGCCACCATGCACGCGGCGGCCGACGAGGAGAGCGGGCACAGCCTGGTGCCGTTCTCCACCGAGCGTGCCATCGACGAGGCCATCTGCGCCGACGAGGACGGCTTCCGCGCGATGCTGGTCGACTTCGCGCACTCCTACGGCGCCACCGCCCGCCGGGACCACCAGATCTTCGTCGACCTGTTCCGCAATGGCCGGATCGCCGGGGTTTAGGGGGATACGAGAGGTACGGGTGGCACGGGAGGTGTCACGGGCTGCCCCGGGGCATCGGTTCGGCCCCCTTTAGGGACCACTTACGCCGACCCATGGCAGACTCGGGCCGCGAACAGCCATACGACCAACACGCGGCAGGCACCCGGCCAAGGCCGCCCTGACGGCACAGCCACGGCGACACGACCCTGACGACACCGCCATGGCAGCCCGGCCACGGCAGCCCGAACCAGCACCGACGGGCGCGCTCGGCAGAGCACGCCCGCCGAGGCACTCCACCCAGCGACCAGGAAACGGCAGGACATGGGAGCGGCAGGCATACGGACAGCGAGGGCGGCGGTCTTCACCGCGCTCTGCGTCACGCTGTCCGCCGGCGCGCATGTCCTGCTGTCCGGCTCGCCCGTGCCGCTGCCGCCGCTCGTCGCGATCTCGGCGGGCGTCTTCCTGCTGGCGTTCGCGCTGGCGGGCCGGGAGCGCGGCTTCGCACGGATCGCCTCGCTGCTGATCCCGCTGGAGCTGGCCGCCGATACCGTCTTCACCACCGGCCAGCACGCCTGTTACGGCCGCGCCGGGGGCCCGGTCGCCGGGCCGCTGCGCTCGGTGGGCTTCGACCTGCTGTGCGGCGGCGGCAGCGTCGGCACCCCGCTGGCCCGGATGGCGGCGCGCGGCGGCGAGTCCGGCACGCTCTCGCTGAGCGCGCACGGCGCACTGGGGCCGGCCGTGCCCTGGCTGCTGCTGGCCGGGCACATCTGTGTGGGGCTGCTGGCCGCCGCCTGGCTGCGGCGCGGCGAGGCCGCGCTGGCCGGACTGCTGCGCGCCGTCGCCGCGTCGGCCTTCCGCCCGCTGCGGCTGGCGGTCGCGGTCTGCCGCCCCTCCCACGGCGCCACGGGCCCCGCGCGGGCGCCGCGCGCGCCGGCGGTCCGTACGCCTGCCGCGCTGCCGCTGCTGACGCACTCCGTACACCGTCGCGGTCCGCCCGCGCTCGCCGTTCCCGCGGTCTGAGCACGGTCCGAATTCGCGTACGCAACAACGGAGAAGACAGTCATGAGCAAGCGCAACAACCAGGAAGCCAAGCGTGCGGCCCGTGAGCGGCTGCGCGCCGAGCGGGAGAAGCAGGCGAAGAAGGAGCGGACCCGGCGGCAGCTTCTCGTCGGAGTGTCCGTGGTGGCGGTACTCGCCGTGGTGGGTGGTATCGGGGTCGCCGTCGCGAAGATGAACGACAAGGACTCAAGCGGCAAGGACATGGCCGTCACCACCGGCGGCGCCGGGGCCAAGAAGACCATCGACGTCTACGAGGACCTGCGCTGCCCCGCGTGCGCGCAGTTCGAGCAGACGATGGGCGCGGCCCTCCAGAAGGGCGCCGACGACGGCAAGTACAAGCTGCGCATCCACCTCGGCTCGATCATCGACGACAACATGGGCGGCAAGGGCTCCAAGAACGCCGCCCGCGCGCTGGGTGCCGCCAAGTCGGTGAGCGTCAAGGCGTTCACCGAGTACCACAAGCTGCTGTACTCCACGAAGTTCCACCCGCCGGAGCAGGACGACAAGTTCGCCGACAACGCGTACCTGCTCAAGGTGGCGGACGAGGTGGACGCGCTCAAGGGCAACGCCGAGTTCGAGAAGGCCGTCAAGGGCAACAAGTACAACAAGTGGGCCAAGGACATGATCGCCAGCTTCAACGGCGCCGAGATCCAGGGCACCCCCACCATCAAGATCGACGGCAAGAAGACCGAGCCGCAGGAACTGGCCACCCAGCTCGACAAGATGGGCGTCAAGCTGGACGCCGGCAAGAAGGAAGAGAAGAAGTAGCGCGCTCCCCCGCGACGCGCGGCTGACCACACCCGACGGGCGGACCGGATCCCTCTCCGGCCCGCCCGTCGGCGATTCCGGCCCCTCGGCGTTTCCGGGCGGCCGGACCCTCCTGCAAGGTCTCCAGGCCGCCCTGCAAGGTCTCCAGGCTGCCCTACAAGTTCTCCAGGCTGCCCTACAAGGTCTCCAGGAAGGCCAGCGCCGTGCGCCAGGTGCGCTCGGCGGCGTCCTCGTCGTAGTCGGCCAGCCCGGCGTGTGTGTAGAGGTGGCCGGCGGCGGGATAGCGGTGGATCTCCGCGTCGGCGCCCGCGCGGCCCATCCGCAGGTACCACGCCGTCAGCCAGTCGTGCGGCTCGAAGGGGTCCGGGTCGGCGACGTGCAGCTGGACCGGCAGTTCGTCCACGGCGGCGTCCTCGGCGATGTCGGAGGTGCCGGAGAACAGCAGCAGTCCCCGTGCCTTCGCGTCCGCCAGGGCGAGGTTCTGCGCGACGGCGGCGCCGAAGGAGAAGCCCGCGTAGACCAGCCCGCGCTCGGAGAGCGGCGCGGCGGCGGTGACAGCCCGCCGCAGCAGCTCGTCGCGGTCGAACTCCTCGCGCAGCTTCATGCCCTCCTCGACGGAGGCCGCGGTGCGCCCGTCGAACAGGTCGGGGGTGTGCACCTCGTGCCCGCCCTCGCGCAGCCGCTCGGCGGCGGAGCGTACATCGGCCGTCAGTCCGCACACGGAGTGGAACAGAACGATCGTCACCGGTGCCACTGATGTCACATCCTTCACAATGAGCCCCCGCGAATCCCCTGGAGCCGGTCCCTCCATATGGTGCCAGGTACGGTCGTCCCTGGCCCCGGGCGGCCCTGGGAAGGGCCCGACCGGGAAGAAGTCCTGAGAAGAGAGGCGACCATGGAGAACGTGCTGCGGCCGGTCATCGTGTTCGGCGGCGCGATCCTGATCTCGTACGTGCTCGCCTGGGCAGTGGACCGGCTGCTGGTACGCCTGGATGTCCGGCACCCGGAGACCCCGATGTGGGAGCTGCTCCGGCGCGGTCGCGTACCGCTGCAAGCCGTGCTGTTCGTGGCGCTGGTCAGCGGATTCTTCGGCCAGACCCACCTCGCCAAGGACCACAGACAGGGCGTGGACCTGTGGCTGTCGATCATCTTGATCTGCGCCTCGGCCTGGCTGATCCTGCGGCTGGTCGCCGCCGTGACCGAGACACTGGCCACCCGCTACGCCGGCGCCACCCACGACCCCGCGCGCGGCAGGCGGGTGCGCACCCAGCTCACGCTGATCCAGCGGCTGGTCACCGCCGTGGTCACGGTGATCGCGGTCGCCGCCGTACTGCTCCAGTTCCCCGGCATGAAGACGTTCGGCACCTCGATGCTGGCCTCGGCCGGTGTGCTCGGCATCGTCGCCGGTGTCGCCGCCCAGTCCACTTTGGGCAACCTGTTCGCCGGGCTGTCGATCGCCTTCGGCGACATGGTGCGCATCGGGGACGAGGTGGTGGTGGACGGCGAGTCGGGCACGGTGGACGAGATCACCGTCTCCTACCTCGTCCTGCTCACCTGGGACGAGCGGCGCATCACGATGCCCGTCTCCTACTTCACCAGCAAGCCGTTCGAGAACTGGTCGCGCGGCGGCCCCCAGCAGACCGGCACCGTCTACCTCCAGCTCGACCACTGCGCGCCCATCGAGCAGCTGCGGGCCAAGACGGAGGAGCTGGTACGGGCCAGCGACGAGTGGGACGGGCGGAGCTGGAGTCTGCTGGTGACCGGCAGCACACCCAGCACGATCGAGGTGCGCGTCGCGGTGACCGCGCGCTCCTCGGACGACCTGTGGACCCTGCGGTGCGCCCTGCGCGAGCAGCTGTTCACCTGGCTCAAGCACCAGCACCCCGAGGCACTGCCGCGCATCCGCGTCAACCAGCCGGAGGACAAACCCCTCTGAGCCGGAGCCGCCGTCCGCCCCGCTTACCGAACCGGGGACCGGCGGCTGCCGCGCCAGAGGCCCGGCGCCGCCCCACCCGGGCTCGGCGCTACCGCACGGGGGGCTCGGTCCCCGGATAGCTGCGCAGGTCGAGCTGGTGCAGGATGCGGTCCACCACTTCCGGGTCCACCCCCGGCTCGCCCCGGGCCGCCAGCACCTCGTGCCGGGCCGCCGAGAGCAGCTCGCCCTGGAGCCTGCGCATCTTCTGGAGCCGGGCCACGCGCTGGGAGTGCGCGGCCCGCCGCTCGTCGCTCACGATGTCGGGGGAGATCCGCGCGCCGACGTCCCAGGCCCTGCGCAGCAGCGCCTCGGAAACCTCCTCGGGCAGCTCCTCCACCTCCTCGATCTCCTTCAGCCTGCGCCGCGCCGCCTTGGCCACCCGTACGGCCAGCTGCCGCTCCAGCTCCCGCTCGGCGGCGCTGTCCACCTGTACGTTCAGCCGCCTGACCAGCCAGGGAAGCGTCAGCCCCTGGAAGACGAGGGTGACAATCACCACGGCGAAGGCGATGAAGATGATCGCCTCCCGGCCGGGGAAGTCGCCGCCCCCGGCCTCGGGTTCGACGGCCAGCGGCACGGCGAGCGCCAGCGCGACCGAGGCCACCCCGCGCATCCCCGACCACCACACGACGACCGTCTCGCGCCAGTTGCGCGGAATGTCCTCGTCCAGGTCCTTCTTCTTGTGCAGGCGCTGCGCCAGCCAGGCGGTCGGCAGCAGCCACAGCAGCCGGACGACCACCACGACGCCGACCACGGCGAGCGCGGCGGGCAGCAGCTGCTGCCACTCGTGGCGCACGGTGCCGAAGATGGTGTGCAGCTCCAGGCCGATCAGCCCGAACGCGATCCCGGTCACCAGGGTGTCCACGATCGACCAGAAGGTCTGTCCGGCCAGCCGCCCCTGCACGTCGTCGGCGTCCACGGCGTGCCCGGAGGCGAGGTAGAGCGCGGTGGTCAGCACGGCCAGCACGCCGGAGCCCATCAGCTCCTCGGCCAGCACGTACGAGGCGAACGGCACCAGCAGCGTCAGCCCCGTCTGGAGCGTGGCGTCCCCGAGGTAGCCCATCAGCTTGTTGGCCAGCCAGCCCAGCCCGAGCCCCACGGCGACGGCCACCACGGCGGACAGCACCAGCTCGCCCGCCGCGTGGGGCATCGAGAAGGTTCCGGTCACGGCGGCGGCGATGGCCACGTGGTAGAGGGTGATCGCGGTGACGTCGTTGAACAGGCCCTCGCCCTCCAGCGCGGACACCAGCCGCCGGGGCAGCCCGACATTGCCCGCGACGGCGGTGGCGGCCACCGGGTCGGGCGGCGCCACCAGCGCGCCCAGCGCCACGGCACCCGCCACACCCAGGCCCGGCACCAGCGCGTTGGCGACGACGGCCACCACGGCGCTGGTCACGAAGACGAGCGCGACCGCCATCAGGAAGATCGGCCGCTTGTTCGCGGCGAACTGCCGCCAGGACGTCCGCTGCGCCGCCGCGTAGATCAGCGGCGGAAGCACCAGCGGAAGAATGAACTCCGGCGGCAGCGAGACATTGGGGACGGACGGTATCAGCGCCAGCACACCGCCGAAGATGGTCATCAGAACGGGCGCGGGCAGCCCGAACTTGTCCCCCAGCGGAACCATCAGAACAGCGGCCAGCAGCAGGGCGAAAAAGAGCGCGAGCTGGTCCATATATCAGGCGCTCTCCCCGCGCACCGTATCCAGCGCCCGCTGGAGATCCTGCGGGTAGGCGCTCTCGTACTCGACCCAGCTGCCGTCCCCGGGGTGTTCGAAGCCGAGCCGCATGGCGTGCAGCCACTGCCGCTCCAGCCCCAGCCGCTTGGCCAGCTTCGGATCGGCCCCGTAGGTGAGGTCCCCGACGCAGGGGTGGCGGTGCGCGGCCATGTGCACCCGGATCTGGTGGGTGCGGCCGGTCTCCAGCTTGATGTCGAGCAGGCTGGCGGCGCGGAACGCCTCGATCAGGTCGTAGTGGGTGACCGACGGCTTGCCCTCCGCGGTGACCGCCCACTTGTAGTCGTGCTGCGGGTGCCGCCCGATGGGCGCGTCGATGGTGCCGCTGAGCGGATCGGGGTGGCCCTGGACGAGCGCGTGGTAGCGCTTGTCCACGGTGCGCTCCCGGAACTGCTGCTTGAGCAGGGTGTAGGCCCGCTCGGACTTGGCGACGACCATCAGCCCCGAGGTGCCCACATCCAGTCGGTGCACGATGCCCTGGCGCTCGGCGGCGCCCGAGGTGGCGATGGCGTACCCGGCGGCGGCCAGCCCGCCGATGACGGTCGGCCCGCTCCAGCCGGGGCTGGGGTGGGCGGCCACCCCGACCGGTTTGACGATCACGACGATGTCGCCGTCGTCGTGCACGATCTCCATGCCCTCGACGGGCTCGGCCACGATCCGCACGGGCTGTGGCTGCCCCGGCATCTCGACCTCGATCCACGCGCCGCCCTGGACCCGGTCGGACTTGCCCGCGGGCTCCCCGTCCAGCAGCACCTTCCCGCCGGTGGCCAGTTCGGCCGCTTTGGTACGTGAAAAACCGAACATGCGGGCGAGTGCGGCATCGACGCGCTCGCCTTCAAGGCCGTCCGGTACGGGCAGGGTGCGGGTCTCAGGAAGCGTGCTCACCTGATCGAGTATGCCGGACGCACGCTTTCCGGCCTCACCCGCGCGGCCCACCCCGGAGTGCGACGCCCCCTCCCCCACCCGACGGTGTGACTACCCCCGGGGGGAGAGCCAGAGAGCGGAGGGACGCCGAATGACGCCGCGCCGAACACCGCAGGAGCCGCCGCGAGGCCCGCGCCACCGCTGCCCGCACCCCGCGCGGCGCCCCCGTCCGGCCCCGCCCGCCCGCCGCCCCACCACGCACAGCCCCGCCCTCGCCGTGGCCACCGCGCTGGCCACCGCCTGCCTCACCCTCGCGCCCGTCAACGTGGCGGCGGCCGAAGGCATAGCCGGCCCCTGCGCCATAGCCTCCGGCGCCGGCACCGACGAGGGCCCCATGAGCCCGGCCTACGTCCGCCCCCAGGGCCACAAGCGGGCGCTCATGCTGATGGTCGACTTCAGCGACCTGCCCGCCACCACCCGGGCCGCCGACCGCGCCGGCTTCTTCTCCGGCTACGGCGACCACTTCCTGAACCGGGCCTCCTTCGGCAAGTACCGCCTCGACATCCAGCCCAGCGACGACTGGATACGCATGCCGCGCCCCTGGACCTCCTACCGCATCAGCCGCGGCATCCCCACCAGCGTGATGCGCGGCTACGTGCGGGACGCGCTGGAGGCCGCCCAGCGGCAGGGCACCGACGTACGGGGCGCGGACTTGATCTTCGTCGTCGCCGACACCAACGTCCCCGCGCCGCCGACCGTCTCCCAGGCGCACACCTTCGAGGGGCTGCGCGCGGGCGGCACCCGGGTCGGCGGAGCGGCGCTGATATTCGGCCGCGCGGCCGACTCGGCCCTGTGGCAGCGCGGCAACTTCGTCCACGAGGCCAATCACCTCTACGGCCTCCCCGACCTCTACAACGTCGCCGAGGGCGCCTCGGTCGAGTACGCGGGCGGCTGGGACACCATGAGCATGGCCGGCATCTCCGACCTGCTCGGCTGGCACAAGTGGAAGTTCGGCTGGCTCTCCCGTACCAACGTCAGCTGCGTCACCGCACCGGGCAACACCGAGCACGCCCTCTCCCCGGTCAGCGCCGAAGGCGCGAACATCGCCGTCATCCGGACGGGCCGGCACCGCGCGATCGTCGCCGAGGCCCGCGCCCGCTCGGGGCTCGACCGGGACATCTGCGCGGAGGGAGTGCTCCTGTACACCGTCGATTCGCGCGTCCCCACAGGCGGAGGCCCGGTCCGCGTCGTGGATTCCCGGCCCCGCAGCAGCGGCGGCGCCGCGTGCGCCGACCGGCTGCCCGGCGAACTGGCCGAGATGTCGGACGCGCCGTTCGGCCCCGGCGAGAGCCACACCTTCCGGGACGGCGTCCACGTCGAGGTGGACCGCGGCGAGGGCGCCGGATACCGCGTCCGGGTCCACATGCCCGAGAAGCACCGCGCGGACGGCCGCCACTCGCCCGGAAACGCGGGCCGGGACTGAACCGGACGCCCGCCCGCCAGGCAGTCGCCCCCGAGCGGTTCCGGTGGATCAGTCCCGCTGGGGGATCAGTCCCGGTCAGTCCCGGTGGACGGTCCCGTCCGGGTCGAGGCCCCGGAAGGAGAGCAGCACGATCAGGATGCCGCCGCACACGATCGCCGAGTCCGCGAGGTTGAAGACCGCGAAGTGCTTGGGCGCGATGAAGTCGACCACCGCGCCCTGGAAGACACCCGGCGTGCGGAAGATCCGGTCGGCCAGGTTCCCGCAGGCACCCCCCAGCAGCAGCCCGAGCGCGATCGCCCACGGGGTGCTGTAGAGCTTGCGCGCGATCCGCGCGATCACGATGACGACGGCGGCGGCGATCGCCGTCAGCAAGATCGTCAGCGCTTCACCGAGGCCGAAGGCCGCCCCCGGATTGCGGATCACGTTGAGCCGCAGCCAGGAGCCCATCAGGTCGATCGGCGCGTGGTCCTCCAGCTGCGCGACGACGATCAGCTTGCTGACCAGGTCCAGCACGAACGCGAGACCGGCGACCGAGATCAGCACACTGATCCGGCGCCGCCTGCCCGCACCGGCCGCCGGTTCACCGGGCGCCGACTCACCGGCCCCCGGTCCGTCCGCGGCGGGTTCGCCGGTCGCCGGCTCGTCCGCCGCCTGTTCGTCCTCGGTCTGCGGACCGTCCCCGGCGCGCTCCCCCCCGGTGCCCTCGGCACCCGAAGTGCCGTCCTTGCCGTCCGCACCGTCATCGGGGGTGCCGATGGGCCGCTCCACCTCAGTCACGCCTTGAGGGTACGACACACCTGTACGGCATGGTTCACCGGCGGTCAGCGGCGCTCCTGCTTCTGCTTGCACTCGACGCACAGGGTGGCCCGGGGAAACGCCTGCATTCTGGCCTTTCCGATCGGATTGCCGCAGTTCTCGCACAGCCCGTAGGTGCCGGCATCCAGCCGCTCCAGCGCCCGTTCGGTCTGGTAGAGCATCTCGCGAGCGTTGGCGGCCAGCGCCATCTCGTGCTCCCGCGTGATGTTCTTGGTCCCGGTGTCGGCGTCGTCGTCCCCCGCGCCGTCTCCCGAGTCCCGCATCAGGCCGTTGAGGGCCTCCTCCGAGCTGGCGATCTCCGCACGGAGCCGTTCGACCTCCGCGTGCAGCCCCGCACGGGCCTCCTCGGCCTCTTCCGGAGTCCAGGGGTCCTCGCCCGGACGCACCGCCAGTTCACCGGCGGGCACCGGCTCTCCGGCGGTCCGCGCCGGGGGTACTGCCTCGGCCTTCGCCGCCGCCGGAGTCTTCTTCGCAGCCACCGTTTTGGCTCCCGTCGTCTTCTTCGCCGCTTTCCGCTTCCGGGGCGGCCTTGCCGTCTGTGACGCCGAGACCGCCTCCCGCACCTGCCCCGGCTCCGCCTCCCGGGCCGCCCCGCCGGACCCCGTCGCCCCTGCGGACGTCACGGCCCCCTCCACCCCGGCGACCTCCTCGGCCGGAGCCTTCCCGGCCGCCGTCTCTTTCGCCACCGCCTTCTTGGCCGGTGCCGCCTTGGGGGCGGTCTTCTTGCCCGGCGCCGCCTTGCCGGGGGCCTTCTTCGCTTCCGCGGCCTTGTGTGTGGTCTTCTTTTCCGCGGCCTTGTGTGTGGTCTTCTTTGCTGCCGTCTTCTTCGCGGCGCTCTCTCTCGCCACCATGACCGCGGCCCCTTCACATTTTGTGATCTTGCTCGCGAAACGTGTCCGGAACGATAAATCGACTTCAGGCGCTCGGCAACGGGGCACGCCGGTCTGCAAGCGTTGTGCCCCGCCCGGCCGCTCGAAAACCGCTCCGCCGCGCCCCGCGCAGCCCCGTACACTGGGGGCGGCGAGAGGCGTTGAAGGGGACGAGTAGCGTCCGTATGCGGCCATGAGCGACCCGGGGGCGGTGGAAGCCCGGGGGCGAGCGCGACGTGAAGATCACCCCCGAGCCGCCGGAAGAAAGCTCCCCCGAGCGAGTAGACCCGGCAGCGCTGTCCCAATGAGGGGGCGGAGGGCACGGCCCGCCGCCAAGGAGGGTGGTACCGCGGGGTCCGCTGCCGTCAGGGCAGCCGCCTCGTCCCTCCGACGGAAGACGAAGACCAGCCTCTTCTCGATGTCCGCCGGAGGAAGCCCCGACGATGCAATACAACCAGGTGCCCGCCCAGGTCGACCTGCCAGCGCTGGAGCGCGCGGTGCTCGACTTCTGGAGCGAGAGCAAGGTGTTCGCCCGCAGCCTCGAACAGTCCGAGGGCCGCCCCGAATGGGTCTTCTACGAGGGCCCCCCCACCGCCAACGGCATGCCCGGCGCCCACCACATCGAGGCCCGGGTCTTCAAGGACGTCTTCCCCCGTTTCCGCACCATGCGCGGCTACCACGTGGCGCGCAAGGCGGGCTGGGACTGCCACGGCCTCCCGGTGGAGCTGGCGGTCGAGAAGGAGCTGGGCTTCAACGGCAAGCAGGACATCGAGAACTACGGCATCGCGGAGTTCAACGCCAAGTGCCGCGAGTCGGTGACCCGGCACACCGACGCCTTCGCCGAGCTGACGACCCGCATGGGCTACTGGGTCGATCTGGACGACGCCTACCGCACGATGAACCCCGAGTACATCGAGTCGGTCTGGTGGTCGCTGAAGGAGATCTTCAACAAGGGCCTGCTCGTCCAGTCCCACCGCGTCGCCCCCTGGTGCCCCCGCTGCGGCACCGGCCTGTCCGACCACGAACTGGCGCAGGGCTACGAGACGGTCATCGACCCCTCCGTCTATGTGACGATGCCGCTGACCTCCGGCCCGCTGGCGGGCGAGGCGTCGCTGATGATCTGGACGACCACACCCTGGACCCTGGTCTCCAACCTCGCCGTGGCCGCGCACCCCGAGGTCACCTACGTGGTCGCCACCGACGGCACCGACAAGATCGTCGTCGCGGAGCCCCTGCTGGAGCAGGCGCTCGGCGAAGGCTGGCAGGCCACGGACCAGCGCTTCACCGGCGCCGAGATGAACGGCTGGACCTACCAGCGCCCCTTCGACCTGGTGGACATCCCCGGCGCCCACTTCGTCGTCAACGACACCTACGTCACCACCGAGGACGGCACCGGCATGGTGCACCTGGCGCCCTTCGGTGAGGACGACTTCCGGGTGGCCAGAGCCAACGGCATCGAAGCGGTCGTCCCCGTACGCCCCGACGGCACCTTCGAGGCCGACATCCCCCTCGTCGGCGGCCAGTTCTTCAAGAAGGCGGACGAAGCCCTCGTCGCCGACATGGACGCGCGCGGCATCCTCTTCCGGCACGTGGCCTACGAGCACAGCTACCCGCACTGCTGGCGCTGCCACACGGCCCTGATCTACTACCCGCAGCCTTCCTGGTACATCCGTACGACCCAGATCAAGGAAGCCCTCCTGCGGGAGAACGAGGCGACCAACTGGTTCCCCGACTCGGTCAAGCACGGCCGCTTCGGGGACTGGCTGCACAACAACGTGGACTGGGCCCTGAGCCGCAACCGCTTCTGGGGCACCCCGCTGCCCATCTGGCGCTGCGAGGACGGCCATCTCACCTGCGTGGGCTCCCGCGCCGAGCTGAGCGAGCTGACCGGCACCGACCAGTCCGGCCTGGACCCGCACCGCCCCTACATCGACGCGGTCACCTTCGGCTGCCCCCAGGACGGCTGCGAGCTGACGGCCCAGCGCGTCCCCGAGGTCATCGACGCCTGGTACGACTCGGGCTCGATGCCCTTCGCACAGTGGGGCTACCCGTACAAGAACAAGGAGCTGTTCGAGGGGCGCTACCCCGCCCAGTTCATCTCCGAGGCCATCGACCAGACCCGCGGCTGGTTCTACACGCTGATGGCGGTCGGCACCCTGGTCTTCGACAAGTCCTCCTTCGAGAACGTCGTCTGCCTGGGCCACATCCTCGCCGAGGACGGCCGCAAGATGTCCAAGCACCTGGGCAACATCCTGGAGCCCATTCCCCTCATGGAGCAGCACGGCGCCGACGCGGTGCGCTGGTTCATGGCCGCGGGCGGCTCCCCCTGGGCGGCCCGCCGGGTGGGCCACGGCACCATCCAGGAGGTCGTCCGCAAGACCCTGCTGACGTACTGGAACACGGTCGCCTTCCAGGCCCTCTACGCCCGTACGTCCGGCTGGGCCCCCTCCGAGTCCGACCCGGCGCCGGGCAAGCGCCCGCTGCTGGACCGCTGGCTGCTGAGCGAACTGCACGCCCTGGTCGACCAGGTCACCATCGCCCTGGACGGCTATGACACCCAGCGCGCCGGCAAGCTGCTGTCCACCTTCGTGGACGACCTGTCCAACTGGTACGTACGCCGCTCCCGCCGCCGCTTCTGGCAGGGCGACCCCGCCGCGCTGCGCACCCTGCACGAGGTGGTCGAGACGGTCACCAAACTGATGGCCCCGCTCACCCCGTTCATCACCGAGCGCGTGTGGCAGGACCTGATCGTTCCCGTCACCCCGGGCGCGCCCGACTCGGTCCACCTGTCCGCCTGGCCCGAGGCCGACCTCGGCAAGATCGACCCGGAGCTGTCCCAGGACATGCTGCTGGTGCGCCGCCTGGTCGAACTGGGCCGCGCGAGCCGTGCGGAATCCGGTGTCAAGACCCGGCAGCCGCTGACCCGCGCGCTGATCGCGGCCCAGGGGTTCGAGACCCTCTCCCCCGAGATGCGCACCCAGATCACCGAGGAGCTGAACGTCGCCGAGCTGGCCTCGCTCTCCGAGGTGGGAGGCTCGCTGGTGGACACCACGGCCAAGGGCAACTTCCGCGCGCTGGGCCGCCGCTTCGGCAAGAACACCCAGTCCGTCGCCAAGGCCATCGCCGAGGCGGACGCCGCGGCGCTGTCCATCGCCCTGCGCGAGGGCACCGCGTCGGTCGAGGTGGACGGCGGGACGGTGCCGCTCTCCCCCGAGGAGGTCATCATCACCGAAACGCCCCGCGAGGGCTGGTCGGTGGCCTCCGACCCGGGCGCCACGGTAGCCCTCGACCTGGAGATCACCCCCGAGCTGCGGCGTACCGGCCTGGCCCGGGACGTCATCCGCCTCATCCAGGAGGCCCGCAAGAACTCGGGCCTGGATGTGGCCGACCGCATCACGCTGCGCTGGCAGTCGGCGGACGAGGAGGTCTCCCAGGCCCTGAGCGAGCACGCGGCTCTCATCGCCGAGGAGGTCCTGGCAGCGGACTTCGCCCAGGGCGCCCCCGAAGAGCTGGCGGGGCCCACCTTCGAGGACGAGCCCCTCGCCTTGAAGTTCCGCCTCCGCAAGCAGTAGCGGGGCCGACGGCGCGGCAGGCCCAGCACCCCGAGCGGGCGCCGGGCGGGGGGCCCTTCACACCCCGCCCGGCCCCCGACGGGCGGGAGCGGAAGCGCGGAAGCCGAAAACGGGCCGGGCCCGAGAGCGAGAAGCTCTCGGGCCCGGCCCGTTGAACTGCGTCGGCGTCAGCGTCAGCTGTCGTCCTCGTCGATGAGGAAGCCCCGCATCGGCGAAGGCGCCTGCTGCGCCGGCTGCGGGCCGCCCTGGGGCCGCACCGGAGCCATCGGCTGCGTCATCGCGGGCGACATCTGCTGCTGCCCGCCATAGGACTGCTGCCCGCCCTGGGTGTGCGGAGCACCGGCAGGACCGCCGTGGCCGCCCATCGAGTGCCCGTTGCCACCCATCGACTGGTGCCCGCCCATGGTCCCGGCACCGGCACCCGCGGGAGCCGGTGCGCCGGCCGTGGCCATCGAGGGCGACGGCGGCAGCGAGGCGGTCGCGGGCGTCCGCGGCGGGGCCAACGAGTCGTCCGCCTGGTTCTCCAGCTGACGCAGCTGGCTCTCCAGGTAGGACTTCAGTCGCGTGCGGTACTCACGCTCGAAGCCGCGCAGGTCCTCGACCTTGCGCTCCAGCGTGGCGCGAGCGGACTCCAGCGAGCCCATCGCCACGCGGTGCTTCTCCTGTGCGTCCCGCTCCAGTGCGTCGGCCTTGGCCCGAGCGTCGCGCTCCAGGCCCTCGGCGCGGCTGCGTGCCTCGCCGACGATCTTGTTGGCCTCCGAACGGGCCTCCGCGATCGCCTGGTCGGCGGTCTGCTGCGCCAGCGACAGCACACGAGCGGCACTGTCGTTGTTCTGGCCGGGCATCTGGGGCGGACCGCCCTGCGGGCCGGGTCCACCGGGTCCACCGGGACCGCCAGGACCCATCGGACCACCCTGCTGCGGGTGGCCACCGGGAACCATCGGGCCGCCCTGCTGCGGGCCGGGCCCACCGGGGCCGCCAGGGCCACCGGGACCGGCGGGCAGCTGAGGCTGGCCACCGGGAAGCTGCGGCGGACCGCCCATGCCCTGCTGCTGGGGCGGGACGGGCTGCGGTCCGGATATGGCGGCGGGCACAGGGGCCCCGCCTTGCTGCTGCCGATCCTGATGAGGTTCAGGAGGCTTTCGCATCCCGCCTTGTTGCTGATTCTGTGCGGCTGCACGGGTCGCTGCTGCCAGCTTGGCACGCAGGTCCTCGTTCTCCCGCAGCAGACGGGTCAGCTCTGCTTCGACCTCATCGAGGAAGGCATCGACCTCGTCCTCGTCATAGCCTTCACGGAGACGGACGGTCGTGAACTGCTTGTTCCGCACGTCCTCGGGGGTCAGGGACATCTCTTCACCTCAACGTAAGTCGTCGGCATATCGGCAAGACCGTTCCGATCGTTCACAGCCAGCCCATGACGTTGATCAGGAGGTAGACAATGATCATGAGCACGAAGAAGGACAGGTCGAGCGCCACGCCCCCGAAGCGCAGCGGTGGGATGAACCGCCGCAGAAGCTTGAGTGGCGGATCGGTGACAGTGTAGGTGGCCTCCAGAACGACCACCATCGCCTTGCCGGGTTGCCATGAGCGGGCGAACTGAAAGACGTAGTCCATCACCAGCCGGAAGATCAGCACGAGCAGGAAGCAGTACAGCGCGACTTGGACCACGTCCAGTGCGGTTCTCATCTGCGCGTCCCTCTCCCCTGGGTGCCACGTGCGGCCTCACGGCCTGTTCCTCGGTCCTGCGTCTCAGCTCTGGTTGAAGAACCCGCCCTCTGCGATGCGGGCCTTGTCCTCCGCCGTGACATCGACGTTAGCAGGAGACAGCAGGAACACCTTCTGCGTCACCCGCTCGATACTGCCGTGCAAACCGAAGACCAGACCAGCCGCAAAGTCGACAAGTCGCTTCGCATCGGTGTCGTCCATCTCCGTCAGATTCATGATCACCGGAGTGCCCTCACGGAAGTGTTCCCCGATGGTACGGGCCTCGTTGTAGGTCCGAGGGTGCAGCGTGGTGATCCGATACGGCTCCCGCTCGGATACGACCTTGGGCATGATCACCGGCGCACTCTTCTCCACGTTCTGACGTTCAGGTGTGATGGATGACACCGGAGCAATTCTCCCGGCTCGTCCGCTTTCAGCAGCAACCGCGACAGCCGGCTCCTGCTCCCGCTCACGCTGCGCCGGGGGGTGAACGACCCTCACCGGCTCGTCGGGTTCGGTCTTCTGGAGGGAGTGGTGTGACTGTTCCGACGGGTATCGCCGTCGGTCCCGTTCGGGCTCCGGCTCGGGCTCGAACTCGTCGTCGGGGTCGAATCCCCGGCCGTCGTACCCATCGTCCTCCACGAGGCCGAGGTAGACCGCCATCTTGCGCATCGCGCCGGCCATTCTCTGCGTCCTCCGCTCTGTGGTGGATCGACTCCGTCACCGTCACCGGTGGCCCTGGATCCACGCAGCCTCTCCGACCGGCCGTTCCCGGCGGAAATGACCATATATTCTGCTGTGGTCCAACTTGCTTGGCGACGTTACCCGAGCCGGGGTCGGTCTCCGAGCACCGCGCTGCCGACGCGCACATGTGTCGCACCGGCCCGCACCGCCTCTTCCAGATCCGCGCTCATCCCAGCCGAGACCATGGTGGCAGCAGGATGCGCCGCTCGCAGGCTGGTTGAGATTTCCACCAGCCGCTCGAAAGCCTCGCCGGGACGGCCCGCGAGGGGCCCTTCCAGCGGAGCCACCGTCATCACTCCGTCCAGCCGCAGCCCTTGGGCATCTGCGACCGCCTCCGCGAGTGCCGCCACCCCGTCGGGCGCTGAACCACCCCGGGCCGCGACCGAACCTGACTCTGCGTCAAATGCCACCTGGATCAGGCATCCCAGTTCGCGTTCGGCGCGCAGCGCCGCGGCGGAGAGCGCCGAGACGAGCCGGACCCGGTCCACGGAGTGCACGAAATCGGCATAACCAGCAACGGAACGGGCTTTGTTGGTCTGGAGCTGTCCTACGAAGTGCCATGTGAGCGGCAGGTCCGCGCAGGCCGCCGCCTTGGGCGCGGCGTCCTGGTCCCGGTTCTCCGCGACGTGCCGCACCCCCAGCTCGGCCAGCAGCCGTACGTCACCGGCGGGGTAGGTCTTGGTGACCACGACGAGGGTCACATCCTCGCGCTTACGCCCCGCCGCGACGCAAGCGCTGCCGATGCGCTCCTCCACCCGGGCGAGGTTCTCGCTCAGCTCCGCCTTGCGAGCCGCCTCGGAGGGCTCGGGCACCGCTTCCGTCATCACGGCTCAATCCCCCTCGATCCAGACATAACTCGCAAGCCTCCCCGTCGTCTTGTCCCGCCGGTACGAGAAGTGATCACCCGATTCCAGGGTGCATACGGAAGACTGTTCCCATCTTGTGACACCCGCTTGGGCGAGCTGAGCGCGCACTCCAGCGGCCATGTCCACGGCCGGAGTGCCCTGCCGCGTCGTCGCGTACGCCTCGGGAACGGCGGCGGCGACCTCGGCTCGCATCTCCTCCGGCACCTCGTAGCACCGGCCGCACACAGCCGGGCCCAAACGGGCGACGATCCGCTCCGGACGGGCACCCAGTTTCGTCATGGCCTCCACCGTCGCGCCCGTCACCCCCGCCAGCACTCCGGGCCGCCCGGCATGCGCGGCGCCGGCGACGCCCGCGACCGGATCGGCCAGCAGCACCGGGGTGCAGTCGGCGGTGAGCACGGCGAGCGCGAGCCCGCGCCGCGCCGTGACCACCCCGTCCACCGCGGGTGCGTCGGCACCGAACGGAGCGTCCACGACGGCGACATCGCGCCCGTGGACCTGGTGCATCCACACCACCTCGTCGGGTGACAGCCCGAGCGCGTGCGCGCTGCGCTCCCGGTTGATCCGTACGGCCCCCGGGTCGTCGCCCACGGCCCCGCCCAGGTTCAGCTCCTCATACGGAGCGGCGCTCACCCCGCCCCACCTGTCGGTGAAGGCGAAGTGCGCGCCGCTGACCGTCTCTTGCCTCGCTATCACGTCGAAGGGCCCGGCATCACTTCAGGAAGTCCGGCACGTCCAGCTCCTCCGCCTGGCTGTCCGTGTAGGGGCGGGCCGGCGGCGGGACCTGCGGCGTGGTGGGCTGCGAGGGCACCTCGCCGACCGGCGAGGGCTCCGGGCGCAGCGGCTGGTCCTCCTCGCGGGGGGTGAGCGAACCCAGGCCGCCGAAGGAGGGCCGCTCGGGCTCCGGCTCGGCGGGCTCGTCCTTGTACGAGGAGGAAGCGGAGGGCGAGGTCGAACCGAGTGCCTTCTCGCCCTTCTTGGACGGCGGCTGCCCGCCGTCGAAGCCGGCGGCGATGACGGTGACCCGCACCTCGTCACCGAGTGCGTCGTCGATCACCGCGCCGAAGATGATGTTCGCCTCGGGGTGTGCGGCCTCGCTCACGAGCTGGGCGGCCTCGTTGATCTCGAACAGGCCGAGGTCCGAGCCGCCGGAGATGGACAACAGCACGCCGCGGGCCCCGTCGATGGACGCCTCCAGCAGCGGGGAGGAGATGGCCATCTCGGCCGCCGCCACCGCGCGGTCGTCGCCCCGGGCCGAGCCGATACCCATGAGCGCGGAGCCCGCCTCGGACATCACGGACTTGACGTCGGCGAAGTCGAGGTTGATGAGACCGGGGGTGGTGATGAGGTCGGTGATGCCCTGGACACCGGAGAGGAGCACCTGGTCCGCCGACTTGAACGCGTCGAGCACGCTCACCTGACGGTCCGAGATGGACAGCAGCCTGTCGTTCGGAATGACGATCAGGGTGTCGACCTCGTCGCGCAGGCCGGCGATGCCGTCCTCGGCCTGGTTGGCGCGGCGCCGCCCCTCGAAGGTGAACGGGCGGGTGACGACGCCGATCGTCAGGGCGCCGAGCGAGCGGGCGATGTTCGCCACGACCGGGGCGCCGCCGGTGCCGGTGCCGCCGCCCTCGCCTGCGGTCACGAAGACCATGTCGGCCCCCTTGAGGACCTCCTCGATCTCCTCGCGGTGATCCTCGGCGGCCTTGCGGCCGACATCCGGGTTCGCGCCGGCGCCGAGGCCGCGAGTCAGCTCGCGGCCCACATCGAGCTTGACGTCGGCGTCGCTCATCAACAGGGCTTGCGCGTCAGTGTTGATCGCGATGAACTCGACGCCCTTGAGACCGACCTCGATCATCCTGTTGATGGCATTCACGCCACCGCCGCCGATACCGACGACCTTGATGACTGCGAGGTAGTTCTGCGGTGCTGCCACGTCGAAGGCCTCTCGCCTCGAGTTACGTATCCCTGTGGGGCGGTTCGAACGCCGACCCGAACCCTAAGTCCGAAGTTTAGGGTTACCAGTGCCTGTCTTACTTGGACTCTTCGGAACGGACACTAAGTCGACAAGTGGTGGGTGTTCAACGAACACGCCGAACCTCCCGTTTTTCTTTTCACCCTATGTGATCAGGCCAAGCAGTAGCCATCCAGGGTGCTCACCAGCACGTATGCGCGTCAACTGACGCGGCCCGGCCAAATGGTGAGAGCACCCCAACGCCGGGCGCGGGGCCGCGGCGCGCGGCTGACCTCCGCCGGAAGTCAGCCGGAAGACGCGCGGTCAACTGTCCGACGCGGCCGGGGCGCTGGGGACGCTCACGTCGAAGTGCTCGGCGTCCTCGGCCGCTTTCATCAAGGCGGTGAGGCTCTTGGCCTTCGCCTTGCCTCGCTCCGCACTCCCCCATCGCACCTCGCGCTCCCCGGTCAGCTCCATCGTGATGTTGTCATAGGAACGGACCCGGACGGTGCGGGTGTCCCGGCGTACGGAATGCGGGAGCGCCGCCGTCGCGCGTACGGCTTCTCTGCGAAGCCGGGCCGGGGAGAAGTGTGCCGCCGCGTCCGGGCCGCCCTGTTCCAGCACCAGAAGCGGAACCGTCTTCGGGAGCTTCGCGACCGTGGCGAACCGCACGCCCTCCGAGTCCAGTTCGAGGTATTTTCCGGCGCTCTCCATGGCGAGTTGTGGGCGCCTTTCGGTCACATTGAGCGCGATTTCGTGCGGCCAGGAGCGTTCCGCCCGCACCTCGCGCACGCGCGGCAGCGCGGCGCGCACGCGGCGTTCCGCTTCCGCCGTGTCCACCGTCACAAGCGGAGCGCCCTCGGGGACGGCGGCGGCGCGCACGATCTCCCTCTTGTGCAGCACGCGGTTGCCCTCGACCCCGACCTGCTCCACCCGCAGCCAGGGTGAGCCGTACAGCGCCCAGGTGCCGAAGCCGCCGAGGAGGGCGGCCAGGACGAGGACGAGCAGCACGGCGAGCCGGCGCGGCAGCCGGGGGCGGCGCACCTCCTGGCCGTCGCCGGGCGGCGGGTCACCGGGCCCGCTGCGGGCGTTCGGGCGCCCGCCCCGGCCGGTGGTGCGCTGCGGTCCCGCGGCTCCGTCCATCTCGGCCGCCTCGGCCGCCTCGGCCCTGCCAGCAGCTTTGACGCCTCTTGCCACGGGACCACCCTGCTCTCTCTCCGCCGCCGCTGCGCGCCCGCGCCGGGTCAGCCCTGGCGGCGTGCGGCGATCGCCTCGTACACCATGCCGACCAGCAGCTCGTCGGCGTCCGGGCGGCCGAACTCGGCTGCCGCTCGCGACATGCCCATCAGCCGCTGCGGGTCGGCGAGGACCGGGAGCACGTTGCTCTGGATCCACTCCGGCGTCAGCTCCGCGTCATCGACGAGCAGTCCGCCGCCCGCCTTGACGACCGGCTGGGCGTTCAGCCGCTGTTCGCCGTTGCCGATGGGCAGCGGGACGTAGGCGGCGGGCAGCCCGACGGCCGACAGCTCCGCGACGGTCATCGCGCCCGCACGGCAGAGCATCATGTCGGCCGCGGCGTACGCGAGGTCCATCCGGTCCACATAAGGTACCGGCACATACGGTGGCATTCCGGGCATGTGGTCCACGTGGGGGAGTTCGTTCTTGGGACCGACGGCGTGCAGGATCTGGATCCCGGCGCGCTGGAGGTGCGGAACGGACTGCTGGACGACCTCGTTGAGCCGCCGCGCCCCCTGCGAGCCGCCCGAGACGAGCAGCGTCGGCAGGTTCGGGGAGAGCCCGAACGTGGCGCGCGCCTCGGGGCGTACGGCACCGCGGTTGAGCGTCGCGATGGCGCGGCGCAGCGGGATGCCGATGTAACGGGCGCCGCGCAGCTTGCTGTCGGGGGTGGAGACCGCCACGGTGTCCGCGTAGCGGGAGCCGATCTTGTTGGCGAGGCCGGGGCGGGCGTTGGCCTCGTGGATCACGATGGGCACCCCCACGCGCTTGGCCGCCAGGTAGGCGGGCAGCGCCACGTAGCCGCCGAAGCCGACCACGACGTCCGCCTTGGTGCGCTCCAGTACCTGCTCGGCCGCTTTGATGGTGCCGCGCAGCCGACCGGGCACGGTGATCAGCTCGGGTGTGGGCTTACGGGGCAGTGGGACTGCTGGGATCAGCTCCAGTTCGTAGCCGCGCTCCGGCACGAGTCGCGTCTCCAGTCCGCGCTCCGTACCGAGCGCCGTGATCCCCACGGTCGGGTCCTGCCTGCGCAGGGCGTCCGCGAGGGCGAGCGCGGGCTCGATATGGCCGGCGGTCCCCCCACCGGCGAGTACGACGTGCACGCTGATTCACCGCTCTCCGGACGGCGGCCGTGAAGCGCGCCGTCTCATCGTCTTCTCTCTCTTCCGGCGGGGGGTGCCCCCCGGGATTCGCAGCACCCCTGCCAGCCCTCCCCGTGACGTGCGCTGCCGCAGGGCGGGCTGCCGCACGGCCAGTGCAGCGCGCGCCGCCGGGTCGCTGCGCGCGAAGGCGATCAGCAGTCCGACAGCGAACATCGTCGGCAGCAGGGCGGATCCTCCGTAGGAGAACAGCGGGAGCGGGACCCCGGCGATCGGCAGCAGGCCGAGCACCGCACCTACGTTGATCACTGCCTGGGCAATGATCCAGGTGGTCACGCCTCCCGCGGCATACCTCACGAAGGGGTCCTCCGTGCGTCCGGCCACGCGGATACCCGCATAGCCTAGAGCCGCGAAGAGAGTGAGCACCGACAGAGTCCCCGCCAGACCGAGTTCCTCCCCGGTCACGGCGAAGATGAAGTCGGTATGCGGTTCGGGGAGTTGGCCCCATTTTTCCACACTCGCGCCGAGCCCGGAACCGAACCAGCCTCCCGAGGCCAGCGCGTAGATGCCGTGCACGGCCTGCCAGCACTGGTCGTCGGGGCCGGGGTCGGTGGCACCGATGCAGCCGAGGCGGGCCATCCGGTTCGGGTTGGATGTGACGAGAAACGCACCCACGGTCAACGCCACCGCGAGCACGCCGGTGAACAGCCGGGTGGGCGCGCCCGCCAGCCACAGCAGTCCGAAGAGGACGGCCGTGAGGATGATGGCGGTGCCCATGTCACCGCCCAGCATGATCAGCCCGAGCAGCAGGAGCGCCATGGGCACCAGCGGCACCAGCATGTGCTTCCACTGCGTGAGCATCCTCTTGTCGCTCTTGCGGGCGAGCAGGTCGGCGCCCCACAGGACGAGCGCGAGCTTGGCGAACTCGCTGGGCTGGAGCTGGAAGGGGCCGCCCAAGTAGATCCAGTTCCGGTTGCCGTTCACCTCCTGCCCCAGACCGGGGACCTGGACCAGGCACATCAGGAAGATGGAGACGATCAGCAGCGGATAGGCCAGCGCCCGGTGCAGCCGTACGGGCATCCGTGCGGCGGCGAACAGCAAGGCGGTACCCAAGACGGCGGCCACCAGCTGTTTGCGGAAGAAGTAGGTGGAGGCCAGGCCCGACTGGAGGGCCTGGATCTGCGAGGCGGAGAAGACCATCACCAGGCCGAGCACGGTGATGAGCAGACTGCCGCCGAGAATCAGGTAATAGGCCGTCAGCGGGCGGTCCCAGGTGCGCCGGGCGCGCTCGAAGAAGAGCCGCGGTCCGGAGGGGCCCCGAGGCGTACTGGGGCGCCGGGGCGGACGCACGGGCGCGGGCTGGGCGCCCGCGCGCCGTGCTGTGGGCGGTTTGGCGGAACGCGCCGTCATCCGTTTCCCCTCCGTCTCACCCGCGTCCTCGGTCGGCGGGGACTGCGGGGCTACTCCTCGCTGTGGCCTTCGGCGGACGCGAGTGCCCGGACCGCCTCGGCGAACGCGTCGCCCCGCGCGTTGTAGTTGACGAACATGTCCATCGAGGCGCACGCGGGGGCAAGCAGTACGGTATCTCCCGGACGCGCCAGGGATTTCGCCGCGCGGACGGCCTCCGCCATCGCCCCAGTGTCCGTGCGCTCCAGGTCGGTCACCGGCACATCGGGGGCGTGTCGCGCCAGCGCTTCCCTGATCAGGTGCCGGTCGGCGCCCATCAGTACGGCGCCGCGCAGCCGCGGGGCCGAGGCGGCGACCAGTTCGTCGAAGGCCGCGCCCTTGGCGAGGCCGCCCGCGATCCACACGATCGGGTCGTAGGCGGCGAGGGAGGCTTCGGCCGCGTGGGTGTTGGTGGCCTTGGAGTCGTCCACCCACGCGATGCCGCCGGTGTCGGCGACGTGGGTGATGCGGTGGGCGTCCGGGGTGAAGGCCCGCAGCCCGTCGCGTACGGCCGTGGCCGGGACGCCGAAGGCGCGGGCGAGGGCCGCCGCCGCCAGGGCGTTGGCGATGTTGTGCGGGGCCGCCGGGTGGATGTCGCCGGTCTCGGCCAGCTCCTGGGCCTGCTGGTGCCGGTTGGGCACGAAGGCGCGGTCCACCAGTACGCCCTCCACCACGCCGAGTTGGGAGGGGGCGGGGGCGCCGAGGGTGAAGCCGATGGCGCGGGCGCCCTCGGCGACGTCGGCCGCGCGTACCAGGTCCTCGGTGCGCGGACCGGCGCCCGCCTGGGACGGGGACTCGTCCGCGTTGTAGACGCAGGCGACCTGGTTGCCCTCGTAGATGCGGCCCTTGTCGGCGGCGTACGCCTCCATGGAGCCGTGCCAGTCGAGGTGGTCGGGGGCGAGGTTGAGCACGACCGCGGAGTGGGGGCGCAGGCTGGGGGCCCAGTGCAGCTGGTAGCTGGACAGCTCGACGGCGAGCACGTCGAGCCCGTCATAGGGCTCCTGCTCCAGGACGACATCGATGAGGGAGACGCCGATGTTGCCGACGGCCGCCGTGCGCAATCCGGCCGCGCGCAGGATGCTCGCGAGCATCTGGACGGTGGTGGTCTTGCCGTTGGTGCCGGTCACCGCGAGCCAGGGCGGGCTGTCGGGGCCGCGCAGCCGCCACGCCAGCTCGACATCGCCCCACACGGGCACGCCCGCACGCCCGGCCGCCTCGAACAGGGGGCTGCCGGGCTTGAAGCCGGGGGTGGTGACGACCAGCTCGGTGCCCTCGGGCAGGGTGCGGTCGTCGCCGAGGCGCACCGTGATCCCCAGGGCTTCCAGCTCGGCTGCCTGGCGGCGCGGGCCCTCGCCGTCACCGCCGTTGACGACCGTGACGCGGGCGCCGAGGCCGTGCAGCGCCCTGGCCGCCGGCATCCCGCTGACACCGAGCCCGGCGACGGTCACCCGGCGGCCGGCGAGACCCTTGGCCGCCTCGGCGGCGTTCCGGAAGTCGGTGGCGTCCGCGGGGCTCAATTGCTCGCCGCCCAGCCCGCGTAGAAGATGCCGACGCCGACGATGGCGCACATGCCCTGGATGATCCAGAAGCGGACCACGACGAGGACTTCGGACCACCCCTTGAGTTCGAAGTGGTGCTGGAGCGGCGCCATCTTGAAGACGCGCTTCCCGGTGAGCCGGAAGGAGCCCACCTGGATGACGACGGACATGGTGATCAGGACGAAGAGGCCGCCGAGGACGGCCAGCAGCAGCTCGGTGCGCGAGCAGATCGCCAGGCCCGCGAGGGCGCCGCCCAGGGCGAGGGAGCCGGTGTCGCCCATGAAGATCTTGGCGGGCGAGGTGTTCCACCACAGGAAGCCGAAACAGGCGCCCATCAGGGCCGCGGCGACCACGGCCAGGTCGAGTGGATCTCGTACCTCATAGCATCCCGGGCCCGCGGTGGCGATGTGGGCGCAGGATTCCTGGTACTCCCACACGCAGATGAAGACGTACGCGCCGAAGACCATCACCGAGGCTCCGGTGGCCAGTCCGTCCAGGCCGTCCGTCAGGTTCACGCCGTTGGACATCGCCAGGATCATGAACAGCGCCCAGACCACGAAGATGACCGGGGGCAGTGCCCAGCCGAAGTCCTGGGTGAAGGAGAGCTTGGAGGAGGCAGGGGTCAGCTTGCGGGCGTCCTCGAAGCTGAGCGCGAGCACCGCGAAGGCGACGCCGACGATGAGCTGGCCCGACATCTTCGCCTTCGCGCGCAGGCCGAGGCTGCGCTGCTTGACGATCTTGATGTAGTCGTCCAGGAAGCCGACCAGGCCCATACCGGCGAACAGGAAGAGCACCAGCACACCGGAGAAGGAGGGCGGCTCACCGGTGACCAGCTTGGTGAGCGCATAGGCGATCAGGGTCGCCAGGATGAAGGCGATACCGCCCATGGTGGGGGTGCCGCGCTTGCTGTGGTGGTTCTGCGGGCCGTCGTCGCGGATGAACTGGCCGTAGCCCCTGGACGCCAGCAGCTTGATCAGCAGCGGGGTCCCGATCAGGGACAGGAACAGTCCGATGACCCCGGAGATAAGGATCTGCCTCATCGGGCGGCGCCCCCGTCGCCGGAGTTCGCGCTCTCGTCCAGGAGAGCGACCGCCACCTTCTCCAGCCCGACCAAACGGGAAGCCTTCACCAGTACGACATCCCCCGCGCGCAGTTCCCCGCGCAACAGGTCGACGGCCGCCTCAGCGTCGGACACGTGCACCGACTCCTCACCCCACGAACCCTCGTTCTTGGCGCCCATGTCGAGCCAGGCGGCCTCCCGGCCACCGACTGCCACGAGCTTGCTGACGTTGAGCCGGACGGCGAGCCGCCCGATCGCGTCGTGCTCGGCGAAAGCGTCGTCGCCCAGCTCGGCCATCTCGCCCAGCACCGCCCAGGTACGGCCCCCCCTGGCCTTCGCCGTCTCTCCCATCGAGGAGAGCGCGCGCAGTGCGGCCCGTACGGAGTCGGGATTGGCGTTGTAGGCGTCGTTGACGACCGTGACACCGTCGGCGCGCTCGGTGACCTCCATCCGCCAACGCGACAGGCTGCCGGCTGAGGAGAGCGCCTCGGCGATGTCCCCGGCGGGCATGCCGAGTTGGTGGGCGACGGCCGCCGCGGCGAGCGCGTTCGACACGTGGTGCTCACCGTACAGCCGCATGGTCACGTCACCGCACCCGGTGGGGGTGTGGAGGCGGAATGCGGGGGTACCGCGCTCCGAGAGCCGCACGTTTTCGGCTCGTACGTCCGCTTCGGGATCTTCGCCGAAGCGGAGGACGGTCGCGTCGGTGCGCGCGGCCATGGCGCGGACGAACGGGTCGTCGGCGTTCAGTACCGCGACCCCGCCGGACCCGTCGTCCCGCGCCGCGGGCAGGGTCTCCACCATCTCGCCCTTGGCCTTGGCGATCTGCTCCCGGCCGCCGAACTCTCCCAGGTGCGCGGTGCCCACGTTCAGCACCACGCCGATCCGGGGCGGGGTCAGCTCGGTGAGGTAGCGGATGTGACCGATGCCCCGGGCGCCCATCTCCAGCACGAGGTGCCGGGTGCTCTCGTCCGCGCGCAGCGCGGTCAGGGGCAGCCCGATCTCGTTGTTGAGGGAGCCCGGCGTGAAGACCGTCGGCCCCAGCCGCTCCAGGAGCTGCGCTGTCAGGTCCTTGGTGCTCGTCTTGCCGCTGGAGCCGGTCAGCGCGATGACCTGGGTACCGAGCGCGCGGACGGAGTGGCGGGCGAGGGCACCGAGGGCGCGGGTCACGTCGTCCACGACGATCGCGGGGACGCCGACGGGCCGGGTGGCGAGTACGGCGACCGCGCCGGCGGCGACGGCGGCCTCGGCGAAGTCGTGGCCATCGACGCGTTCACCGTCGAAGGCCGCGAAGAGCGCGCCGGGGCCCGCCTCCCGGGAGTCGATCACCACGGGTCCGGTGATCCGCGCTTCCGGGTCCGTTATGTCGTGTTGCCGTCCGCCGGTGATGGCGGCGATCTCTGCGAGGGAGAGAGGGATCATCGGTTCTGGTTGTCTGCCTGGTCTGGTGTCTCGGCTGTCCCGGCCTTCTCGGCCGCGGCGGAGGTGCGGTCGTGCGGTGCGGAGGGCACGGAGTGGGCGGTGGGGGCGGACGGTGCGGCGAAGGCCCCGTCCGCCGTGCGCTCCTGGATGGCCCTGCGCAGCACGTCCTTGTCGTCGAAGGGGCGGACCACGCCCGCGATGTTCTGGCCCTGCTCGTGGCCCTTGCCGAGCACCAGGAGGGAGTCGCCCGGCCGGGCGCGGGCCACGGCCGCGGCGATGGCGGCGGCCCTGTCCTCCTCGACCAGCACGGTGCCGCGCTCGTAGGCGGGGACCTCGGCGGCCCCGGCGAGCATGGTGGCGAGGATCGCGAGGGGGTCCTCGGAGCGGGGGTTGTCGGAGGTGAGGACCGCCGTGTCGGAGAGGCGGGCGAGGGCCGCGCCCATGGCCAGGCGCTTGTGCGGGTCACGGTCGCCGCCGCAGCCCAGCACCGCGTGGACCTGGCCCTCGGTGACCTTGCGGATGGCGTAGAGGACGGACTCGACGGCGTCGGGCTTGTGCGCGTAGTCCACGATCGCGAGATAGTCCTGGCCCGCGTCCACCCGCTCCAGGCGCCCGGGGACGCCGGGTACGGCGCCGATGCCCTCGGCGGCGGTGTACGGGTCGATCCCGGCGGCCACCAGCGCGGTCAGCGCGGCGAGCGCGTTGGCGACGTTGAACGGACCGGCCAGGGGCGCGCTCGCCGGCACGGTCTGCCCCTGGGGGCCGACGGCGGTGAACGTCGAGCCGAGCGGGCCGATCTCCACATCCTGCGCCCGCCAGTCGGCGTCGGGGTGGCCCTCGGCGGAGAAGGAGGTGGCCGGGCGGCCCTCCTCCGTCAGCTCGCCCAGCAGCCGGAAGCCGTACTCGTCGTCGAAGTTGACCACGGCGGCGCGGGAGCGTGCCGGGGTGAACAGCTGCCGCTTGGCCTGGAAGTAGTCCTCCATGTCCGGGTGGAAGTCGAGGTGTTCGGGGCTGAGGTTGTTGAACACCGCGATGTCGAAGACGCAGCCGTCCACCCGGCCGAGGACCAGCGCGTGGCTGGAGACCTCCATGGCGACCGAGCGGACGCCGCGCTCGCGCATCACCGCGAACAGCGCCTGGAGGTCGGTGGCTTCGGGGGTGGTGCGCTCGGACTTGATGCGCTCGTCACCGATCCGGGACTCGACGGTGCCGATCAGCCCGGTCAGCGCCTTGCCCGCGTTCGCGGCATCCTTCTCGGCCGCTTTCCGCAGCCCGCCGTCGATGAGGTAGGCGGTGGTCGTCTTGCCGGACGTGCCGGTGATGCCGATCTGGAGCAGATCGCGGCCCGGCTCCCCGTAGATCGCCACGGCGAGTTCGCCCATCCGGCCGCGCGGGTCGGGCACCGTCAGCACCGGAAGGCCGGTGGCGGCGGCGCGCTCGGTGCCGCCCGGGTCGGTGAGGACGGCGACGGCGCCCAGGCTCTGGGCCTGCGCCACGAAGTCCGCGCCGTGCAGCCGGGCTCCGGGCAGCGCCGCGTAGATGTCGCCGGGGCGTACCGCGCGGGAGTCGTGGGTGATGCCGGTGGCGGACGCCTCGGCGGCGGCGCCGCTCAGCACGGCGCCGGGGTCGTCGGCATCCAGCCGTCGGGCCAGCTCCGCGAGCGGGACGGGCGCGACCCGCGCGGGGCGGGGCGGCCCAGGGAAGGACTCGGGGGAGGTCTGATCAGCTTGTGGCACGGCGGTGAGCGTACCGGGCGGGGCGCCCGTGCCGCGAAGCGAGGGGCGCGGCCGGCCCTGGCCGGGCTGCGGGTTGCACTCGTTCTCAGTGATCGTTCTCACGTGGCGCACGGGTCAGCCGTTCCGCTTGTGTCCCGCGAGAACCGGGAGCCGTGCGGGGCCGGCCCCGGTCGGCGGGATCTGGAGGGTCTTGAGGGCGAACTTCATGACCTTCTTGTAGACGGGTCCGCACACGTCGCTGCCGAAGTAGCTGCCCTTCTTCGGGTTCTGCACCGCGCAGTAGACGGTGAGCCGGGGCTTGTCGGCGGGCGCGAACCCGGCGAAGGAGGAGGTGTAGCCGTGGTAGCGGCCGGTCTTCGGGTCCACCCGGTTGGCCGTACCCGTCTTGCCCGCGACGCGGTAGCCGGGGATCTTGGCGGTGGTGCCGGTGCCCTCCATGTCGTCCACGACCGACTCCAGCATGCGCGAGAGGGTCCTGGCGGTCCGCTCGCTCACCACCCGGCGCCGGTCGGGCTGCTTCGCCGCCTTGTAGCGGCCGTCGGGGCCGGTGGTGCCGCGCACGAGGCTGGGGGCGATCCGCTCGCCGCCGTTGGCGATGGTGGAGTAGATGGAGGCGGCCTGTACGGCGTTGAGGGACAGGCCCTGGCCGAAGGGGATCGTGTACTGCTGGGCGTCGTTCCACTTCCCGGGCTTCTCCAGCAGGCCGTCGGTCTCGCCGGGGAAGCCGAGCCCGGTGGGGCGGCCGATGCCGAAGTTGTGCAGATAGCTGTAGAGCACCTTGTTGGCCTCGCTCTGGGTGCGGCCGAGCTGCTCGGTGGCGAGGATGGTGCCGATGTTGCTGGACTTGGCCAGCACGCCGTTGAGCGTGAGGTGCCAGGTCTCGTGATCTACGTCGTCGGCGAAGGCGCGGTCGGCGCGCTTGAGCCGGTTCGGCACGGTCACGGCGGTGGTGGGGGTGGCCTTCTTCTCCTCCAGGACGGCGGCCATGGACATGAGCTTGCTGGTGGAGCCGGGCTCGTAGGCGTCCTGGAGGGCCGCGTTGCCGAAGGATTCCGTCTTCGCGCGGGAGATGTCGTTGGGGTCGTAGGCGGGCGCGTTCGCCATGCCCAGCAGCTGCCCGGTCCTGGTGTCCTGGACGATGAGGTAGCCGCTGTCGGCGTGGGACTTCTCGACCTGGTCGGCGATCGCCCGCTGGGCCGACCACTGGATGTCCCGGTCGAGGGTCAGCTCTATGTCGGAGCCCGGCCTGGCCGCCTGTTCGCGCACACCCGCCGTGGGGACCTGACGGCCCCCGGACTGGGCGTAGGTGATCTTGCCGTCCTCGCCCGCGAGGTCCTTGTCGAGCAGGGCCTCGACGCCGGCGCCGCCCTTGCCCTCGGAGTTGACGAAGCCGAGGACGGAGGAGGCCAGTTCCTTGTTGGGGTAGACGCGCTTGGCGTGCTTCTCCTGGTAGACACCGGCGAGCACGTTGGACGCCCCGCCCCCGGACGCGCCGGTGGCCTTTTCCGCCAGCCGGGCCTTGAGCTTCTTGATCTGACGCCAGGTCTTGGGGGTCTGCTGGCGGGCGAGCAGCACATAGCGGGTCTCGCGCCGGGAGAGTTTTTCGGCCACTTCGGAGCGCTTCTGCCCGATGAGCGGCGCGAGGATCTTCGCCGCCCGCTCCGGAGCGTCGTCGGTCTTGGTCTGCTTCGGGGTGAAGAGGTAGGGGTCGGCCGTGATGTCGTAGGCATCGACCGTGGTCGCCAGCGCCGATCCGTCGCGCGCCTCGATGGTGCCGCGCTCCGCTGCCAGCGGGACGGTCATATAGCGGTTGACGGCGGCCTTCTCGGCGTACGCGTCCGCGTCCACGGCTTGTACCTGGAGCAGCCGCACCGTGAAGGCCAGCATCACCAGCGTCAGCCCGACCGCGACCAGCCGCAGCCGGGGGCGCGGGCTGGCCAGCCGCAGCGCGGCACCGCCGCCCTGCGGGGGCCTGCCGCCACGGCCGCCGCCGCGGGAGGCGCGGGGCGCGCGCGCCGGCGCGGATCTGGCGGGGCGGGGCACCCGGCGCGGGTCGCGGGAGCGCCCGGCGGGCTGCCGTCCGCCCCGGGGGCTCTTGCCCGCGCTGTCGCCGGTGCTCTTCCCGGTGCTTTGACGGGCGGCGCCGCGGCCCGGGTCGCGGGGACGCTCACTCACGGGCCCACCTGCTCGCTGTCGGGCTTGCCGCGGACGGTGCCGTCGGGGTTGAGGAAGACGGGGTTGCCACCGGGCACCAGGCCCAGCCGGCGGGCACGTTTCTCCAGCTCGGCCGGGGACGAGTAGCCATCGACCTGCTGCTGGAGCTCCTGTTGCCGGTCCGTCAGCTCCTCGGTCCGCTTCTCCAGCCGGCTCAGCTTGAAGGACCCGTTGTTGAGCGAGGCGTTCAGCAGCAGCAGGGCCAGCAGGCCGGTGCCGAGCAGCAGGACCACCAGCAGGACGAAGGGGGTGCGCGCGGCGGTCGAGTTCCCGGCGGGAACCAGCCTGGCCAGGCGCGCGAGGCGCTGCTGTGCGGCCATACGGATCAGCTCGCCTCCCTGATGCGCTGGACCGCGCGCAGCCGGGCGGGCGCGGCCCGGCGGTTCTCGGCGACCTCCTCGTCGGAGGGCAGTTCGGCGCCGCGCGTCAGCAGCCGCAGCCGGGGCTGGTACTGCTCGGGGACGACGGGCAGTCCCGGGGGCGCCGAATTGGTGGAGCCGGTCGCGAACACCTGTTTGACCAGCCGGTCCTCCAGCGAGTGGTAGGAGAGGACGGCCATCCTGCCGCCGACGGCGATCGCCTCCAGCGCGGCGGGCAGCGCCCGCTCCAAGGCGGCCAGCTCGCCGTTGACCTCGATGCGCAGCGCCTGGAAGGTGCGCTTGGCGGGGTTGCCGCCGGTGCGCTTGGCGGCCTGCGGCAGCGCGTCGCGGATCAGCTCGACCAGCCGTGCGCTGTTGCTGAACGGCTCCTTGGCGCGCTCCTTGACGACCATCTCGACGATCCGCTTGGCCTGCTTCTCCTCGCCGTAGGCGCGCAGGATGCGCACCAGGTCACCGGGTGCGTAGGTGTTGAGGACCTCGGCCGCGCTCAGGCCCGTGGTCTGGTCCATGCGCATGTCCAGCGGGGCGTCCTGCGCGTAGGCGAAGCCCCGTTCGGCCTCGTCGAGCTGGAGGGAGGAGACGCCGAGGTCGAAGAGGACGCCTTGGACGCGGGGCACGGCCAGGCGCTCCAGCACCTCGGGGAGTTCGTCGTAGACCGCGTGGACGAGCGTGGCGCGGTCGCCGTAGGGGGCCAGGCGCTCCCCCGCCAGCTCCAGCGCGGCCGGGTCGCGGTCCAGGCCGATGAGCCGCGCCGCGGGAAAGGTGGACAGCAGGGCCTCACTGTGGCCGCCGAGGCCGAGGGTGCAGTCGACAACGGTGGCGCCGGGCTCGGCGAGGGCGGGTGCGAGCAGGTCCAGGGTGCGCCGGAGCATGACCGGGCTGTGGAGTTCGCCGATGGGCCGCTCGTTGGTGGTCATGTGCCCTCTCAGATCTGGCGGGCACTGGTGCACATGCTCCTTGGTCCCCGCCCGCTCGAAGGGGAGTGGCCCGCCGCCGCCGGGATGCGGCGCCGGGGGGCCGGGAGCGGGAGGAGGCCGAGCCGCACGTGCGCGCCCGCGCACGCGAGGGGAATCGGGGGTCCTCGGGGAGAGTTGCGCCTCCCACTTCGCGTCACTTTAGTCCACTCGTCCCCTCGGTCAACTACGGGAGGAGGCGCGTCACGGCACGCGTCACGGCGGGGGCCGGTATCCGGGTCACGAGGGGTGTGTCCGCCGGATGGGGGATGCCCGTGTAGTCCTTGTGGGTTACCTCACATCGGCTCGGTCTGACCGTTTTCACCGATCTCTGAACAGGCTCTCTACCTCGTGGGCGTCTACCGTCGTACACATGTCGATATCCGCACCTCAGCCGAAGCCCGCCCAGCCCGGGAACGGCTCCCGTCCGGACCAGGACGACTCCGCCACCGCCGTCATCGATCAGCTCGTCGCCGCGAACGAGCGCTACGCCGAGGAATTCACCGACCCGGGCATGGACGCCCGCCCTGTCCGGCACGTCGCCATCGTCGCGTGCATGGACGCGCGCTTGGACCTGCACGAGGCACTCGGCCTGGAGCTGGGTGACTGTCACACCATCCGCAACGCCGGAGGCGTCGTCACCGACGACATCATCCGCTCCCTCACCATCAGCCAGCGCGCCCTCGGCACCCGTTCGGTGGTGCTCATCCACCACACCGGCTGCGGGCTGCTCAACCTCACCGAGGAATTCCGGCACGAGCTGGAACTGGAGGTGGGCCAGCGGCCGTCCTGGGCCGTCGAGTCCTTCAAGGATCTGGACCAGGATGTGCGCCAGTCGATGGCGCGCGTACGCACCTCGCCCTTCCTCCCGCACCGGGACGATGTGCGCGGCTTCGTCTTCGATGTGACGACGGGTCTGCTGCGGGAAGTCGATCCGGCGTAGGGCAGGCGCTCCGCCGCTCCCTGCCGCTTCCCGTCCGCGCGGCGGGGAGCGGCGGAGCGGCGTAACGTCCCCGTGCGAGCGTCCTCGTGCCGTCAGGCCCGTGGGACGCGGGCCGGCAGGGCCGGGTGTGCCCCGGGGAGAGTGACGAACGGCCCTGTCGCCGTGAAGAATGCGCGGCAGCACACACAGCACAACTCGCGGAAGCGGAACAGCGACAGCGGGTACGTACAGCGGGGATGGGGCCGAGGAGGGCCGGTGACGACCTATGACGAGCGGGCGAACCTTAGCGAGCTGAGCACCACAGCGGGTGAGGTACGCCGCTCCATCGAGTCGGTGATCGAGGGGAAACCCGAGGCTGTCCGGCTCTCGCTCACCGTCCTTCTGGCGGAGGGCCATCTGCTGATCGAGGACGTGCCCGGCGTCGGCAAGACCATGCTCGCCAAGGCGCTGGCCCGCTCCATCGACTGCTCGGTGCGGCGCATCCAGTTCACTCCCGACCTGCTGCCCTCCGACATCACCGGGGTCAGCGTCTACGACCAGCAGCGCAAGGACTTCGAGTTCAAGCCCGGCGCCGTCTTCGCGCAGATCGTGATCGGCGACGAGATCAACCGCGCCTCGCCCAAGACGCAGTCGGCGCTGCTGGAATCCATGGAGGAGCGGCAGGTCTCCATCGACGGGCAGACCCACGAGCTGCCCGGCCCCTTCATGGTCGTCGCCACCCAGAATCCGGTGGAGATGGAGGGCACCTACCCGCTGCCCGAGGCGCAGCGGGACCGCTTCATGGCGCGGATCTCCATCGGATACCCCAGCCCGGCCGCCGAGCTGGAAATGCTCGGCGTCCACGGCGGCGCCTCCCCGCTGGAGGACCTCCAGCCGGTGGCGCACGCCCACGACATCGTCAAGCTGATCGACACGGTGCGCGGGGTGCATGTCTCCGACGCCGTACGCCGGTACGCCGTCGAACTGGTCACCGCCACCCGCTCCCACCCCGACCTGCGGCTGGGCGCCTCGCCGCGCGCGACGCTGCATCTGCTGCGCGCCTCGAAGGCTTCGGCGGCACTGGTCGGCCGGGAGTTCGCGCTGCCGGACGATGTGCAGGCGCTGGCCGTGCCGGTGCTGGCGCACCGTCTGCTGCCCACCGCGCAGGCCCAGTTGAACCGCCGGACCGCCGAGCAGGTCGTCGCGGAGATCGTGCAGCGCGTGCCGGTGCCGGCCATGGGCCCGCCCCCGGCGGCGCCGGGCAGGCCGGGTGTGCCGGGCGGCTCGTACGCACAGCCGCACCAGCCGGGCCGGCCGTCCCCTCAGCCCGGGCAGCCGGGGCAGCCGGGGCAGCCGCAGACCGGACAGCCCCGGGGCTACTGATGGCCTTCGGACCGGCTCCCGGCGCACCGCCCGCACCGGACGCGGGCCAGGGCGGCGGCCCGGCCGCCGGGGCCGGCCACCACCCCGCCCCCACCGCTCCCCCCGCCCCCTCCAGGCCCCCCGGCCACAACGGCCCGGCCGCGGATGCCGGAACGGAGAGCCGAGGCTCGCTGCGCACCGCGTTCGGCGGGCTGACCACGCGCGGCAGGTCCTTCCTGGCCGCCGGGCTGGCCGCCACGCTCTGCGCCTACGCGCTGGGCCAGCAGGAACTGCTGCGGGTCGGCATGCTGCTGGCGGTCCTGCCGCTGGTGTGCGTCCTGGTGCTGCACCGCACCCGCCACCGGGTCGCGGGCTCCCGGCGGCTGTCGCCCTCGCGGGTTCCGGCCCGCTCGGAGGCCCGCGTACACCTGCGGGTGGACAACGTCTCGCGGCTGCCCACCGGGCTGCTCATGCTCCAGGACCGCGTGCCCTACGTGCTGGGGCCCCGCCCCCGCTTCGTGCTGGACAGGATCGAGCCCGGGGGTCGCCGCGAGGTCTCCTACCGGGTGCGCTCGGACCTGCGCGGGCTCTACCCGCTCGGGCCGCTCCAGCTCCGGCTGACGGACCCGTTCGGGATGTGCGAGCTGACGCGCTCCTTCAGCACGTTCGACACGCTCACCGTCGTACCGCCCGTCGAGCCGCTGCCGCCCACCCGGCTGTCGGGCGAGACCAGCGGCTACGGGGAGGGCCGGCAGCGGTCGCTGGCGCTGGCCGGTGACGACGATGTGATCCCGCGCGGTTACCGGCACGGCGACGATCTGCGCCGCGTCCACTGGCGTTCGACCGCGCGCTACGGCGAGCTGATGGTGCGCCGCGAGGAGCAGCCCCAACAGGCCCGCTGCACCGTCTTGTTGGACACCCGCCAGGCCGGATACACCGGCTCCGGGCCCGACTCCCCGTTCGAGTGGGCGGTCGCCGGGGCCGCCTCGGTCTGTCTGCACCTGCTGGAGCGCGGCTATTCCGTACGGCTGGTGACCGACACCGGCGCCATGGTGCCGGGCGCCGAGAACGGCGGCTTCGTCGCCGACTCCTCCGACATGGCCGGACTGCTCCTCGACACGCTCGCCGTCGTCGGACACTCCGCCGAACCCCACCTCGCCGGCGCCTTCCACGCGCTGCGCGGCGGCACGGCGGGCACCGAGGGGCTGCTGGTGGCGTTCCTCGGCACGCTCGATGAGGAACAGGCGCTCACGGTGGGCCGTATGCGGCAGCGCTCACACCGCGCCGTGGCCTTCCACGCCGTCCCGGCACCCGCCGCCCCGGTGCACGCTCCCTTCCCGGCGGCCCCGGCGGCCGAGAGCCAGGGCATGGCAACGTCCGCCGGACAGCCGGGAGAGCACGGGCAACCGGGGCAGCACGGGTATCCGGGGGAGCCGGTGCCTCCGGAGCCGCCGGAGCAGGAGGCCGCGCTGCGCAGCCTGCGCGAGGCCGGATGGACCGCGCTGCCGGGCGGCCCCGGCGTGCCGCTCGCCACGCTGTGGCGCGCGGCGGACGACACCTTGCGGGGCGGGGAGCGATGAACGGAAGCGGCGGCGTCACGACGAGCGGCAGCGGCGACGGCAGCAGCCGCAGCGGAAACGGCGAACGATGAGCGGCAGCGGCGGCAGCAGAGGCGGGGCGCGATGAGCGGCGGGGACGGGGAGCGATGAGCGGACGAGGACGGCTCGCCTTCTGCGCGGCGCTGGCGACGGTCGCCGCGGCCTGCGCGCTGCTGCCGCTGGTGAACCCGGCCACCTGGCTGCTCCAGGCCGCCCTCCTGGTGGGGGCGCAGTCCGGGGTGGGCGCCGCCGCACGCCGCGTACCGCTCCCCCGGCCAGTGACGGTACTGCTCCAGTTCCTCGCCTCGCTGCTGCTGCTCACCGCCGTCTTCGCCCGGGACGTCGCGCCGGCGGCCTTCCTCCCGACGCCGGAGGTCTTCCAGCACTTCGGGACGCTGCTGGCGCAGGGCGCCCAGGATGTGAGCCGGTTCGCCATACCGGCGCCGGTCACCGACGGGATCCGGCTGTTGCTGGTCGGCGGAGTGCTGGTCATCGGGCTGCTGGTCGATGTGCTCGCGGTCACCTTCCGCAGCGCGGCACCGGCCGGGCTGCCGCTGCTGGCCCTGTACTCGGTCGCCGCCGGGCTCTCCCAGGGCGGCGCCCGCTGGCTGTGGTTCCTGTGCGCCGCGGGCGGCTATCTGCTGCTCCTGCTGGCGGAGGGGCGCGAGCGGCTGTCCCAGTGGGGGCGCGTATTCGCCGACCGGTCCCGCCCCGGCTCCGCCCCGCACCAGCCCGGCGCGGTCGGCGGCACCGCCATCGCCCCCGTGCGCACGGGGCGGCGCATCGGCGCGCTGGCGCTGGGGATCTCCCTGGTGGTGCCCGCTGCGCTGCCCTCCCTCAGCGGCGGCCTGCTGGATGCGGCGGGCGGCAACGGGGGGCGCCGGGCCGAGGGCGGGGGCACGGTCTCGGCCGTCAACCCGCTCGTGGCGCTCCAGGACAGCCTCAACCAGCCGGAGAACCGCACGGCCCTCACCTACGAGACGAACGTCGAGGACACCCAAGAGCTGTACATGCGCATCGTCGCGCTGGACAAGTTCGACGGCTCCGCGTGGAAGCCCTCCGAGCGGCGCATCGTGGCGCCCCCCGATCCGATGCCCACCCCGGCGGGGCTGGCACCCGGCGTGCGGACGACGAAGATCCGCAGCGCCATCCAGGCGAGCGACTGGTACTCGCAGGACTGGCTGCCCATGCCCTACCCCGCCGACAAGGTGCGCATCAAAGGAAAGTGGCGCTTCGAGCCGGAGGGCCGCACCCTGGTCGGCTACCAGGGCCAGACCACGCGCGGCGCCCGCTACGACGTGGACAGCCTGCTCGTCCGGCCCACCGCCGACCAGCTCCGCAACGCCCCCGCGCCCCCGCCCGGCCTCAAGCGGGAGTACACCAAGGTCCCCGCCTCGCTGCCGGACGTGGTGAACGCGACAGCCCGCAAGGTCACCAGCGGCGCCGAGAACGACTACGAGCGCGCCGTACTGCTCCAGGACTGGTTCGCGGAAAAGGGCGGCTTCACCTACGACACCCAGGTACAGGCGGGCAGCGGCACGGCCGCGATCGCAAAGTTCCTGGAGACGAAGGAGGGGTTTTGCATCCACTTCTCCTTCGCCATGGCCTCGATGGCCCGCACCCTGGGCATCCCGGCGCGCGTCGCGGTCGGCTTCACCCCCGGGACCGCGCGCGGCGACGGCACGATGGAAGTCGGGCTCCAGGACGCGCACGCCTGGCCCGAGCTGTACTTCGAAGGCGTGGGCTGGACCCGTTTCGAGCCCACCCCCACGCGGGGCACCACCCCCTCGTACGCCCAGCCCGACTCCCCCGACACCGACGAGAACCCCGCCGAGCGCCTCCCCGACCGGGGCCGGACAGCCTCCCCCACCCCGAGCACCTCCCCCTCGGCCACCTGCTCCGCCGAGGACAAGCGCGCCGACCCCGACTGCGGCGCCCCGGCCCCGGGCGCCGGCTCCGGAAAGGGCGGCGACGGGCCACCCGTGGGAACGATCGCGGCCATCGCGGCGGCGGCACTGGTGGTGCTGGGGGTGCCCCTGCTGCCGCTGCTGCTGCGGGTACGCACACGGTCCCGCCGACTGCGCCCCCGCGCCCCTGACAGCCCCGACGGCTCCGAAGCGGCGGTGACCGGCGTACTGGACGCCTGGCACGAGCTGATCGACACCGGCTGGGACTACGGCGTCGTCCCCGAACCCTCCGCGACCCCGCGCACGGCCGCCGAACGGCTGGCCCGCATCGGCCGGCTGAGCCCCGAGGCGGCCGAGGCGGCGCGGGGGCTCGCCCTCGCGGTCGAGCAGGTGCTGTACGCGGCGGAGCCGCGGGTTTCACCGGGCGCCGACCTCGCCGACGCGGTCCGCCGCGTACGGAGCGGGCTGCGGGAGGCCGCACCACGGGGGATCCGCCTGCGCGCGCTCGTGCTGCCGCCGTCCACGGCCCGGTACCTGGGGGTGGCGTCCCGCCGGCTCGGTGCGGTGCGGGCCCGGTGGCCCGGCGTCCGCAAACCCCGCCTCGCGAAGTAGCCCCTCGCTGTCACCTTCCCGCTGCGGCGGCGGGAAGGTGAGACGGCGCTGAGACCGGGCGGTGCCGAGCACCGTCCCGGCGGAGAAGGGGGCGGCGGGGCGCAGGGAATGTGGCGGGAGAGGAAAAGGGCCGCACATGGGTGTGGCCCCCGGTGGGGGCCACGTGGTGGAGAGAGGGATCAGCGCGCGAGGTACGTACGTACGGGTCAGTGCTGGCCCTCATCGCGGCGGCGCTGCCACCGCTCCTCGATGCGGTTCATCATCGACCGGCGTCCCCTGGACTGCTGCCGTCCACCGGACTGCCTCCTGGCACCGCCCGAGGCACCGGTCCCGGCACCGCCCTGGGCCGCCTGGCCCTCGCCCTGCTGCTCGCCCGCTTTCGGGGCCTTCCGCCAGCCGGTCACCGCGAGCACAGCGCATCCGAGCATCACGAGGAAGCCGACGACGCTGACCCAGATCTGCTTGGCGACCATTCCGGCCATGAGGAGCGCGATACCCACCAGAAAGCCCGCGACCGCTTGATAGACCCGCCTGCGGGTGTACCGTCGCAGCTCACTTCCTTCGAGCGCTGTCGCGAACTTGGGATCTTCGGCGTACAGCGCTCGCTCCATCTGCTCGAGCATGCGCTGCTCGTGCTCAGAGAGCGGCACGGAGTCCTCCTACTCGTCGGTCGCGGGGGCGACCGGATGCGACTCTTCAAGGATAGGCAGGGAATCGCCCCCGTGAAACCCGCCCTCTACGCCAATTCCTCCTACCAAGCCCGACATGCCGGGCGGTGGCGCCGAGCGACGTGTTCCGTACATTCCCTCGCCACCTTTCCGCCATGCCGGACGGTGTCCCTCGATCATACGGCGCGTAGCTGATGATCGGGCGGGCCGAGAGCAGCCGGAACTGCCCCGGGGAGTGGCGGTCAGGCCGTCCGGCCCCCGGCGGCCGGGGGCCGGACCTCGGCTAGGACATGGAGCTGACCGGCGACGGACTGGAAGTCGGGCAGCTCGGCGGCGGCGGCCTCCAGCCTGGTGAGGGCCTCCTGGGCGTCCGTCCCGGTGTCCACGAGGGCGCCGGGAACGAGGTCGGCGAAGATCCGTACGCCGTGGACGGAGACGACCTCCAGGCCGGTGGCGATGACCAGGGCCGTGAGCTGTTCAGGGGTGAAGCGGCGGGGCATCGGATCGCCTTCGCCCCACCGGCCGTCGGCCGAGGTGAGGGCCTGGCGGGCCTCGGTGAAGTGCCCGGCAAGCGCCCGCGCGAGCACGGCTCCACCGAGCCCGGAGGCCAGGACGCTGAGCGTGCCGCCGTCGGGGCGCAGGGCCGCGACTGCGTTGCGCAGACCGTCGGCCGGGTCGTCGACGTACTCCAGGACGCCGTGGCACAAGACGGCGTCGAAGGCGCCGCGCTCGGCGACGTCGAAGAGGCCGTGGGCGTCACCCTGCACGCCGCGCACCCGGTCGGCCACGCCGGCCTCGGCCGCGCGCCGCTCCAGCGCGAACAGCGCGTTGGGGCTGGGATCGACGACGGTGACGCGGTGACCGAGGCGGGCCACGGGCACGGCGAAGTTGCCGGTGCCGCCGCCGGTGTCGAGGACGTCCAGCTCGGCGCGGTCCGACAGCTTGACGCGCCGATCGAGGGCACCTCGCAGGACGTCCCAGACCACGGCTGTACGGAGGGTTGCGCTGGGGCGGGACATGCGGCTGCTCCTCGGCTCTGTGACGGGCACTCCCACCCTATTGCCTCGGGCCCCGCCCGGGCCGCCCGGTGGGCGCGGGCCACCCGCGCCACACGCCCCGCCCGGGCTCCCGCGCACGCACGCTCGGACGGACCGGGCGCGGTCCGGACGGGGCCCGGGCCGCGCGCTCATCCCGCGCGGCGCCCCGGGGGCGGGTGCCGGGTGTGCTGCTCGTCGCCGGGGGCGACGCGGGGCCGTGGGAGTGCGGGCTGGGTGATGAGCATGCGCTCGGCCAAGCGCAGGAACATCCCCGCGTCCCGGACGAGGTCGTCGGCAGCGCGCCAGTCGGCGGCCCCTTTGATGCCCGCTTCCGCGCGGGCCCTGCGCTGGGCCCCGGAGGCGAACAGCGCGCTCCATTCGGCCAGTTCGGGCGCGACCTCGGGCAGCACGTCCCAGGCGCTGCGGATGCCGGGGCGACGAGGGCGGCGGGGGCCACGGGGAGGAGTGCCGCGCCCGCGGGCGGGTGCCGTCCCCGCTGCCCCCGCCGCCCCCGGCCCGGCGCGGACGGCGAGGACGGCGGCGGCGGTGCGCAGGGCCGCGAGGTGGGCGGTGGCGTAGCGCTCGTTGGCGGTCTCCATGGCCTGTGCCTCGTCCAGACCGTGCTGGGCCTGGGCGAGGAGGTCGAGGGCCGCGGGCGGCGCGGTGGCTCTGCGGAGCACGGGGTGGATGTCGTGCACCTGGTCGGTACGGCTGGCGGACGGCTGGGTCGGCTGCGGGGGCGCCGGGTGCGCTCCCCGAGAAGGTCGCATCACGTGAATCAACCTCCCGTCGGCGGTTGCCGGTTCAGAAGAACCGGCTGTACGCGCACATCGTGATGCATGCCACTGACAATCGGCTCTGACCTGCACAAACCCCGCGCCGGCGGGCACCCGGCGGGGGCCGCTTGACCCGGGTGGCGCGGCGTGCTGCATACTTTGGACTGACCGGTCAGTCCAAAGAGAGAGGGAGGGGACGTGCCACAGGCGTGGGGAGCCGCCGTCTCGGCGGAGAACTTCGGACTTCAGGGGCCGCGCGGACCCGTGTTCGGCGGCATCACCTTCGCCGCCGAACCCGGCTCGCTCATCGCGCTGGCGGGGCCCTCCGGCTCCGGGCGCACCTGCCTGCTGCTCTCGCTCACCGGCCGGATGAAGGCGAGCGAGGGCCGGGCGAAGGTCGCCGGACACCCGCTGCCCAAGCGTCTGTCGGCCGTACGCCGCATCAGCGCCCTGGGCCCCGTCCCCGGCGTCAACGACCTGGATCCCGCGCTGACCGTCACCGAGCAGCTGCGCGAACGCGTCCTGCTCCAGCGCCGGTTCGGCAGCCCGGTACGCACCTTGCTGCGCCCGCGCGCCGAACGCGCCGCCGCGAGCCGGGCCCGCCTGGAGGCCGCGCTGGAGGCGGCGGGCCTCGACCTGGACACCCTGCCCAGAGGCGGGCGCACGCCGGTACGGGAGCTGGAGCGCCCGGCCGCGCTGCGGCTCTCGCTGGCGCTCGCGCTGCTGGGCGAGCCGCGCCTGCTGGCCGTGGACGACCTGGACCTGAAGCTGTCGGACGAGGAGAGCGCCGCGGCCTGGAGACGGCTGCGCGCACTCGCGGACGCCGGGACGACCGTGCTGGCGGTGTGCAGCGAGCCGCCGCCCGAGGACCTGGGCGCCGTGCTGGTCCGTACGCACGCCACCAGGAGCGACGAGGGCGACGGCAACACCGACAGCGGCCAGGAGCACGAGGACCGGTCCGCCCGAGACGGGGACGGGGACGGCCGGGACGACGCGAACGGAAAGGGAGGGGCGGCCGATGCGCTCGCCGAGGCTAGCCGCGCTTGAGCTGAAGCGGTTCGGCAGGGGGCGGCTGCCGCGCGCGGCGATGGCCGCGATGCTGCTGCTGCCGCTGCTGTACGGGGCGCTGTACCTGTGGTCCTTCTGGGACCCCTACGACCGCCTCGACAAGATCCCGGTCGCGCTGGTGAACGACGACCAGGGCGCCACCGTCAAGGGCGAGAAGGTGGCCGCCGGGGACTCCATCGTGCGGGGGCTGCACGACAGCGACTCCTTCGACTGGCACGAGACGAGCGCCGCCGACGCGCGCGAGGGCGTCGAGGACGGGCGCTACTACCTGTCGCTGACCGTGCCCGGCGACTTCAGCGAGCGGGTCTCCTCCAGCTCCGGCGACTCCCCCGAGACGGGCGCGCTGAAGGTGCGGGCCAACGACGCCAACAACTACATCGTCGGGCAGATATCCCGCAGCGTCTTCTCCGAGGTGCGGGCCGCCGCCTCCAGCAAGGTCTCGCGGGGCTTCTACGACAACATCTACCTCAACTTCTCGACACTGCACGGCAAAACGGCCGAGGCCGCCAAGGGCGCCGACGACTTGGGCGACGGCATCGGCAAGGCCGAGAAGGGCGCGGGCAAGCTGAAGAGCGGCCTCGGCGACGCGGAGGAGGGCAGCGGCAGCCTCAAGACCGGCACCGCACAGCTCTACAAGGGCGCCGGCTCCCTCAAGAAGGGCTCGGGGAAGGTCGCCAAGGGCACCCAGAAGCTGGCCGACAAGGTCAACGGCGCCGCCGACGACGTCCGGCCCTTCCTCAGGGAGCACAGCGGCGAGATCGGCAAGGCCGCACGCGGTGTCGCCCGCACGAGCAAGACCCTCAAGGAGAACCTGAACAAGCTGCCCGGCGCCGCCCAGCGGGCGCAGACCGACTCCCGGGAGGCGGCCAACGCCCTCTCGACGGTGTACGAGGCACGCTGCGGCAAGGGCGCCCCGTCGGGCGGCAAGGGCACACCGTCCCCGGCAGGCCCGTCCGGCACCTCGCCCCAGGGCGCCGCTCCCTCGGCCTCGCCCGGAGCACCGTCGGCCACGTCCGGGACGCCGTCCGCCGAGCCCGGCGCCGACGGCTCCTGTACGGAGCTGAAGAAGGCGGCCGACGCGGCCGAGCGGTCCGCCGCGGTGGCCAAGGACGTGAACGGCTTCGTCAAGAACGGCAAGAACCTCGACGAGTTGGGCGGCCACCTCGACGACCTCGACAAGAAGGCGACCCTCCTCGCGAAGCGCGCCCCGCACCTCCAGCAGGACATGGACCAGGCGGTGCGCCAGATCAACACCCTCAACACGGGCGCCCACCAGGTCGCCAAGGGCGCGGGCACCCTCCACACCGGGCTGGGCACCGCCAAGGGCGGGGCCGCCGAACTCGACACCGGCCTGGGCGAGCTCACCGACGGCGCCGGCTCGCTGAAGGGCGGCATGGTCAAGCTCGCCGACGGCTCCGGCAAGCTGGCCGGCGGACTGCACGACGGGGCCGCACAGATCCCCGACTACGGCAAGAAGGAGCGCTCCGACCGCACCGGGGTGATGGCCGACCCGGTGGGCCTCCACTCCGGAAAGGCCCACACCGCGCCCAACTACGGCACCGGATTCGCCCCGTACTTCATTCCGCTCTCGCTCTGGGTCGGCGCGATGATCGCGTACATGCTGCTCCAGCCGCTCAACAGGCGGGCGCTGGCGGCCGGTGCGCCCTCCTGGCGGATCGCGCTGGCGGGCTGGCTTCCGGTGGCCGCGATCGGGGTCGCCCAGGTGGCCGCGCTGATGAGCGTGCTGCACTGGGGGCTGGGCCTGGAGATGGCGCGCGGCGCGGGCACGGTGGGCTTCCTGCTGCTGGTCACGGCGTGCTTCACCAGCATCGTGCAGTTCCTCAACGCCCGCTTCGGGCCCGCCGGGCGGATCCTCGTACTGGCCATGCTGATGCTCCAGCTGACCTCGGCCGGCGGCACGTACCCGATCCAGACCAGCCCCGGGTTCTTCAACGCACTGCACCCGTTCCTGCCGATGAGCTACGTCGTCGAAGGGCTGCGGCACCTGATCACCGGAGGGGAACTGTGGCCGGTGTGGCGGGCGTGCGCGGTGCTGGCCGCGTTCACGGTGGGCGCCCTGGCCCTGACGGCGGTCACCGCGCGCCGCAAGCAGGTGTGGACGCTGGACCGGCTGCGCCCGGAGATCTCGCTGTGAACCCCGGCCCCGCCGCGAGGGGAGAATGAGCGCATGACGAGTGCCCGTACCCCTTCACGCAGCCGCGGCGCCACCCGGGACAAGCTGTTCCAGGCGGCCGTCACCCTCATCGCCGAGCAAGGGTTCTCCTCCACCACGGTGGAGGAGATCGCCGAGCGCGCGGGGGTCGCGAAGGGCACGGTGTACTACAACTTCACCAGCAAGACCGAGCTGTTCGAGGAGCTGCTGCGGCACGGCGTCGAACTGCTCACCGCCGACCTGCGCGATGCCGCCGGCCAGGTTGCCGGGGGCGGCGGCACCCGGGTGGACGCGCTGGATGCCATGATCCGCGCCGGGCTGCGGTTCATCGATCACTACCCGGCCTTCACCCAGCTGTACGTCGCCGAGCTGTGGCGCACCAACCGCGCCTGGAACGACACGCTGATGGTGGTGCGCAAGCAGGCCGTGGCCGTGGTGGAGGACGTGCTGCGCGCGGGCGTGGCCGAGGGCGAGCTGAGCGAGGACATCGATATCCAGCTCACAGCGGCGGCGCTGGTGGGGATGGTGCTGGTGGCGGCCCTGGACTGGAAGGCGTTCCAGCCCGAACGCTCGCTGGAGGACGTGCACGGCGCGCTGTCCTTGCTGCTCCAGGGGCGGGTAGGGGGGCGGGGCCGGTCCCGGTGACCCACGGCGGGCGCGCGGCGGCGTGGGGTTCCCCGCGCGTCCGGCCGCGAAGCGGCCAGGTCTTCCAGGACCGGCTGACCGGTTCCCCCTGATCCCCCTGTTTCCCCCGGTGGTGCCGTGGACCCCGGACGCAACGCCCGGGCCCCCGGCTCCACTTCCCCCGTTCCCCCTCTTCCCCCTCTTCCGGAAAGGCCGTCCGCACCGCTCCGCAGCCCCGTGCCGGCGGTATCGGCGCCACGCCCCTTCCGTGCCGAGAACTCTGCCGTCCGCCCAGGTCGGAGCCCATCCGCGCGGCTACTCATCCGGGGGCCTGAGTAGCTGTACCTAGCGGTAGGTTCCCGTACGGAGCACCATCACGCCCACCGCCCGGCCGGTGCCCATGGGCCGGGCGCCGGTCGCTAGAGTCGCTGTTCATGGCACGTATCGCGGTGATCGGCGCGGGAATGGGCGCGATGGCGGCGGCGGCCCGGCTGGCTGTGGCCGGGCACGAGGTCGTCGTCCACGAGCGCACGGACACATACGGCGGCGCCCTGCGGCGCTACGAGCGCGAGGGCTTCGCCTTCGACACCGGGCCGGGGCTGCTGCGGCTGCCCGCCGTCCACCGGGACCTGTTCGTCAAGACCGGCCGCGAACGGCTGGAGGACCTCGTGGAGTTGACGGAGGTCCCGGTCACCGCGCACCACATCTTCCCCGGCGGGGAATTCCCCGCCGGCGCGTTCCCCGGCGGCGGCTGCGTGACACTGCCGAACGCCTCGCGCGGCAAGGTCATCGACGCGCTCGACGAGGCGCTCGGCGCGGGCGCGGGCGAGCGGTGGGCCCAGGTGCTGACCCGGGGGCGGGAGGCGTGGGAGGCCGTACGCCGGCCGCTGCTGGAGGAGCCGCTGCGCGAGGAGCCCGGCTCGCGCGGGGCTCTCTCGCGTGCCGGTGCCTACCCGGCGGTGCGCAAGAAGGGCCTGCTGCGGCGCCGTCCGCCGACGCTCGCCGAGGTGGCGGCCGACGAGCTGCGCGACCCTCGGCTGGCGGCCGTGCTGGGCGCCTGCTCCTGGGCGTACGGGCTCGACCCGGCCGAGGCCCCGGCGGAGGCCGCCGTGCTGGCCTACATCGAGGACGCCTTCGGCACCTGGTACGTGCGCGGCGGCATGCGCGCGCTGGCCGACGCGCTGTACGAGCGGTGCCTGCGGCGCCGGGTCGCCTTCCGCTTCGGCAGCGGCGTGGCCGGGGTGCGCGAGAAGGACGGCCGGGCGGCCGGTCTGGAACTGGAGGACGGTGAGCTCGTCGAGGCGGACGCGGTGGTCGCGGGCGGCGGGCCGGTGGCCCGCCAGGACGCGGCGGCGGCGAGCACTCCGGGGGCGGCCCGGCTCACCGTGCTGCTGGCCCTGCGCGGCGAGCGCCCCGAAGGCACCCCGCACCGCACCGTCGTGCACAGCCCGCAGGGCCTCGGCCGGCCGCTGACCGTGCTGCGGCCCGACGATCCCGCACTGCGGCCGGCGGGCGGGTACGAGTCGGCGGTGCTGTCGCTTCCGGTGCCGGTGGGCTCGGTGCGCTCCGAGGAGGAGGCCGGGCGGCTGGCCGGACAGCTGCTGGCCCTGACCGACGAGGCCGGGCTCGGTCTCGTCGGGCGGCTGCTGTGGCACGAGGTGCGCACGCCCGCCGACAACGAGGCGGAGACCGGCGCGCCCGGCGGGCTCGTCCCCCCGCCCGCGCTGCCCGGCGCCGGGGGCGCGTTCCTGCGCCCCGCCAACCGGACGGCTCTGGAGGGCCTTTACGCGGTGGGCGGCTGGTCACATCCCGGCGGCGGGCTGCCTGCCGCGGGGATGACCGGCGCCATGGCCGCCGGGCTCTTCCAGGACCCGGACTGGCGCGGCTCCAGCTGAGATCTGAGGTCGCGGCGCCCTCGCCCCGCGGAGGCCCGGGAGGTGCTGACGGGACGTCCCGTCAGCCCCTCCCGGGCCGTCAGTACGTACCGTGGCGGTCGTTGTAGTAGCCCTGCGGGTACTGCTGGTACGTCTCGTCCGGGTAGCCGTAGGAGCCGGGCGGCTGCTGGTCGGCGTCGGGCGGCGGCGCGTCGGTGTCGCGCTGCTGGGGGACCCACACGCCGCCGGGCGGGGTGTCGGGGAGGTCGGTGTAGTACGGGGGCTGCGGGGCGAGTTGGTCCTGCCCCGGGTATCCGTAGCCGCCGTAGCCCTCGCCGGGGCCGGCGGAGTTATCGCCGCCGCCGTAACCGCTGTTGGGGTCGCCGCCGCTGTTGTAGTCGCCGCCGTCGTAGCCGGCGCTGCCGAGGCCGCCGGTTCCGAGGCCGCTGTCGGCGTAGTCGCCGCTGCCGTAGTCGCCGTATCCGTAGTCGTAGGACGGCTGTTGCTGCTGCGCCCCGGCGGGCGGCGGCGCGGGCTCGCCCTGGTGGTCGTAGCCGAGGTAGGGGTCGGCGTACGGTGCGTACTGCTGGGTCTCGGCCTGGGCGTACTGCTGCGCGGCCTCGGCCGCGTAGGGAGTCGGGCCCTGGGAGGAGTCCTGGTAGGCGGACGGGTCCTGGTAGGAGGACGAGTCCTGCTGCGGGTCCTGGTACGGGGCCTGGGTCTCGGCGGAGTCGGCGTAGGCGTACGCCTGGGTCTCCTCGACGGCGGACATGCCGTAGACCTGGGTCTCCTCGACGGCGGACATGCCGTAGACCTGGGTCTCCTCGACGGCGGAGGCGCCATAGCCCTGGGGCTCGGGGGTGTACTGGCCCTCCGCCTGGTATCCGGCGCTGCCGTGGTCGTCGGACGGGTCGGGGACCGGGGCGGCGCCGGGGTCGTGGGCCTGGAGGTCGGAGACCTCCAGGGAAGGGTCGGCCTTCGGGGCTGCCCCGGACGGGCGCCGCCGCCGGCTGGAGCCCGGCCGTCCGCCGAGCGCCCAGCCGGTGGAGAACCCGCGCCGGTAGGAGAGCGTCACATAGGTCTGGCCCGTGGCGAAGGCGGCGATACCGATGCCGATCACGATCACCGAGGGGATCACCGCGCCCACCACGACGCCCAGGAAGCCGACGAAGGCCAGCAGCCGGTAGCGGAGCCGGGCCTTGTACTGGAGCAGCACTTCGCCCAGCAGCCATAGCGCAACAATGCCGAACGCGATATAGAGGACCGTCCAGCCCATCTACGCCCCTCTTCCCGCTGCTCGCCGCCTTCGGGCCGGCAGTGTGGCTCAGTGCCTCTCGCGGAGGCCCAGGTTCTGGTGGATTTCCAGCGTCGCCGTGGAGTGGTTGAGCGTAATGAAGTGGAGCCCGGGGACGCCCTCGGCCATCAGCCTCGCACACAACTCCGTGGCGTATTCAATCCCGACCGAGCGTACCGCCGCGGGATCGTCCTGGACCGCCTGGAGTCGCGCTGCCATCTCCCGCGGCAGGGTCGCGTTGCTGAGCTGCGCGAACCGCTCGATCTGCCGCACGTTGGTGACGGGCATGATCTCCGGGATGATGGGCGTTTGGCAACCGGCGGCCACCGCCCTGTCCCGCAGCCGCAGATAGTCCTCGGCCTGGAAGAACATCTGGGTGATCGCGTAATCCGCGCCGGCCTTGCACTTGTTCACGAAGTGCCGGATGTCCGATTCCCAGTCCACCGAGCGGGGGTGCATCTCGGGGAAGGCGGCGACCCCGACGCAGAAGTCCCCCGACTCCTTGACCAGCTCGACGAGTTCGGAGGCGTAGCTGATCCCCTCCGGGTGCTTGACCCACTCCCCCAGCGGGTCGCCGGGCGGATCGCCGCGGATGGCGAGAACGTTGCGGATCCCCGCGTCGGCGTACTGCCCGATGACGTTGCGCAGCTCGGCCCGCGAGTGGTTCACGGCGGTGAGGTGCGCCACGGGAGTCAGCGTGGTCTCGGTGGCGATGCGCTCGGTGTTGCGTACGGTGCCCTCACGAGAGGAGCCGCCCGCGCCATAGGTCACCGACACGAATGTCGGCGAGACCGCTTCGATCCGGCGCAGCGCGTCCCACAGGGTCCGCTCTCCCTTTTCGGTCTTCGGCGCGAAGAACTCGAAGGAGAAGGACTGCTCTCCGCTCGCGAGCAGCTCGCGCACGGTCGGCGGACGGTCTGTCCTGGGAGCTGAGATACCGATGGCCATATCTGAAGGCTAGCGGCCTGGCCTGCAAGGTGGCTCAACACAGGGATATTAAGGGCGGATCTGTCCGTTTCCTGGATGGCCGATGTCCACCCCGTGGACAGCGCGGCCACGCCGTGTTACGGGAGAGCCTTCCCGGGTCCCCTGCGCGCCTTTTCCGGGCCGTTTCAGCTTCGTCCGGGCCGTCCCGGACTTCACCGGATCCCCTCCGGACGTGCCCCGGGCCCGCCCGTCCTACCCGGTCTCCCCCGCCGCCTCGCGCAACCGCTTCGCCAGCCCGGCCGCCGCGGCGCCCGGGTCGTCGGCCCCGGTGAGGGCGCGGACCACGACCACCCTGCGGGCGCCCGCGTCCAGCACCTCGTCCAGATTGCCCGCGTCGATCCCGCCGATCGCGAACCAGGGGCGGGCGGACGGATCACCCTGGGTGCGTGACGCGGTGTGACGGACCAGATCCAGCCCCGGTGCGGGGCGGCCCGGCTTGGTGGGCGTCGGCCAGCACGGGCCGGTGCAGAAGTAGTCGACGCCGGGCTCGCGCAGCGCCGCGTCCGCCTCGGCCGCCGCGTGCGTGGAGCGGCCGACGAGCACGTCCGCGCCCAGCAGGGCGCGGGCCGCGGGCACGGGCAGGTCGCCCTGGCCCAGGTGCAGGACATCGGAGGCGGCGGCGTGTGCCACATCGGCGCGGTCGTTGACCGCCAGGAGCGCGCCGTGTCTGCGGCACGCCTCGGCGAGGACGGCGAGGTGCTCCAGTTCCTCGGCCGCCTCCATGCCCTTGTCCCGCAGCTGGACGATGTCCACACCGCCGGCCAGTACGGCGTCGAGGAACTCGGGCAGGTCGCCCTGCTCCTTGCGTGCGTCGGTGCACAGGTACAGCCGCGCGGCGGCGAGCCGCTCACGGGCGGTGCCGGGCGGACCGGACGTGCCGCTGGACATGATGTGTGCTCCCCCAGGCGGGGGTGCGTGGGCCGCGCGGCCCACGCACCCGGTGGATGTGCGGTGTGGTGGTGCTTGTGCTGCTGCTCGTGTGCGGGGGCGGCGGGGCCCGACGGCCCCGCCGCCCGGCGGGCCGGGGCGCGGGCGCTCAGACGGCGAGGGCCTGGGCCCGGCGCTTCACTTCCGTGCCCCGGTTCTCCCGCAGGGCCATGACGGGCGAGCCCGGCAGGGTCTCGTCCTCGGTGAACAGCCACTCCAGCATCTCTTCGTCGCTGAACCCGTCGTCCTTCAGGAGCGTGATGGTGCCGGCCAGGCCCTTCACGATCCTGCCCTCACCGATGAAGGCGGCAGGCACCTGGAGCACCCTGTTCCCCGAGTCGGCTGTGCGCCGCACCGCGAGGAGCTGGCCTTCCTTCACGAGCTGCCGGACTCGGGTCACTTCCACGCCGAGCTTCTCGGCCGCGTCGGGAAGCGTGAGCCAGGCGGGGACGAGAGCATCGATCTTTGCGTCAATCTCGGTCACGGGTTCCAGAGTGCCATCCCGCGCCGACAGCCACTAGCGCGCCGCCCTCTTCAGGGCGATGGAGGAGTCCGTCACCAGGGCCTTGTCCACCCGCGTGCCCTGCTGGACCAGCTTGCGCGCCTGCGCCAGATCGCGCGGCCTGCCCACCGCCAGCAGGGCGACGGGGCGGTCCTCGCGCAGCCAGCACACCGACCAGGCGGTGTCCTCGGGGTTGCCGCGCCACACCAGCTCATCGCCTGGGCCGTGGTGTCCGACGTACTGCACGAAGCGGCCGAACTGCTCGGACCAGAAGTAGGGCACCGGATCGTAGGCGACGCTCTCGGCCGCGCCGTCGGCGTGGCCCTCGGCCACCAGGTTCGCGGCGACCGTGCGCGGCCCCTGGAGCGCGTTGTCCCAGTGGTGGACCAGCAGGCGCCGGCCGTAGCGCGCTGAGGGGAAGGAGGCGCAGTCGCCCACGGCGTACACGCCCGGCACGGAGGTGCGCAGGTGGGTGTCGGCGAGCACGGCTCCGCCGTCGTCCAGCGTGATGCCCGAGCCCGCCATCCAGCCGGTGGCGGGCCTGGCGCCGATGCCGACCACGACCGCGTCGGCGGGCAGCCGCGTCCCGTCGGCCAGGACGGCCTCGCCCCGTCCGACGGAGGCCACCCGGGCGCCGGTGCGCAGCGTCACGCCCGCCTCCTCGTACCAGGCGCGCATCGGCGCGGACACCTCGGCGGGCAGCGCGCCGGGCAGCGGCCCGTCCGCCGCCTCCACGACGGTGACGGCACAGCCGCGCTCGCGCGCCGCCGTGGCGAACTCGGCGCCGATCCAGCCGGCCCCGACCACGACGATCTCGCCGCGCGCCGCCAGTACGGGCCGCAGCCGGCGCGCGTCGTCCAGGGTGCGCAGCAGGTGCACGCCGGGGGCGCCCTCGCTACCGGGGAGCGTCAGGGGCTCGGCCCCGGTGGCCAGCACGAGACGGTCGTAGTGGACGGGGCCCGCGTCGGTCTCCAGCAGCCGCTCGGCGGGGCGCAGTCCGGTGACGGTCCTGCCCAGCTCCAGTTCGATGCCCAGCGCCTCGAAGTCGATCTCCAGGAGCGGGATCTCGGCCTCCTCGCCCTTGCCGAGCAGGACGGCCTTGGACAGCGGCGGCCTGTCGTACGGGAGGTGCGGCTCGGCACCCACGATCCGCACCGGCCCCGGCCAGCCGTGCTCGCGCAGCTGTACGGCGGTCTGCACACCCGCGATCCCGGCGCCGACGATCACGGCCCGCTGCTCCCGGCTGTCGCCCGCCCCGTCCGGTCGTCCCTGACTTCCACTCATCCTGGCCTGCTGCTCTTGGCTTTCGCTCACCTCGTCCACCTCGTCACTGTATGCCGCTGCGCTCACGGGCCACTCGGCCGAAGGCGGGCTTGCGCCAGGGCCCTTACCGAAGCCGGCAGGGCTCCCGGCAGGCCCGTTCGCGGAACCCGTAACTCCCCTTAACGGGGCGCGGAGCACGGCAGTAGGCTGGGCCCGCACATCCGGCAATACGCGGGAGCCCGGCGCACCGGGCTGAGAGGGAGGCTGCGGCGGCCTCCGACCGTCCGAACCTGATCCGGGTCATTCCGGCGAAGGGAGCAGCGGCATCCCCATGCGTGCCACGACCTCGCGTGCCACGACATCGCACGCACCGGCCTCACGTGCACCGGCGTCCCGGAACGCGGCGTCACCGGACACAGCATCCGGCACCCGCGCCGGGCCGGGCGGCGGCCCGGCCGATGTGGCGGTCCTCGGCGGCGGCGTCATCGGGCTCGTCACCGCCTGGCGCACGGCCCGGCGCGGGCTGCGGGTCACCGTCGTCGATCCCGAACCCGGGGGCGGGGCCGCGCGGGTGGCCGCCGGCATGCTCGCCGCCGTCACCGAGCTGCACTACGGCGAGGAGACGCTGCTGGCCCTGAACCTGGCCTCCGCCGCCCGCTACCCGGACTTCGTGGCCGAACTGGAGGAGGCCGCCGGGCTGCCGACCGGATACCGCGCATGCGGCACCCTCGCCGTCGCGCTGGACGCCGACGACCGCGCCCACCTGCGCGAACTGCACGCCCTCCAGCAGCGGTGCGGCCTGGACGCCCAGTGGCTGACCGGGCGCGAATGCCGCCGCCTGGAGCCGCTGCTCTCCCCCGCCGTGCGCGGCGGCGCCCGCGTGGACGGCGACCACCAGATCGACCCGCGCCGGCTCGTCTCGGCGCTGCTGCTCGCCTGTGAGCGGGCGGGAGTCGCCTTCCGGCGCGCGCGAGCCGTACGGCTGCTCACCTCGGGAGACCGGGCGACCGGAGTCGAACTGGAGGACGGCACCGAACTCCCGGCCGGGCAGACCGTCCTCGCGCTGGGCTCGCGCAGCGGACAGCTGGCGGGCGTGCCCCCCGAGGTGCTGCCACCGGTACGCCCCGTCAAAGGACAGGTCCTGCGCCTCCGGATGCCGGGCAGGCACGCCGGGCCGGCCGGCGCGGGCGGTTCGTCCGGTCCGGCCGGTCCACACCCCGCCCCGCCCCCGTTTCTGGACCGTACGGTCCGGGCCGTGGTCCGCGGCGGGGCGCTCTACCTGGTGCCGCGCGAGGACGGCGAGCTGGTCGTCGGCGCCACCAGCGAGGAACTGGGCTGGGACACCACCGTGACCGCGGGCGGCGTCTACGAGCTGCTGCGGGACGCGCACGAACTGGTGCCCGGCATCACCGAACTGCCGCTGGCCGAGACCTGCGCCGGACTGCGGCCCGCCTCCCCCGACAACGCGCCGCTCCTCGGCCCCACCGCACTGCCCGGCCTCCATCTGGCCACCGGCCACTACCGCAACGGCGTGCTGCTCACCCCCGTCACCGGCGACATCATGGCCGAGCTGCTGACCTCCGGTCAGCTGCCCGAACAGGCGCGCCCCTTCACCCCGCAGCGCTTCTCACACCCACAGGAGCAGCCCGTATGACCTCCTCAGCAGCGACAGCGCACATGACCGTCACCGTCAACGGCCGGGCCCGCGCCCTCCCGGCCGGCCTCACCCTCGACCAGCTCGTGGCCACCTTCACCACGGCGCCCTCAGGCGTCGCGGCAGCCGTCAACGAAGACGTCGTCCCCCGCGGACAGTGGGCCGCGACCCGCCTCGGCGAAGGCGACCGCGTGGAAGTTCTCACCGCAGTCCAGGGAGGCTGAACAACGATGGCCGACGATCCGCTGACCATTGGCGACACCACTTTCACCGCCCGGCTGATCATGGGCACCGGCGGCGCCCCCAGCCTGGAGATCCTGGAGCGGGCCCTGCTCGCCTCCGGCACCGAACTGACCACCGTCGCCATGCGCCGCCTCGATCCGGACGTACACGGCTCCGTCCTCACGCTGCTGAACAAACACGGCATCCGGGTTCTGCCGAACACCGCCGGCTGCTACACCGCCGGCGAAGCGGTGCTCACCGCCCGGCTGGCCCGCGAAGCGCTGGGCACGGACTGGGTGAAGCTGGAGGTCATCGCAGACGAACGCACCCTGCTGCCGGACCCCGTCGAACTGCTGGACGCCGCCGAAACCCTGGTGGACGACGGCTTCACGGTGCTGCCCTACACCAACGACGACCCGATCCTCGCGCGCAAGCTGGAGGATGTGGGCTGCGCCGCGATCATGCCGCTGGGCTCGCCCATCGGTTCAGGGCTCGGCATCCGCAACCCGCACAACTTCCAGCTGATCACCGAACGGGCCGGCGTCCCGGTCGTACTGGACGCCGGCGCCGGCACCGCCTCGGACGCGGCCCTGGCCATGGAACTGGGGTGCTCGGCCGTGATGCTGGCGTCCGCGGTGACGCGGGCCCAGGAGCCGGTGCTCATGGCCGAGGGCATGCGGCGGGCGGTGCAGGCGGGACGGCTGGCGTTCCGCGCCGGACGCATTCCGCGGCGCCACTTCGCCGAGCCCTCCTCTCCTGCGGAGGGGCGCGCTTCGCTGGACCCTGAGCGACCTGCTTTTGGCTGCTGAGCCGGCGCTGTGCCCGCGCTCGTAGACCCTCTCCCAGTCGGTTTGCACTTCGGGTGCGGCGCCGTCGTGGGGGGCTCCGCCCCCCTAGAAGCCCCCGTCTCCCTACATTTGCACGCCCCATGTTCCCTGAACGCCACATCTGAACCATTGGCGCCCGCTCATCGAGCAAGAGGGCTCAAAGGACCGGAAAGCTACAGGTGCGGGAAACGCATGGGGGTACCCCCGGCCGGAGGCTGGGGGAGCCGGAGCGCCCTCGTACACTCTGCGCAATGGACACCACCCTCAAGGACCCCCTGGTCGGTCAGGTTCTCGATGGCCGGTACCGCATCGACGCGCGGGTGGCCGTCGGCGGTATGGCGACGGTCTACCGCGCGCTGGACACCCGCCTGGACCGCGTGCTGGCCCTGAAGGTGATGCACACGTCGTTGTCCACGGACGAGACGTTCGTGACGCGTTTCATCCGGGAGGCCAAGTCCGCCGCGCGGCTGGCGCACCAGAACGTGGTGGGGGTGTTCGACCAGGGCACGGACGGTACGTACGTGTACCTGGCGATGGAGTACGTGTCCGGGTGCACCCTGCGCGACGTGCTGCGGGACCGGGGAGCGCTCCAGCCGCGCGCCGCGCTGGACATCCTGGAGCCGGTGCTGGCGGCGCTGGGTGCCGCCCACCGGGCGGGCCTCGTGCACCGGGACGTGAAGCCGGAGAACGTCCTCATAGGGGACGACGGCCGGGTGAAGGTCGCCGACTTCGGGCTCGTGCGGGCCGTGGACAGTCAGACGTCGGCGACGACCGACTCGATTCTGGGCACTGTCTCCTATCTGGCGCCGGAGCAGATCGAGGAGGGCATGGCGGATACGCGGACGGATCTGTACGCGTGCGGCGTGATGCTCTACGAGATGCTGACCGGCGCCAAGCCGCATTCGGGCGGGACGCCCGCTCAGGTGCTCTACCAGCACCTCAACAGGGACATGCCGCTGCCCTCGGGTGCGGTCCCCGGCATGGCGGCGGCGCTGGACGGGCTGGTCGCCCGTGCCGCGGCCCGTTCTCCGGAGGACCGGCCCGATGACGCGGTGGCGCTGCTCTCGGAGGCCCGCGCCCTCCGCGCGGGGCTGACCGAGGCGCAGCTGGACGCCGTACCGCCGCTGGCCAAGGAGCGGGGCGCGCAGGCGGCCACGGGCGGCGTGCGTGAGGCGGCGGGGGCGGATGCCGGGGACGGCGCCGAGACGTATGTGATCCCGCGGCCCGCACCGGACGCGGACGCGGCGGCGCGGGATCGCACCACACGGCTGGCCGCCGGGCCCCTGGTGCCGCCGGTCGTGCCGGAGGGGTCGGACAGCGAGGTCATGGGATCGGTCGGCGGGCCCGGCCGGCGGCGCAGACCGCGCCTTGGGGTGCTGGTCGCGGCGGGCGCGGTGCTGGCGGTGCTGCTCGGTACGGGCATCTGGTACATCAATTCGGGCCAGTTCATCAAGACGCCGCCCGTGCTGGACAAGACCCAGTCCAAGGCCACGAAGGTGCTGGAGGACGCGGGGCTCGATGTGCGGGTCGAGCGCGACTACAGCGAGCGGATCGAGCGCGGCCACGTCATCGGCACCGACCCGGAGCCGGGCGAGCGCGTCCGGCGCAGCGGTGGCGTCACGCTGACCGTCTCGCGGGGGCCGAAGGTCGTGAAGGTTCCTGATCTCCAGGGGATGCCGCTGTCCGACGCCCGGCGCAAGCTGAAGGACGCGGGGCTGGAGCCGGGTGTGGTCGAGCGGCGTTTCGACGAGGAGACCGCGCGGGGCTCGGTCGTCTCCACCGAGCCGTCGGCCGGTGACAAGCGCCGTCCGGGTGCCGCTGTGGCCCTCACGGTGTCCAAGGGTGAGCCGGTCGATGTCCCCGATGTGGTCGGGGACGAGGAGGCGGAGGCGGCCGATGAGCTGCGCTCGGAGGGGCTGAAGGTGCGTATCGCGGCCAAGCGGGTCTTCTCCGAGGAGGACAAGGGCTCTGTCGCCCGTCAGTCCCCGGCTGAGGCTGCGCGGGCCGCCAAGGGCGACACGGTCACGCTGACCCTCTCCAAGGGGCCGGAGATGGTCGAGGTGCCCGATGTGGAGGACAGCGGCGAGGACGAGGCCCGCAAGCAGCTGGAGCAGGCGGGGTTCTCCGTCACGGTGCGGCGGGTCTTCTTCGGGGACACGGTCTTCAACCAGTCGCCCGACAGCGGCGAGGAGGCCCCCAAGGGCTCCGAGGTCACCATCTGGCTGCGCTGATGCCTCACCGGCCCTCAGCTCGCCCGTAGCAGGATCGCTCAAACCCCGGTCACCGTCGGCTCTTCGCCGACGGTGACCTGCGTTTTCGGGCTCCGGAAAACGGCATGTCCGACAAGGGCGAACAGTGGCGATACCTGCGAACAAAGCGCGCAGAGCCGGTGACTGTTCGTACCGAAACCCTCCGCGGCATGTGAGCCCGAGCATAGGACGCACGTCACCTACGAAAGTGTTTAGTGAGGGCGCACGGGCCTGTCCTCCCGGAAAACGGGGGAAGGTGATACCGCTTTTACGAGCCCGGGTAGTACGTCACATTATTGATTTCCCAAATCGGACCCTCTAACAATTGCCGACGTCGCACGGCGCCGTGAAACAGAACTCGGCGTTTCCACCGGCTTCCCCGCCTCTGCGACGCCAGCGATGGAAAGGTCCGCTCTCCTTATGCCCAGCATCTCCGGCTTCACGCTCAGTCCCAAGGCCAAGAAGATTTCCACGGTCGGCATCGGCACCGCGGGCGCGGCGGCTCTCGCGCTGACGGTCCTCCCCGGCACCGCGGCGCACGGCGACTCCAGCCAGGCTTCGGCCAAGAAGATCGCGACGCAGGATGCCGCGTTCAGCTCCACGTCCTCCTCGGTTCTGCCCAAGCAGGGCAAGGACCTGACCGGCCAGAGCAGCTCCAGCCTTCTGCAGCTTCCCGAGGACGGCAAGAAGGTCGAGGGGTCCGACGACGCCACCACGACCACGGCGCAGGCGGCGCAGGCGAAGAAGGCCGCCGAGGCGAAGGCCGCGGCAGCGAAGGCCGCAGCCGCCAAGAAGGCGGAGGCGAAGGCCGCCAAGGAGCGCGCCGCCAAGCAGGCCGCGAGCCGGTCCGCCAAGCGCGCCGCCCAGCCGACCTACCCGAACAACCTGGACGGCTGGATCCGCGAGGCCCGCGCGATCATGGCCAAGCACGGCATCCCCGGCTCCTACGAGGGAATCAAGCGCAACATCATCCGCGAGTCGGGCGGCAACCCGAAGGCGCAGAACAACTGGGACATCAACGCCCGGAACGGCGTGCCGTCCAAGGGTCTGCTCCAGACCATCCAGCCGACCTTCGACGCGTACCACGTGGCGGGCACGTCCAAGGACATGACCGACCCTGTCGCGAACATCGTCGCCGCCTGCAACTACGCGGCCGACAGGTACGGTTCGATGGACAATGTGAACTCGGCATACTGAGTTCGGCATACTGAGCGGTGTGACCACGAACGAGAAGCAGCGCACCCGCAATCCCATTGGCGGCCATGTTCCCGTAGCCGGGGGCTTGGCCGCCAATGGCATTTCTTATGCCGCAGACATCGGCGCCGAAGCAGTTCAGGTCTTCGTCGCCAATCCGCGCGGCTGGGCCACGTCCCCCGGAAATGCGAAGCAGGACGAGCAATTCCGGGAAGCGTGTGCGGAGCGCGAGATTCCGGCGTATGTCCATGCGCCTTATCTCATCAATTTCGGCTCGCACAGCGAGGAGACGGCCACCAAGTCCGTCTCCTCGATGAGACATTCGCTGCGCCGCGGCCGGGACATCGGCGCGCGGGGAGTCGTCGTCCATACCGGAGCGGCGACCGGCGGCCGGGCGCGCGAGACCGCGCTCGCCCAGGCGCGGGAGCTGATGCTCCCGCTGCTGGAGGAGCTGACCCACGACGAGGACCCCTGGCTGCTGTTGGAGCCGACGGCCGGGCAGGGCGCCTCGCTGTGCTCCCAAGTGGCGGAGCTGGGCCCCTACTTCGACGTACTGGAGCACCATCCGCGCCTCGGGGTCTGCCTCGACACCTGCCATGTCTTCGCCGCCGGACACGACCTGGCAGCCCCCGGCGGAGTACCGCGCACACTGGACGAGCTGGAGTCGGTCATAGGTCCGGGGCGGCTGCGGCTGATCCACGCCAATGACTCCAAGGACGTGGTCGGCGCGCACAAGGACCGGCACGCGACCATCGGCTCCGGCCATATCGGCGCCGACCCCTTCCGGGACCTGTTCCGCCACCCCCTGACCGCCGGGGTCCCGCTGGTGATCGAAACACCCGGAGGCAAGGAGGGGCACGCGGCGGACGTGGAGCAGCTCAAGAAGCTCCGGGACGCCTGAGAGGGAACACTGGACGACGCCTGAGAGGGAACACGGGTCCCGGAATACCCCGAGGGGGTATACGGTTGACCGGGACGACGGCAAGATCCGCTCTCTTCCGGCGAGGTGTCGACGATGACGCAGCACTCCCACGGCCCGCACGACGGCCATGGCCCGGCGACCTGGGCCATGGCCGCCCGCGCCACGCTGCACTGTCTGACCGGCTGCGCCCTGGGTGAGGTCCTGGGCATGGTGATCGGCACCGCGCTGGCCTGGTCCAACGCGCCCACGGTGGTCCTGGCGACCGCCCTGGCCTTCGTCTTCGGCTACAGCCTCACCATGTCGGCCGTGCTGCGCGCCGGCCTCGGCTTCAAGGAAGCCATCAAGGTGGCGCTCGCCGCCGACACGGTTTCGATCCTGGTCATGGAGCTGATCGACAACGGTGTCGAGCTGGTGATCCCCGGCGCTATGAACGCCCAGCTGTCGCAGTGGCTCTTCTGGGGCTCGCTGGCCCTCGCACTCGCGCTCGCGTTCGTGGTCACCACCCCGGTCAACCGCTGGCTGATCGGCAAGGGCAAGGGCCACGCGGTGATGCACCAGTACCACTGACGCCACCGAGACCACGGATGTCACCAGGACCACCGAGTCACCAGGGACCACGGATATCCGCGCCCCCCCTGACGCACCCCCGGCATCATCCGCCCGCTACAGCTCGGGGCCGTCCCCCGGCTCCTCCTGGTAGGAGTAGCGCTGCTCCTGCCAGGGGTCGCCGATGTTGTGATAGCCGCGCTCCTCCCAGAAGCCGCGGCGGTCGGCCGTCATGTACTCGATGCCCCTGACCCACTTGGGGCCCTTCCAGGCGTACAAATCGGGCACCACCAGCCGGACGGGAAAGCCGTGCTCGGCCGTGAGCAGCTCACCGGCCCGGTGGGTGGCGAAGACCGCGTTCTCAGCCGCGAAGTCGGACAGCCGCAGATTGGAGCTGAAGCCGTACTCGGCCCACACCATCACATGGGTCACCTCGGGCGCCGGGGGCGCCAGACCGAGGACCGTGCGGGCACGTACGCCGCCCCACTCGGCGCCCAGCATGCTGAACTTCGCGACGCAGTGGAGGTCGGCCAGCACTGTCTCGTACGGCAGGGCCGAGAACTGCTCGTGGTCCCAGCAGTGCTTGTCGCCGTCCGCCGTGGCGCCGAAGACCCGGAAATCCCACCGTTCGGGCTTGAACTTCGGGACGGGCCCGTAGTGCGTGACCGGCCAGCCGCGCTGGAGCCGCTGCCCGGGGGGAAGCTCCGGTACCTCCCCTTCGCGGCTTTGCGGCTGACCCATGGTCTCCATGGTGACAGACACCGGAGGCCGCCCTTGACCGCCCCCTGAGCCCCGCGTCCCGCGTGCCGCCCCGGAACGCGGCGCCGCAGCTCACGCCCGCAAATTCGGGCAAATTCGGTAAGCCTGTACTTACTGGACCTGGTCGCGGGCGCGGTGCGAGGATGCGCCCTGCGCACGCGCCTCTCCGCTCCGTCGCGCAACGACCCATGTGTTCACGCCCCCTGGAAGGAGCCCGCCACCATGCAGGGCGATCCCGAGGTCATCGAGTTCCTCAACGAGCAGCTCACCGCCGAGCTGACCGCGATCAACCAGTACTTCCTGCACGCGAAGATGCAGGAACACCTGGGCTACACGAAGCTCGCCGCATACACCCGCTCCGAGTCCTTCGACGAGATGCGGCACGCGGAGCGGCTGACCGACCGCATCCTGTTCCTGGAGGGCCTGCCGAACTACCAGCGGCTCTTCCATGTACGGGTCGGGCAGACGGTCACCGAGATGTTCAAGGCGGACCGGCAGGTCGAGGTCGAGGCGATCGACCGGCTGCGGCGTGGCATCGAACTGATGCGGGCCAAGGGCGACATCACCTCGGCGAACATCTTCGAGGACATCCTGGCGGACGAGGAGCACCACATCGACTACCTCGACACCCAGCTCGAACTGGTCGAGAAGCTGGGCGAGGCCCTCTACATCGCCCAGCAGATCGAGCAGAAGGCGCCCGACGAGACCTGAGCCCGGGGCGGGACCCGCACCGGGGCCGGGTTCGTGCCGCGGGCGGGGCCGGATTCGCGGCCGGGATCCGCGCGGCAGGGCGCGGAAACCGTCGCGTTACGCAGCTACCCGGGCGGCGGAGGCAGCCGGCGTCTCCACGGGTTCGGGCTTCAGTCCGGGCAACCCGGACGGCTCGGGCGGCTCCGCCCCGGCATCCGGCGCGGGGGCCGCCGTCAGCGCCGGCTCGCCGCGCTCCAGGGATTCTCGCCGGGGGCACTGGCCGCGCCCGAGGAGCCCTTGGATACGGCGGACACAGGAGCCGCAGTCCGTTCCGGCCTTGCTCGCGGAGGCGATCTGACGCGGCGTGCAAGCACCCTCCGCCGCGTGCTCACGCACCTGCTCCTCGGTGATGCCGAAGCATGAGCAGACGTACACGCGGTCACCTCCGCTCCGGTCGGGTGCAGCTTCCTGTGAGGTTAACCTAACCTTACCCGTCCGAATGTGTCCACATACGTGCCTGGGGCCCGCGTCACACTTGGCGACGCGGGCCCCGGTTCTGCCTCATGCGACCTCACGCAGCCTCACCCGGCCGCACGCACCCTCAAGGGGTCACTGGTCGCGGTACATCTCCGCGACGAGGAACGCCAGGTCGAGCGACTGGCTGCGGTTCAGGCGCGGGTCGCAGGCCGTCTCGTAGCGCTGGTGCAGGTCGTCGACGAAGATCTCGTCGCCGCCGCCCACGCACTCGGTCACATCGTCGCCGGTCAGCTCCATGTGGATGCCGCCGGGGTGGGTGCCCAGGCCCTTGTGGACCTCGAAGAAGCCCTTGACCTCGTCCAGCACGTCGTCGAAGCGGCGGGTCTTGTGGCCGCTGGCCGCCTCGAAGGTGTTGCCGTGCATCGGGTCGCAGACCCAGGCGACCTGCGCGCCGGAGGCGGTGACCTTCTCCACCAGCTCCGGCAGCCGGTCGCGGACCTTGTCGGCGCCCATCCGCGTGATGAACGTCAACCGGCCCGGCTCGCGATCCGGGTCGAGCCGCTCGATGAGCGCGAGCGCCTCCTCGGCGGTCGTCGTCGGGCCCAGCTTGACGCCGACGGGGTTGCGGACCCGGGAGGCGAACTCGATGTGCGCGCCGTCCAGTTGGCGGGTGCGCTCGCCGATCCAGATCATGTGCCCGGAGACGTCGTAGAGGTTGCCGCTGCGCGAATCGACGCGGGTGAGCGCCGACTCGTAGTCCAGCAGCAGCGCCTCGTGCGAGGAGTAGAACTCGACGGTGCGCAGCTCCTCGGGGTCGGTGCCGCAGGCCCGCATGAACTTCATGGCCTGGTCGATCTCGCGGGCCAGCGCCTCGTAGCGCTGCCCGGAGGGGCTGCTCTTGACGAAGTCCTGGTTCCAGGCGTGGACCTGGCGCAGGTCGGCGTAGCCGCCGGTGGTGAAGGCGCGCACCAGGTTCAGCGTGGAGGCCGAGGCGTGGTACATCCGCTTCAGCCGCTCGGGGTCGGGCCGGCGGGATGCCTCGGTGAACTCGAAGCCGTTGACCGAGTCGCCCCGGTAGACCGGCAGGGTCACCCCGTCGCGGGTCTCGGTCGGCTTGGAGCGGGGCTTGCTGTACTGGCCCGCGATCCGGCCGACCTTGACGACGGGCACGGAGCCCGCGTAGGTCAGCACGGCGCCCATCTGGAGGAGCGTCTTCAGCTTGTTGCGGATGTGCTCCGCGCTGACCTGGTCGAACGCCTCCGCGCAGTCGCCGCCCTGGAGCAGGAACGCCTCACCGCGCGCGACCGAGGCCAGCCGGGCACGCAGCTGGTCGCACTCGCCCGCGAAGACGAGCGGAGGATAGGACTCCAGCTCCGTGAGGGCGTCGCGCAGAGCCTGCTGGTCCGGCCAGTCGGGCTGCTGTGCTGCGGGCAGATCTCGCCAGGTGTGGGCATCGGCTTCGAGGCGGGCGTTCAGAGTCACGCGTCCAAGGTTACGGCGTCGCCGCGGCTCGCCCACCCCCTGCCCGGAATGCGAGACCGGTGGACGGACGTGGACGGACGGGGCTTCGGAGTGAAGGCGGTGCCGATGGACCTCGGGGAGGTCACCGCGGACGCGGAAGGCGCGGAAGGCGCGGGGGACGCGGAAGGCGCGGGGGACGCGGGGGACGCGGGGGACGCGGCGAGAGCAGATGCCGCGGCGGAGCCCGGAGACACGACAGGTGCGGAAGACGCGGGAGACGCGGAAGGCGCGGGAGACGCGGAAGGCGCGGGAGACGCGGGGGCCGGCCTGGGCGTCGCATCCGCTAGGGTGGCGCGCATGCACGCGCTTTCGACCATGAACTGGTGGTGGCCCGCTTCCCTGGCGGCCCACCCCGACGCGCGTATGCACTGAGCACGCTCAGACCACCGCGACAGGCCGCCCGAGGGGCGGCCTTTTTCGTGTGTGCGGCCGTTCCTCTCCGCCCTCTCCCCTCCTGTACCGAGACGGAAGGAACCGCCCCCGTGTCCCGAGCCCTGCCCCGGCCCGCCACCGCCCATCCAGCCGACCATCCGCCCCGCCCTGCCCGTCCCGCCCGCGACGGGACCCCGCCCGCCTCCCGGCCCTCGCCCCGCGCGCTGATCGAGGCGCTGGCCCGCGAGGACGCACCGCCCTTCGCGCTGCTGCACAGGTGCGGGCCCGGCCGGGACCCGGCGACCGTCGAACTGCTGACCGGCACCGTGCGCGAGGTGGAGCGGCTCGCCGACATCCCGCTCGGCCAGGACGAGGGCGCCGTGGCGGCGGGGGCGCTCGCGCTGGTGCCGTTCCGGCAGATCCGGGAGCGCGGCTTCGATGTGCGCGACGACGGCACGCCGCTGTCGGTGCTGCTGCCCCAGGAGCGGCACGAACTGCCGCTGGACGCCGCGCTGGAGGCGCTGCCCGGCCACCGGGTGCGCGTCGAAGAGGGCGCGTTCGAGGTGACCGACGCCGCGTACGAGGAGATCGTGCGCCGGGTCGTGCGGGACGAGATCGGCGCGGGCGAGGGCGCCAACTTCGTCATCCGGCGCGACTACCGGGGCCGCATCCCCGGCTTCTCGCGCGCCGACGCGCTCGCGCTCTTCGGCCGCCTGCTGCGCGGGGAACAGGGCGCCTACTGGACATTCGTCGTCCACACGGGCGCCCGCGTCCTGGTGGGCGCCAGCCCCGAGGCACACGTACGGATGACGGGGTTCAGCGGAAGCGAAGCGTCCTCCTCCATCGGCGGTGACGGGCGGCGGGCGGGCGCCACCGTCGTGATGAACCCCATCAGCGGCACCTACCGCTACCCGCCGCAGGGCCCGGACGTGGAGGGACTGCTGGACTTCCTGGCCGACCGCAAGGAGAGCGAGGAGCTGTCCATGGTGGTCGACGAGGAGCTGAAGATGATGTGCACCGTCGGCGACGAGGGCGGGGTGGTGGTCGGCCCCCGGCTCAAGGAGATGGCCCACCTGGCGCACACCGAATACGAACTGCGCGGGCGCAGCACCCTGGATGTGCGCGAGGTGCTGCGCGAGACGATGTTCGCGGCGACTGTGACCGGCTCGCCCGTGGAGAACGCCTGCCGGGTGATCGAGCGCTACGAGCCGGGCGGGCGTGGCTACTACGCGGGGGCGCTGGCGCTGCTCGGGCACGACTCGCCCGGGCCCATCGCCCCGCCTCCGGCCGGGCGGGACCCCCAGGAAGGCGCACCCGGCGGCGCCCAGACCCTCGACTCCCCCATTCTCATCCGCACCGCCGACATCGACGCGGCCAGCGGCCGGCTGCGCGTCCCCGTGGGGGCCACCCTCGTACGGGCGTCCGACCCCGCGAGCGAGGTCGCCGAGACCCACGCGAAGGCCGCCGGTGTGCTGACCGCGCTGGGCGTACGGGAGGCACCGGCACGGCCCGCGGGCGGCCCGCGCCCGAAGCTGGGCGACGACCCCCGGGTGCGGGCCGCGCTGGAGCGACGGCGAGCGGGCCTGGCCCCCTTCTGGCTGCGGATGCGGGTGGACCCGCGTCCCGTGCACCCGGCGGCGGACGCGACCCGGCAGGCCCAGGCTGACTCACAGGCGGGAGCGCAGGCGCGGGCCGGTGCCGAGCTTGCGGCCGGGGGGCGGCCCGGACGCGAGGTGCTGGTCGTGGACGGCGAGGACACCTTCACCTCGATGCTGGCTCATCTGCTGCGCTCGACCGGCTACGCCGTGCGCGTGCGGCGCTACGACGAACCGGGCCTGTGCCAGGCCGCGGCGGCCCACCCGGGGCCCGTCGTACTGGGCCCGGGGCCGGGCGACCCGCGCCGGAGCACCGACCCGAAGATGCGGCTTTTGCGCGGGCTGGCCGCCACGCTGGTGCGCGCCCGGCGGCAGCCGCTGCTGGGTGTCTGCCTCGGTCACGAGCTGCTCGCCGCCGAACTGGGGCTCGACCTGGTGCGCAAGGCGAAGCCGTACCAGGGCGCGCAGGAGCGGATCGACCTGTTCGGGCGGCCCGAGACGGTCGGCTTCTACAACTCTTACACCGCGCGCTGCGACGAGGAAGCCGTGGACGAACTCGTCCTGCACGGCGTGGAGTTGAGCCGGGATCCGGCGACCGGCGAGATCCACGCGCTGCGCGGGCCCGGCTTCGCGGGAGTGCAGTTCCACCCCGAGTCGGTGCTGACGCTGGACGGTGTGAAGGTCATCGAGCGGCTGCTGGCCACGCTCAGCGACGCGGCGCCGGCCCTCCAGGGTCCGGCCCTCCCGGCGGGCCCGGCCGCCCCGCTCAGGTCGAGTCCGGGCTGACGAGGACATTCGCGTTCGTGCGGCCGGCCAGGTAGTCCTCGATGTTGCCGACGGTGGTGTCGAGGATCTGGCCGACCGCGTCCCGCGTGAAGTACGCCTGGTGAGAGGTGACCAGGACGTTGCTGAAGGTCATCAGGCGGGCGAGCACGTCGTCCTGGACCACGTCGAGGGACCGGTCCATGAAGAAGAGCCCGGCCTCCGCCTCGTACACGTCCAGGGCCACCCCGCTGAAGCGCCCGAGGCGCAGCTCCTCGACCAGCGCCTCGGAGTCGACGAGGCCGCCGCGGCTGGAGTTGACCAGCAGCGCGTCGTCCTTCATCTCCCGCAGTTCCGCGCGCCCGATGAGGTGGTGGGTCTCGGGCAGCAGCGGCACATGCAGGCTGATCAGGTCGGCGTCTCGCAGCAGCCGCCGCAGTCCGACGTACTCCATGCCCAATGCGGCGCAGGCCGGATTCGGCGTGACGTCCCAGCCCAGCAGGCGCATGCCGAAGCCGTGGGCGATGCGGGTGAACGCCTCGCCGATCCTGCCGGTGCCCAGGACACCGACGGTGCGGCCGTGCACGTCGCGGCCCATCAGCCCGTCGAGCCGGAAGTCGAAGTCGCGGGTGCGCCGGGTCGCGCGCGCCACGTGACGGTTGACGGCCAGCGCCAGCGCCCAGGCGAATTCCGCGACGGCGTGCGGCGAGTAGGCGGCGACCCGGGCCACGGTCATGCCCAGCCCGGCCGCCGTGTCCAGGGCGATGTTGTTGAAGCCGGTGGCGCGCTGGGCGATCATCCGCGTGCCGCCCGCCGCGAGGATCTTCAGCACCTCGGCGTCGAGGTCGGCGTTGACACTGACGGAGACGACCTCGTGACCGGACGCGAGGGGCGCGGTGTCGCGGTTCATGAACACCTCCAGACAGCGCACCGAGAGCTGGCGCTCCCTGAATGCCTCCTCCAGCAGGGGCTGCTCGTCCGACACGACACCGAAGGCGAGGATCTCCACGGACTTCTCCCGGGGCTTCGCGAGGGACACACGGGATGCCGGGCCGCACGGGGACAAGACCCACGCCCTTCGCCGTGTTTGTGTGCCTATTGACCGCTTTACGCAGTCGAATATACGGGTCAGCCGCCCAGCACGCGCAGCGAGCCCCACAGCGCCACGACGGCCAGCCCCAGCGCGGGCGGCACCGTCAGCAGCCCGAGCCGGGTGAACTCGCGCAACCCGACGGAATGGTTGTGCTGGTGGAGGGTGCGCCGCCACAGCAAGGTGGCCAGGGAACCGGCGTAGGTGGCGTTCGGGCCGATGTTCACCCCGAGGAGGACGGCCAGCACCGCACCCGCGCCGCCCGGCTCCACCAGGGGCAGCAGCACCAGCACGGCGGGCAGGTTGTTGATCACGTTCGCGAGGACGGCGGCCAGCGCGGCGAGCCCCAACAGCGCGGGCAGGCCCGTCCCGCCCGGCACCAGCGCCCCCAGCCAGTCGGCGAGCCCGTTGTCCACGACCGCCCGGACCACCACGGCCAGCGCGAGCACGAACGCCAGGAACGGCACCCCGGCCGAGCCGAGGAGGGCGCGCGGCGAGGTGTGACCGCGCACCAGCGCCCGTACGCCCAGGACGAGCGCCCCGGCCGTCGCGGCCCAGACCGGCTCCAGCCCGGCCACGGAGGTGAGGACGAAGCCCGCGAGCGTGGCCACGACGGTGACCAGCGCGAACCACGGGATCCCGACCGGCTCCTCGGCGCCGCCGAGAGCCCCCGCCTCCGCCCCCGCCTGCACCTCGGCCTGCGGGAGGACGCCGTCGTCGCGGTCGGGGTCCAGGAGGTCGGCGGCGAAGAAGCGGCGGAAGACGACGTACTCGACGGCGATCGCCGCCAGCCACGGCAGCGCCATCAGCCCCGCGAACCGGCTGAAGCTCAGTCCGCTGGCGGCCAGCGCGAGGAGGTTGGTGAGATTGGAGACCGGCAGCAGCAAAGAGGCGCTGTTCGACAGGTGGGTGCAGGCGTAGACGTGTGGCTTCGCCCGCACTCCGAGCCGGGCGGCCGTCGCGAAGACGACGGGGGTGAGCAGGACGACCGTGGTGTCCAGGCTGAGGACCGCGGTAGTGACGGAGGCGAGGACGAAGACGGCGCCCAGCAGCCGCCGGGGCCGCTCGCGGGTGCGGCGGGCGGCGATACGGGCCATCCACAGGCCGCACGCGTGGAAGAGCCCCTCATCGGCGCAGAGCCGGGCGAGCACCAGTACCGCCGCCAGAAAACCGAGGACCGGACCGAGCAAGGCGGCCTCGTCCGCCACATGATCGAGGCCGACAGCGCCAGTGGCGATCACCAGCGCGGCGGCGGGCACGGCGACGACGGCCTCCGGCCACCGGGGCGGGCGGGCCACCGCCCAGACGAGGACGGCGAGCAGGAGTGCGACGGAGAGGGCCTCGGCCTGGATGCTGTTCATGGGCCCCCCGAGTATCACCCCCGTGGATCACCGATCGCCGGAGGGGCCGTGAACAGCCCCTCCGGCGATCGGCGGGAGGACGGGGAGAGAAGGGAAAGAGGGGAGCGGGGAGGGAGAAAGAGGGCGTCCCGGGCCGACCCGGTCCGGGAAGGGGTGGGCCCGGTATCTGCCCTGCCCCTGCCCCGGCCGGGCCGCGCGGCTCAGCCGAAGAAGACGCCCGCCTCTTCATAGAGCGCGGGATCGACCGTCTTGAGCTTCTCGGTGGCCTTGGCGAGCGGTACGCGGACGATGTCGGTGCCCCGCAGGGCGACCATGGAACCCCACGCCTCCTCCCGTACCGCGTCGATGGCGTGCAGCCCGAAGCGGGTGGCCAGCCAGCGGTCGAAGGCGGTGGGGGTCCCGCCGCGCTGGACGTGCCCGAGCACTGTCGTACGGGCTTCCTTGCCGGTGCGGGACTCGATCTCCTTCGCCAGCCATTCGCCGACGCCGGAGAGCCGCACATGTCCGAAGGAGTCGGTCGAGCCGTCCTTGAGGACCATCTCGCCGTCCTTGGGCATCGCGCCCTCGGCGACGACGACGATCGGGGCATAGCTGGCCTTGAAGCGGGAGGTGACCCAGCCGCACACCGCATCGATGTCGAAGCGCTGCTCGGGGATGAGGACGCAGTTGGCGCCGCCGGCCAGCCCCGAGTGCAGCGCGATCCAGCCCGCGTGCCGGCCCATCACCTCCACCACCAGCACCCGCATATGGGACTCGGCGGTGGTGTGCAGCCGGTCGATGGCCTCGGTGGCGACGGTGACGGCCGTGTTGAATCCGAAGGTGTAGTCGGTGGCCGAAAGGTCGTTGTCGATTGTCTTGGGGACACCGACGCACCGGATGCCGTGCTCGTCGGTCAGCCGCGCCGCGACGCCGAGCGTGTCCTCGCCGCCGATGGCGATCAGCGCGTCCACGTCCTGCTTGGCGAGGTTGTCCTTGATCCGGCGGACACCGTCCTCCTCCTTGAAGGGGTTGGTGCGCGAGGAGCCGAGAATGGTGCCGCCGCGCGGCAGCATGCCGCGCACCGCCGAGATGTCGAGCCGGGTGGTGTCACCCTCCAACGGGCCCCGCCAGCCGTCGCGGAAGCCTGTGAAGTCATAGCCGTAACGCTGAACCCCCTTGCGGACCACAGCCCGCATGACCGCATTGAGACCGGGGCAGTCGCCGCCGCCGGTCAGCACTCCGACCCGCATGGGATCTCCCTTCTCCGCGTGGACGCGCCTGGATGCGACGCCGTGCGGTGACGCACGGCGCAACATCCGCCACGCTAACGGTGATCCACGTCACACGGGATGTGTCGGGAGGCGGATTCCCTTGCGATATCGAGGAATTGGGAGCAGCGCGGTCACCCGTACGAGGGACACGCGTGCCCCGTAGGGGGTGGCCGGCGAGCCGGCGTCATTCGCCGTCCAGCCCCCGCTCGATGGCGTAGCGCACCAGCTCGACACGGTTGTGCAACTGGAGCTTGCCCAGGGTGTTCTGGACGTGGTTCTGCACGGTGCGGTGGGAGATGACCAGGCGCTCGGCGATCTGCTTGTAGCTCAGCCCCTTGGCCACCAGCCGCAGGACCTCGGTCTCGCGCTCGGTCAGCTTCGGGACGTCCGGGCCCTCCTGCGCGGCGGGCGCCGGATCGGCCGCCAGCCTGCGGTACTCGCCCAGGACGAGACCGGCCAGGCCGGGGGTGAAGACCGGATCGCCCAGCGCTGTGCGGCGCACCGCGTCCAGCAGTTCCCCCGGCCCGGCGGATTTCACGAGGTATCCGGTGGCTCCGGACTTCACCGCCTCCAGGACGTCGGCGTGCTCGCCGCTGGCCGAGAGCACCAGCACCCGCGGCGGGGCGCCGGGGCCGACCAGCTCGCGGCACACCTCCACGCCGGGCTTGCCCGGCAGGTTGAGGTCCAGCACCAGCACATCGGGGGAGGTGGCGCGGGCCCGGCGCACCGCCTGATGGCCGTCGCTCGCCGTGGCGACGACCTCGAACCCCGCCTCGGCCAGGTCGCGGGCCACCGCGTCGCGCCACATCGGATGGTCGTCCACGACCATCACCCGCACGCTCTGCGCCCCGACACCCTCCGCGGCGGCCCCGTCCGCCGACTCTGCCCGCGCGGCCGGTCCGCCCGCCATGGCCCCGCCTGCCGTATCCCCGTTCACCGGCTCGCCGTTCGCCTCACTGGTCATCCTTGGGCACCCTCAATTCGACTTCCGTCCCCTGTCCCGGGACCGACACCAGCTCCGCCGTGCCGCCCAGCTCCCGCAGGCGGCCCCGGATGGACAGCGCGACGCCCATCCGGCCCTCCGCCTCCGCGTCCGCCAGCCGCCCCGCCGGAATGCCGGGGCCGTCGTCCCGTACGGTCACGAGCACGGCATCCGGTTCGTCCTCCAGCAATATCCACGCGCGCGCCTCCTCGCCGTTCTCGCCCGAAGCGTGCTTGCGCACATTGTCCAGCGCCGCGCTGACAGCGGCCGTCAGCTCTGTCGCCACCCGCGCGGGCACCAGGACCGGCGCCCCGGGCTCGGCGAAGGAGACCCGGGCTGTGGCGTGCGAGGCGAGCAGCGCGCGAATGTCGCACGGGGCGGCACCGTCCTCGCTGTCGCACGTCGGGAGGGCGACGGAGGCGAGGCCCGGACCGGACTCCACGCCCTCGCCGGAATCCACGGCATCCGGCGCGCCGGAAGGGTCCACGGCATCCGGTGCGCCGGTATCAGGGGCGGCGTCCGCGCCCGCGCCGGGCGGCTTTTGCCCGGCATCCGGTGCGCCGTCCGCCACTGGGGCCGGGCGCTTCCGGGGCACCACCCCGCTGGAGACCAGGGCGCGCAGCGCGACTTCCTGCTCCCCCGCCATGCGGCCCAGTTCGGCCGCCTCACCACCGATGGCGCTGCCCCTGCGCTGCACCATGGCCAGGACCTGGAGGACGCTGTCGTGGATGTCGCGGGCGAGCCGCTCGCGCTCCCTGGTCGCCGCCTCTATCTGGAGGGCGCGAGCGAGGGTGCGTTCACTGGCGCGGGCGACCTCGATCACGTATCCGATGGCGATGCTGGCGACGCACACGAGCAGCACGTTGTGGAAGGTCGAGCGGGTGATCATGCCGCGCTCGATGATGTTGGCGATCCCCACCAGCACCGAGACACCCGCCGCCCAGCGCCAGCCGCCCTTGAGCGCGAACGCCAGCACGGGGCCCGCCACCCAGATGGACGGCAGGGTGGGGCCCACGTGGTCCTGGGCGTCGATGTACGGGGAGAGCAGGATCCCGGCGAGGCCGAAGGCGATGTCGATGACGAGGAAGGGCAGCGTGCAGCGGGCCGCGGAGCCGACGTTACGGAGCGTGGCGAACGTCCAGCCGGTGAGGGCCAGCAGGAAGACCAGGCCGGGGACCGGGGCGCTGTACTCGTCGTAGCTCCAGGCGAAGACGCCGAGCGCGTAGAGAGCTGCCAGGATCCGGTATCCGGTCAGCGCGTTCCACAGCGGCTGTTCCACGGACATCTTCTTCACGGCCATGTCTTCCCCCTGACCTCACCGTTCCGCTTCCGCCGGCCGGACGGCACCGGCCCGAGGACGCCGACCGCATGTGGCCGTTGTGGCGGTCCGGCCGCGCCGTGAGCGCCGCCGGTACCCGCCGTACGAAGAGCGCCGCTACGCGGCCCTGTTGCCGCCCTCGCCCCGGGGCGGAGTCGGCCGCTCCGCGCCCTCCGCGCCCTCTTCAGCTGCCTGCCCGGCCTTCTCGGCCCTGGCTGCCGTCTCGGCCCCGGCCGCATTCGAGGCGTTCTCGGCCCTCGCCGCCTTCTCGGCCTTTTCCGCCTCGGCGATCTGCCGCTTGGCCGCCGTCGCGTAGATATCGACGTACTCCTGGCCGGACAGCTTCAAGATGGCGTACATGACCTCGTCGGTGACCGCCCGCTGGATGAACCTGTCGTTGTCCATGCCGTAGTAGCGGCTGAAGTCGAGCGGGGCGCCGATCCGGATGCCGGGCCGCATCAGCTTGGGCACCACCTTGCCCGGAGGCTGGATCTTCTCCGTGTCGATCATCGCCACCGGGATCACCGGCGCCCCCGAACGCAGCGCCAGCCGCGCCAGGCCACCTGGTTTGCCCCGGTAGAGACGGCCGTCGGGCGAGCGGGTGCCCTCGGGATAGATGCCGAACAGCTCACCGCGCTCCAGCACTTCGAGGCCGCTCTTGATGGCGGCCTCGCCGGCGCCGCGCACACCGGAGCGGTCCACGGGCAGCTGGCCGACGCCTTTGAAGAACGCGGCCGTCAACTTGCCCTTGATGCCCGGTGAGGTGAAGTACTCCGCCTTCGCGATGAAGGTGACCTTGCGGTCGAGAACGGCGGGCAGGAAGAAGGAGTCGGAGAACGAGAGATGGTTGCTCGCGAGGATCGCGGGTCCGTCCGCGGGCACGTTCTCCAGACCCTCGACCCAGGGCCGGAACGCGAGCTTGAGCGTGCTGCCGACCGACAGCTTCATCGCGCCGTAGAACAACCTGGACCTCCTCCATGGGACGCTTCGACCCTATCTCGCCCCCGGAAGAGCCCACTCCCCGGAGTAGACACCTCCGTCTCGGGGGCCGTCTCGGGCCCGTCCCCGGGCTGCATCCCGGCCGTATCCGGGCAGGACGCCCCGGCCGCCACCAGGGCCGCCGCCCGTATGCCGGAAGCTCGCACCGGATGCCCGGCTCCGGATGCCGCACATCCGCTCCCTCCGGATGCCCGGCGGGCCCGTACCCGCGTATCCGGCGGGCCCGCACCCGGGCATCCGCCCCGTCCGGAACCGTGTTCCGGGCGGGGCGGCCACTTTCGCCCCGGCCCGCTCGGCACTGCCGGAGTCGTCGGCGAAGAATTAGGGTGGCAGCACTCCCGCCGTGTCACCCGTGAGCCCCTGGAGGCCCCACTGTGCCGCCCTTCCTCCCCGGAGCCGAGCCCTTCCACCGCGACGGATCCTCGACCGGTGTGCTGCTGTGTCACGGCTTCACGGGCTCGCCCCACTCCCTGCGGCCCTGGGCCGAGTATCTGGCGGAGCGCGGGCTGACCGTCTCGCTCCCGCTGCTGCCGGGACACGGCACCCGCTGGGAGGATCTGGCCGTCACCGGCTGGGAGGACTGGTACGCCTCGGTGGACCGGGAGCTGCGGCTGCTGGGCGAGCGCTGCGAGCACGTGTTCGTCTGCGGCCTGTCCATGGGCGGCGCCCTCGCGCTGCGGCTGGCGGCACTGCACGGGCACGCGGTGCGCGGCGTCGTCCTCGTGAACCCGGCCGCGGCCCTGCCCCGGATGCAGGGATACGCGCTGCCAGCCGGGCGCTTCCTGCTCCGCTCGGTGCGGGGCATCACCGACGACATCGCCAAGGAGAACCGCACCGAGCTGGGCTACAGCCGGGTGCCGACCCGGGCCGCCTACGCGCTGCGCGACCTCTTCCGCGTCGTCCACAAGGATCTGCCGAAGGTGACGCAGCCGCTGCTGCTCCTGCGCAGCAGGACGGACCATGTGGTGCCCGCCTCGGACTCCGCGCTGATCCTGAGCCGTGTCTCGTCCACCGATGTGACCGAGACAGTGCTGGAGCGCAGCTTCCATGTGGCCACCCTGGATCACGACGCCGAACACATCTTCGCCGACTCCCTCGGCTTCATCGACCGGCTCACGGCACGCGAGCCGCTCTCCGCGAAGGACAGCCAGTGACGGAGCGTGACCCCGGCCCGGACCGCGACCCGGACGAGGGCGAGGCCCGCCACGGCCCGGCGCTGCCTCCCGAGGAGGAGGCCGCGTGGGCGGCGATCGTCGCCGCGTACGGGCCGGAGCCCGCGGACGAGGCCCCGGAGGCGGGGGAAAGCCCCGTCGAGGCCACCCCGGACCGCGAGCCTCCGCCCGCCGACGAGCCGGACGGCGACATGCTCACCAAGCCCCGGCAGGCACCGGACACCGACCCGCCGACGCGCAGCTTCACCGTCTACGCGGCGGGCACAGGCCCCCGCGACTGGGACGCGGACGCCGCCGCCGCCGACGATGAGGACGAGGGGCACTTCGTGCCGCCCGAGCCGCCGCCACTGCCGCGGGCGGACACGACGACGAAGTTCGCCTGGCTCGCGGTGCTGGGCGGGCCGCTGCTCATGCTCGGCGCGATCCTGATCCAGGCCGACCTCACCTGGTGGATCATCACGCTCGGGGTGGGCGGATTCCTCGGCGGCTTCGCCACGCTCATCACGCGGATGCGCGACGAGCGCGACGATGACGACTGGGACGACCCGGGCCGGGGCGCCGTGGTCTGAGCCGGACCCCGGCGCGGGCCCGCGCCGGGGAGTTCCGAGTGACGGCGCGGCCCTCCCCGGGGCCGCGACGGCCGTTGGACAGAGGCGACAGCCACTGGGCGACGGCGACGGGCCGCGCCCGCCAACTCCCTTCCCTGTCCCGGAAGTCGTCGCGGGGCGGCGGACGGCGGGCTACAACAGCCGGTCGGGCGCCGGAGCCTGTGCCGGAGCCGGTCCCGGGGGTACCCGCAGGGCCGCCAGCACCGGCAGGTGGTCGGTGGCGGCGCGCAGGTCGGCCGGGGTGACGCCGGGGAGCCCCGAGGGGACGCCCGCACCGAGGACCTCGACGCCCTTCGTGGCGAAGACCGCGTCGATGCGCTGGGCGGGGGCCGCCGCCGGGGAGGTGTCCTCCGCGCCCCACGGCGCGGCCCGCCAGGCGTCCTGGAGGCCGTCCCCGAGGAGGCGGAAGGTCCGGCCGTCGGGCCGGTCGTTGAGGTCACCGGCCGCCACCGCGAACTCCCCCAGCCCGCCGAGGCGTTCGAGCAGCGCCTGGCCCTGCGCGTACCGCTCGCGCGCCTGGAGGCTGAGGTGGAAGCTGACCACCCCGAGCCGCGCGGTGGACCCGAAGCGCAGCACTGCGGTGGCGAACCCGCGCTGATGCAACCCCGGCGTGCGCGGCAGCAGCACGTCCTCGGCATGTTCGACGCAGGGCCGCAGCGAGGCCAGGATCATGGGCCCGGCGGCGGTCGCGCCGCCCGCGACGTACGTCAGGCCGGTCCTGCGGGCCAGCCACGCGGCGTACTTGCGCCAGCGGAAGAAGCGGGGGGCCTCCTGCACGCAGACGACATCGGGGGCGCAGGCCCGGATGACCCGGACGAGCGCCTCCCGGTCGTCGCGCAGGGAGCGGACGTTGTAGCTGAGCAGCCTGACCACGGCCGAGCCGTCCGGCTCGATGCGGGAGGCGGGCAGATCGGCCGGTCCGGCCGGTTCACGCGTCATCAGCGTCCGCCGGTCTCTCAGCCCTGGCGGGCCAGGTCGGCCACGCCCACGAGGCCCGCCTTGCCGCCGAGTTGGGCGGCGAGCACCTCGGCGTGCGGGCGCCAGCGGCTGCCCACGAGCCAGCGCCGGTAGGACTTGCGGATCGGGTCGAGCACCAGCTCGCCCTCGTCCGAGACCCCGCCGCCGACGATGAAGGCGCCCGGGTCGAACAGCGAGGCGAGGTCGGCGAGTCCGGCACCCGCCCAGCGGGCCAGCTCGCGGAAGGAGTCGATGGCCACAGGGTCGCCCTGGCGGGCGGCCTGGCTGATGTGCTTGCCCTCGATGCCCTCGGAGGTGCCGTCGCCGAGCCCGAGCAGGATGCCCGCGCTGTCGGGGGTGGCGGTGGCGCGCTGCTGGGCGTAGCGCAAGAGCGCGCGTCCGGACGCGTACTGCTCCCAGCAGCCCTGGTTGCCGCAGCCGCACAGCAGGCCGTCGGGCACCATCCGGATGTGGCCGAACTCGGCTGCCACACCGAAGCGTCCGCGGTGCAGCTTGCCGCCGATGATGGTGCCGCCGCCCAGGCCGGTGCCGATGGTGATGCAGACGACGTCGTCGTGGCCGGTGCCGACGCCGAACTTGTACTCGCCCCAGGCGGCGGCGTTGGCGTCGTTCTCGATCACGACGGGGAGGTCGATGCGCTGTTCGACCTTGTCCTTGAGGGGCTCATGTCGCCAGCTCAGGTTGGGGGTGAACAGGACGTTGGCGCGCTTGTCGTCGACGTAGCCGGGAGCCCCGATGCCCACCGCGTCCACCTGGTATTCGGCACTGGCCTGGCGCACCGCGTCCGCGATGGCGTCGATCACAGCGTCCGGGGTGGAAGGCGTCGCCACCTTGCTCGTTTCGAGGATCGTGCCTTCTTCGTCCACAACGCCGGCCGCGATCTTGGTGCCGCCGATGTCGACCCCGATAGTGAGTCCCATGTGTCCCTCGGTCATCCGGTGTGATCCCCGCCGCCGCCAACCGTACCGGAGCGCTCCCACGCGCTGGGCACGGTCCGGCTTGTGGCGGAATGGCCCCGGGCACGGCCACGCCCTTCGCGGGAGCGGGTCGATCGCCGCCGCGAGGGCCTCCGGACCTGGCCCCGGTGCGGCCGTCCGCGCGGTTGACCTCAGTCATCTTCGCGGTGGTCCTCAGCTGTCCTGGTGGTTGTCCCCGCGCTCGTCCTCGTGGCCGCTCTTGTCGTCGGCTTCGGCGCCGGACTTGTGCTCGGCTTCGCCGTCGGCCTGGCGCTCGCGGTCGGGGGCGGCTGCGCTGCCCGTGGCGCCGGCCATGGGCTCGTCCTGGGCGTCGAGCACGATGTGCTCGTCCGGGCCGGCCGCCGCGCCGTGGCGGTCGTCGAGGTCGATCCGCTCGGTGCCGGCGGCGGGCGGTGCCGCGTTCGCGTCCTTCGGCTCGCTCCAGCGGCGTTCGGACTCCTGGACGACGGAGCGGTAGGCGGCGAGCAGTTCACCTCCGGCGGCGGCGAGGTGGTCGAAGAGCTGCGGGTTGCGCTCGACCACGGGCTCGATGGTGGCCTTGGCCTGGGCGAACAGCTGCCGCGCCACGCCCTGGGCCGCTGCCGTGCCCGCCGCTCCGATGAGCGGCTTGCCCAGCTCGGTGACCTTCTCGCTGACCGCGTCGGCCAGCCTGCGCAGTTCCTCGGCCGGGCTGGTGGGCGGCGGCCCGTACTGCGCGCGGCGGCGGGCCTTCTCGGCGGCCAGGTCCTCCTCGCAGGCAGTGGCCCAGGCATCGGGGTCCGGCGCCGCCCCGGGGCCCGGCGCGTGCGCGGCGTACTCGTCGGACCCTGGGGACGCTGGGGACGAGCCGGACGGGGCGCTGGCGTCGGGACGCTCGGCGTCGTCGCTCATGGCGGGCTCCTACGGGCGAGGGGGCGGGTGCGGGGGCCGTTCGCCGGGCGCGTGCGTCACGTACATGCGTCAGGCGCGTACGGCTCATCGGGCCGGGCGGGTGAAGCGCCCGGGGTCCTGTGTACCTTCCGACGTTACCCGAACGGCGGCACGACGTTGAGGGCCGGCGAATCGGAGCGCCGGGCGGACGCCGGTGACGACGCGGGGCGGAAGAGGAATCCGGCCCGGCGTCGGACCGGGGCGGACAGACGCGGACCGGCGCGGGCAGCACGACCGGCGCCGAAGCGGAATCGGGGCCGTCCCGCCGTCGGCCCCTACCGGCGCGTGCTCGCGCTGCCCCCACCGCACCCCACGCACCAAACCCCCGGCACCGGACCCCGCTCAGCAAGCCCCCGCTCACCGAGGCCCGCTCACCGGGGCTTTGCTCACCGGGCCGCGTCGCCCGAGCCGGGCCACAGGCCGGGGTCGGGGGTGAAGCGCACCCGCAGCGCGCCGCCGTTGAGGGCAGCGCCCGAGACGCGGCAGCGGCGCAGCGCGGAGGGTAGCGCGAGCACGCGCCGGTAGGGGCCGACGCCGACCGTCAACTCGTCGCCCCGGCGCACCAGTTCCAGCTCTTCCCTGGTCGCACCGGGCAGAGGCAGGTGCCACACGAGTTTGCCGTCCTCGGTGAGCCGGTCCTCGACCCAGCCGTACGCGACATCGGTGCCGGGCCCGCCCGCCCGGGGCGGGGAAGCGGAGGTCGCGGGGGCTCCGGAGGCGCCTGGGGAACCAGGTACCCCTGGGGCCGCGTCCGCGCCGACAGTCGTGCGCGCCCCCGGGGCGGCATCGGGACCGGCCGCGCCCGTGACGGCCGTACGGGCGGCGTTCGCGAGGGCCACCAGGTCTTCGGGGCCGCGCGGATCGCGGCCCAGATGCGGGAGTTCGCACAGCGGTACCGATTCCGCTTCGCACTTTTCGCGCAGTTCCTCGAGCGCGGCCTGCTGCTGTCCCGCCAGCCCGGCGAGCCAGGTGTCGGCGGAAGCGACGGGCAGCAGCCGGTTGGCCACCACCGACTCCAGCTCCAGCCCGTGCAGCCGCAGCCCGGCGGCCGCCGTGCGCAGCGCCTCGGCGGCCAGCGGTCCCGGCTCGGTCACCAGCCGGACGACGGTCGCGGTGGACTCCACGGCCCGCTGGACCTCGGCCAGTTCGGCGGACCAGCGCGTCGAGGCGTCGTAGAGCCACTGTTCGGGCATGGGCACACCGGCGAGCTGGGCGAGGACGGGCCGCAGGGCACGCGCCGCCTGGCGCTCGTGCGGGACGAGGCGGCGCAGGTAGCGGCGCAACTGCCCCGGCACTGCCAGCAGGTTGAGCCCGTCGGGGGTGGGCGGCATGTCGACGATCACGATGTCCCAGGGGCTCTCCCCCGCGCGGCCCGCGGATTCCGGATGGCCCGCTGCCGCACCGCCCGCGGCCACGGCACCGCCGTCCGGTGTGGCCGTGGTGTGTGCGGTGCGCAGGGCGCGCAGGAGCGCGAAGGCGCCGGCACCGGGCAGCTCGGTCAACTCGTCCTCGTCCAGCGGAAGAGCGCCCAGCAGGTCGAGAGCGGCCTTGCCGCGCTGCTGGAGTTCGACGGCCTGGGTGCGGAACTCCTCCCCGGAGTCGATGCGCAGCAGCCACAGTCCGGGCACAGCGGGAACCGGCTCGGGAGCGCGTCCGGCCGGGCCCGCACCATCAGCTGCCGCACCATCCGGTGCCGCACCGGAACTCGCGGCATCCGGTGCGCCGGAAGACGAACCGGCATCCGGTGCGCCGACGGGACGGGAGCCGGCATCCGGTGCGCCGGCGGGTGCGCCGCCCTCGTCATGCGCGCCGCCCTCGTCATGCGCGCTTCCCCCGCCCTGGGGGCGCAGCAGCGCGGCCAGGCGCGGCGCCGACTCGGCGCTCAGCAGCAGTGTGCGGTGACCCTGTTGCGCGGCGGCGCAGGCCGTCGCCGCCGCCACGGTCGTGCGCCCGGCCCCGCCTGCGCCGGTGACCAGTACGGTCTGTGGCCGCCCGTCGCCGGTCAGCTCTCGGCCCCGCCGCTTCCGGCCGTGGCGCCCCCCGCCTCGACGCGCTTCTTCAGACCGTCCAGCGCCCGGTCGATGATGACCTTCTCGGCCTTGCGCTTGATCATCCCGAGCATCGGGATCTTCACGTCCACCGTGAGCTGGTACATGACCTCGGTCTTCGCCCCGCCGTCCATCGGCGTGAGGCGGTAGACGCCGTCCAGGGAGCGCAGCATCTGGGACTTCACCAGCGACCAGCGCACCTCGTTGACGTCCCGCACGCCGTCGGCCCCGTTGGTCCCGGGCCCGCCGATCCACTCGTAGGCGAGGGTGTGCTCGTCCTTGATGGCGCCCGCGTCCAGCAGCAGCCGCACCTGCTCGGCGCGGCCCTCCTCGTCCTGGCCGAGCACCTCGGCCTCCTTCACCTCCCCCGCCCACTCGGGGTAGCGCGGAAAGTCGGAGATCACCTCCATCACAGCCTGCGGTGCTGCGTCGACGGTGATGCTGGAGCTGGTGTGTTCCGCCATCGCCATGGCCCTCCGATGTGCCCGATCCGGTGCGCCCGCCGGTGGCGCGGGGCGTCTGCGGTGGAAGGCTACCCCGCGCCCGGAAGTACCGGTGCGCTGCGGGTCACCACTCCAGCACCCAGGGAGTCCCGGTGGCGTTGAAGTGGCCGACGTTGACGCACTCGGTGACGCCTATGCGCATGCGCCGGGCCAGCGGCTGGTGGACATGGCCGAAGAGGTGGTAGCGGGGCCGCACCTCGTGGAGGGCGTCCAGCAGGGCGGTACTGCCGCGCTCGAAGCGGCGTGCCACGACGTCATAGCACAACTCGGGCATCTCGGGCGGTATATGCGAACACAGGACATCGACCTCGCCGAGTGCGGCGACCTTGGCCGCGTAGGTCTCGTCGTCGATCTCGAACGGGGTGCGCATGGGCGTGCTCAGCCCGCCGCCGACGAAGCCGAAGCGACGGCCGCCGATATCGACGGTCTGGCCGTCCAGCACGGTCGTACCCGCACCCGCGTACTCGGGCCACAGCCGCGGCATGTCCACGTTGCCGTAGGTGGCGTAGGTGGGCACCGGGAAGGCGGCGAACAGCTCGGCGTACTGCCTGCGCACGGCGGCCTCCGTCGCCGCCTCGCGATCCAGTCCCGACCACAGCCGGCGCGACAGCTCGTGCGCCTCGGTGAAGCGGCGGGCGGTGCGCAGCGCCACGATCCGGTCGGCGTTCTCCTTGCCGAACAGGTCGGGGAAGATGCCGCGCGAGTGGTCGGCGTAGTCCAGGAAGAGGATGAGGTCTCCCAGGCAGACCAGCGCGTCGGCGCCGTCTCCCGCCTTCGCGAGGTCCTGGCTGTTGCCGTGTACATCGCTCACTACGTGGACTCGCATGCGCTCCACCCTAGATCGCCCCCGACCGGCCCGGGAGAGCCCGGAGAGCCCGGCCGCCACCCCTGGCGCACTCCTCGGCCCGCCCGGAAAGGGGGTTACCGCCGCCCTCCGCGCGCTCTGTCCCGCATCGCTTCCGTGTCCGCGAAAGCCTCGACTAGGCTGCATATCAGCCATCCACCGCGTGTGACGCACGAGACATCTCGGCGCCACCCTCTATCCCGACGCCCATACCGATGGGTAACGTCCGGGCCGTCATTCCCGGGATCCGCGTCGATCTTGGACCGAGCCAATGGAGGCCGCCCCTCGACGGCCCCGCCTTTGGTGCCGACGAGGAGCAGCAGTCTTGCGCGAGTTCAGCCTTCCGGCCCTCTACGAAGTCCCCGCCGACGGCAACCTGACGGACCTCATCCGCCGGAACGCGGCGCAGCAGCCGGACCTCCCCGTCATCGGGCGCAAGCGCGGCGGGCAGTGGGAGGACCTCACGGCGGCGGACTTCCTCACCGAGGTGCGGACGGCGGCCAAGGGACTGATCGCCTCCGGTGTCGAGCCGGGCGACCGCGTGGGCCTGCTCTCGCGCACCCGCTACGAGTGGACGCTGCTGGACTTCGCCATCTGGAGCGCGGGCGGCGTCACCGTCCCCGTCTACGAGACCAGCTCGCCCGAGCAGATCTCCTGGATCCTCGGGGACTCGGGTGCGGTGGCCTGCCTGGTGGAGACCGGGGCGCACGCCGCCGCCGTGGACTCCGTACGCGACCGGCTGCCCGCGCTGCGCGAGGTCTGGCAGATCGAGCCCGCGGACCGGGCCCCGGACGCGAGCCGGAACGCGAACCCGGCCACGGGCGCGGGCGCGAACCCGGGCGAGGGCGCCGGTGTGGGCGCCGTCGAGCGGCTGACCGCGCTGGGTGAGCAGATCAGCGACGCGACGGTGGAGGAACGCAGCTCCGTCGCGGGCGCCGACTCCCCGGCGACCATCGTCTACACCTCCGGTACCACCGGCCGTCCCAAGGGCTGCGTGCTCACCCACCGCAGCTTCTTCGCCGAGTGCGGCAACGTCGTCGAGCGGCTGCGGCCGCTGTTCCGGCCCGGTGAGGGCTCGGTGCTGCTCTTCTTGCCGGTGGCGCACGTCTTCGGCCGCCTGGTGCAGGTGGCGGCGGTGATGGCACCGATCAAACTCGGCCATGTCTCGGACCTCACGAAGCTCACCGACGAACTCGGCTCCTTCCGGCCGACGATGGTCCTGGGGGTGCCGCGCGTCTTCGAGAAGGTCTTCAACTCCGCGCGCGCCCAAGCCGTGGCGGGCGGCAAGGGCAAGATCTTCGACAAGGCGGCCGAGGTCGCCGGCGCGTACAGCCGCGCCCTGGACGAGCCGGGCGGACCGTCCCTCAAACTCAGGCTCCTGCACAAGGTGTTCGACAAGCTGGTCTACAGCAAGCTGCGCGCCGTCCTGGGCGGCAAGGCCACCCACGCCATCTCCGGAGGCGCCCCGCTCGGCGAGCGCCTGGGCCACTTCTTCCGGGGCGTGGGCTTCACCGTGCTGGAGGGCTACGGGCTGACCGAGTCCTGCGCCGCCACGGCCTTCAACCCCTTCGACCGCCAGAAGGTCGGCACCGTCGGACAGCCGCTGCCCGGCTCCGTCGTCCGGATCGCCCACGACGGTGAGGTCCTCCTGCACGGCGAGCACCTTTTCACCGGATACTGGAACAATCCCCAGGCCACCGAAGAGGCCCTCGCCGATGGCTGGTTCCATACGGGCGACCTCGGCGCACTTGACGTGGACGGCTATCTCACGATCACCGGCCGCAAGAAGGAGATCCTGGTGACGGCGGGCGGCAAGAACGTGGCCCCCGCCGTGATCGAGGACCGCATCCGCGCACACGCCCTGGTCGCCGAGTGCATGGTCGTCGGGGACGGCCGCCCGTTCGTGGGGGCCCTGCTGACCGTCGATGAGGAGTTCCTGCCGCGCTGGGCACAGCAGCACGGCAAGGCGGAGCTGACGCACGAACAACTGCTGGCCGACACCGAATTGCTGGCCGAGCTGCAAACCGCCGTGGACGACGGCAACAAGGCGGTCTCCAAGGCCGAGTCGGTGCGCACATTCCGCGTGCTGCGGCATCAGTTCACCGAGGACTCGGGGCACGTCACCCCGTCGCTCAAGCTCAAGCGTGGGGTGGTCGCCAAGGACTTCGCGGACGAGATCGAGGCGATTTACGCGCGGTAGCGCGGGGTTGCGCGCCACCGGGCACGGGGTGCCCCTGTCCGTGCCTCGTGGGCCTCGGGCCATCGCGGCGGCGTCTTACAACAGGGTGCGCAGCTTCTCCGCGAGGAGATCCCAGCGCCAGCGCTCTTCCACCCAGCGGCGGCCCCGCTGGCCCATGCGGGCCCGCAGCCGGGGGTCGCGCAGCAGTGCCGTGACGCGGTCCGCCGTCTCCTCGGGGCTGCCGCCGCGCACGACCCAGCCCGTCTCGCCGTCCAGTACCGCGTCCGGCGCGCCGCCCGAGTCGCCCGCGACGACGGGCAATCCGGTGGCCGACGCCTCCAGGTAGACGATGCCCAGCCCTTCCACGTCCAGGCCGCCGCGCCGGGTGCGGCAGGGCATCGCGAAGACGTCTCCGGCGCCGTAGTGCGCGGGCAGCTCCTCCCAGGGCACGGCCCCGGTGAAGCGCACCGCGTCACCCAGCCGGAGGGCGGCGGCCAGCTTCTCCAGCCTCTCGCGGTAAGGGCCCCCGCCGACGATCAGCAGTACGGCGCCGGGCACCTCGGCCAGCACCCGGGGCATGGCCCGGATCAGGGTGTCCTGCCCCTTGCGCGGTACGAGGCGGGAGACGCACACGATCACCGGCCGCTCCGTCAGGCCGAGCCGGGCACGCACCGCGCCGCCGCCGGAGTCGGGGTGGAAGGTCTTCTCATCGACTCCGGGCGGCAGTCGCGTCATGCGTGCCGCCGCCTCGGGGGTGAGGGCCGCCGCTATCCGGGAGCGGGTGTACTCGCCGAGGTAGGTGAGGGTGTCGGTGCCCTCGCCGATCCGGCGCAGGAGTCGGCGGGCGGCCGGGAGCTGGGCCCAGCCCGCCTCGTGCCCGTGCGTGGTGGCGAGGACGCGTTCGGCCCCGGCCTCGCGCAGTGCCGGCGCCATCAGCCCGAGCGGGGCCGCGGCCCCGAACCACACGGAGCGGCAGCCGTGTTCGCGCAGCAGACCGGCGGCGCGCCGCGTCACCCGGGGCGTCGGCAGCAGCATCGTCGTACGGTCCCTGACGACCTCGAACGGCTGCTCGGCGTCGAACGCGGCGGTGGCCCGTTCGCCCTCCGGGCCGTGCTTCCAGGTGGAGGCGTAGACGACGACCTCGGAGGGGTCCAGGCGCAGCGCCATGCTGTGCAGGAACGCCTGGATCCCGCCGGGGCGCGGCGGGAAGTCGTTGGTGACGATCAAGGTCTTGCGCATCGCCGCCGACAGTACCCCGGGCGGCTGTCACGGCGCGGCGCGGGCGGGGAGCAGACGGGGCACGGGCAGGCTCGGGAGGAGGAGAGAGCGGCCCTGCTCATGGCCCCCCTACGGGGCGGGCGGCATGATGGCCCACGCGGTCGAACGACGGACGAACTGAGAGGACACCTGTGCGGGGCGAGGCGAGGACGACCGGCGGCCTGGCCGCGCCCCTGGTGGCGTGGGCCGTGACGCGGACAGTGCTGCTGCTCTACGTCTTCAAGGTGTTCGTACTGCCCGGCGGGCTGGATGTGACCAGCGACGTCTCGGGGATCTACCACCGCTGGTTCACCGAACTGAGCGGCGGCTCCTTCCCCCTCGACGATGTGACCTGGCAGTATCCGCCCGCCGCCGCGCTGGCCATCCTCTCCCCCGCGCTGTTGACCGGCTTCGGTCTCCTCGGCTACGCCTCGGCGTTCTTCGTACTCTCCTGCGCCGCCGACGCGGCGGTGTGCGCGATGCTGCTGTACGCCACCCGTGCCAGAGCCCGCACCGCGGGCGCGCGGCGGGCAGGGGTGTGGGTGTGGATCGCGGGCGTGCCGCTGCTGGGCCCGACCGCGTACGCGCGCTTCGACCTGATGGTCACCGCGCTCGCCGTGGCGGCCCTGCTCGCCGGGGCCCGGCATCCGCGTGCCGCCGGGATGCTGGCGGGGCTGGGCGCCCTGGTGAAGGTGTGGCCCGCGCTGCTGCTGCTCGGCACTCCCCGCGGCCGGGCCGGCCGCGGGGTGTGGGTGAGCGCCCTGGTGACGGCCGCAGTGGTGGCGGTGGGATTCACGGTGACGATGCCCGGCGCGCTGGACTTCGTGACGGCCCAGGGCTCCAGGGGCACGGAGGTGGAGTCCGTCGGCTCACTGACGCTGCACGCCGCACGGCACATCGGCTGGGAGGGCCGGGTGCTGCTGAACTACGGCTCGATGGAGTTCGTGGGACCCCATGTGCGGCTGGTCAGCAACGCGGCTCTGGTGCTGAGCGTGCTGGGGCTCGGCTGGCTGCTGCTGTGGCGGCTGCACGCCAGGGCGTGGACGCGGAGCACCCCGGCGGATGCCGCGTTCGCCGCCGTGCTGGTCTTCACGACCACGAGCCGTGTCCTCAGCCCGCAGTACATGATCTGGCTGGTCGGGCTGGCGGCCGTGTGCCTGACGCTGCGTGCCAGTCGTCAGACGCTGCCCGCCGTCCTGGTACTGGCCGCGACGGGGCTGACGCTGCTGGAGTTCCCCATCTGGTTCGCACACGTCGTCATGAGCGACGGGCCGGGCCTCGTGGTGCTCTGGGCCCGCAACACGCTGCTGGTGATCGCCAGCGTCCTGGCCTGCCTCCAGCTGTGGCGCTCGACGGTCACCACACACACCCCACGGCACGCGGGCGCGAGGAAGGACACCGGCTCGGACGGTGACGGGGGCGGGGGCGGGGAGGGGGACGCGGACGGCGACGAAGCCGTGGTCAGCGCGCCAGCTCCCGGGTGACGTAAACGCGCCAGCGGTCGGTGAACTCCGGTGTGCTGACGCCGAGTACGGTGCGCAGCGCCGCGTCCACGCCGGGCCCCTGCCGCCCCCGTTCCCCCCGCTGCCGGCCGACCCGCTCGTAGAGCGCCACCAGCCGGTCGGCGCCCCATTGTTCGGCGATCATCCGGCAGGCCAGCCAGCCCCCTTCGTAGGCGCGGGCCAGCCGCGCCGGGTCGTTGCCGAAGCGGAAGTCGGCGTCGGCGGGAAGGGCGCGCAGCGCGGCCGTCCCGCCGTCGCGGGCGCGGGTGCCGGCGACGGCGCGGGCGAGTTCGGGCGCGGCCTGCAGCGGTGTCTGGTCCGACTCGCGGTACCCGGCCCAGTCGGCCAGCCCCTCGGACAGCCACATCGGGGTGGCGGCCGTGGTCTGTTCGCGGGTGGCGACGTGCGTGGCCTCGTGGGTCAGGACGACTTGGCGGCCCTCCTCGCTGAGCACGGCGTAGGCCGTGGGATTGACGAGCACGCGGTCGGCGGGCGCGGCCCGCGCGCCTCCGGCCCCCGGGGTGCCGCCCCCGGACGCCTCGCCCGTGGTGACCGCGGCGATGCCCTCGTAGGAGGTGGCGGGGGCGTCCAGCAGCCGGGCCATCGCCGCCACGGAAGCGGGCATCTCCAGAACGAGGCGACGCGGCCATGTGCCCGGCCACGCGCGGCCGACGGCGGGGACGGCCTTGTCGGCGGCACGGGCGAGGGCGCGCAACGTGGCGCGCCCGTGCCCTACGCCCATCACCAGGCTTTTCGCACTCTTCACCACGGAGAGCGTGCCCTGCTCCCACAGGTGGACGGTGCTGCCGGACGCCTCGGCCGCGACGCGCCAGGTGCCGTCCCGGCGGACGAAGCGCAGACGCTCGGTCGAGGGGGTGGCGCCCCGGTCGTATCCCTTGAACCGGTAGCGCAGCCGGACCTCGACGGTGGCGCGGCCCGCACCGTCGGGGGTCACCTCGGCGACCTGGTAGGACCAGTCGGCTTCCGGCAGCCGTCGCAGATTGTGGAAGACCCGCCGCTGCTCGGTGCGGTAGGTGTGGGCGCGCGGGTCGAGGGTGGCGAGGTAGCCGCGCTCATCTCCCGTGCGGACGGCGGCGGTCTGCCGCGCCAGCACCGCCTGGAACGCGGCGCGCCCGGGGCTGTCGCGGTCGGCGCTGTCGCATGCGGCGAGGCCGGTGAGTCCGAGGAGAAGGGCGAGTGCGAGCGTCCCGCTCAGCACTCGCCCCCGGCTGCCGGCACCCGGGCGCGGACGCCCGCGACTTGCGCGCCGTCCGTCCCGCCCGTCGTATCCGTCCCGCCCGTCCGGGTCGTCCTGCCCCTCCGGGCCGCTCCGGCCCTGCCGACCCTCTCGGCCCTGTCGCCGCTGCGTGCCCACGCGTCGATCGTACGTGCGCGGCCGCGCAGGGGGCGGGCCCGCACACAGGAGGCGGCGCCAGGAGAGACACCAGCGGCGTCACCAGGAGGAGAAGGTCCGGTGGGGCCGGTGGGGTCAGTGGGGTCAGTGGGGTCAGGGTCTGGTGACCGAGGAGACGGGCATCATGCCGACCGGGTCGTAGCGCACCGCCGCGCCGGGGTGGGGGGCGTGCACGACCTGGCCGCCGCCCACGTACATCCCGACGTGGCTGGCGTCGTCGCGGTAGACCACCAGGTCTCCGGGGCGGGCCTGGCTGAGCGGGACCTGCTTGCCGGCCGAGCGCTGGGCCTGGGAGGTGCGCGGAATGGAGGTGCCGGCCTGGCGGTACGCCCACTGGGTGAGGCCCGAGCAGTCGAAGGCGCCGGGGCCCGTCGCACCCCAGGCGTAGGGCTTGCCCAGGGCCGACTTGGCGGCGGAGACCGCGTCGGCCGCCCGCCCCGAGGATGCCTTCATGCCGGATCCCGGGGTGGCGCCCTCGGGGGCCTTGTGGCGGTCACCGCCGCGGGTGGCCCGCTCGCGCTTGGCGCGCTCGTCGGGGGTGAGCCGGTTGAGCAGCCGCTGGGCGGCGCCGAGCTTCTTCTGGACGTTCCGCTTCTGTTTCTTCAGCGCGCTTTGGAGGCTGTCGAGCTGGGCCAGCTTTCCGGAAGCCTCGCTGCGCTGCTGGGCGAGGGCGCGCTGGGCCGAGCGGAGCTGGCGCAGCTTGAGCGCCTGGCGGCTGCCGATCCGGTCGAGGGTCGCGGCCTTGTCGAGGAAGCCGTCCGGGTCCTCGGTGAGCAGCAGGGCCACGGTCGGGTCGATGGCGCCCCCCCGGTACTGAGCCCCGGCGAGGGAGGAGAGGGAGTCACGCAGGCGGTTGACCTTGGACTGGCCGCGTGCGACCGCGTCTTGAGTCTGCTCGACCTGGCGGCGCAGCTTGCCCGTGCGCTCGGCGACCGCGTTGAACTTTTCCGTCGCGCCCTCGGCCTGCTCGTAGAGCCGGTCGATGCGGGCGTTGACGGTGGCGGCCGTCGGCTTGTGGTCGGCGGGCTCGGCGCCCGCCGGCGCCGCTGGGACGAGCGCGGATGCCGCGCCCGCCGCAGCTGCCGAGAGCACGGTGACCCTGGTGGGCCAGCCGCGTCCGTGCTGCGGGTTACGTCGAGGGGACCGGTGCGATGCCACTGGAGGAGGCGGTCCTTCCGCTAGGCGAAGTTGCGCCCGCAGAATGTAGCCGCGTCCTTACAGCCGGTCCAAGGACCGCGCCCTGGCGGCGAATCCGCCCGCTCCCCGTGCCGGTGCCTACGGTGCAGGTCACCGGCCAGGTCCGAAGGTCATGCGGGTCCGGCCGGTTTCACCCGGAAGAACGACGTTTACCTCTCATCACACCGCGTGGATGATGAGGTGGAGAGCTGGAGAGTTCAGGCTCGTACGGCGGGAGTCCGGAACCCGGGCGCGAAGTCGGAGACTCCGCGGGAGTCCGGAACCCGGGCGCGAAGTCGGAGACTCGCGGCGGAGGTTCGGAGTCCTGACAGCCACGGTCCAGAGTCCGGATTGCCGCGACGGGGGCCGGGCCCCCGTCGGGCCGCTGCCGGAGGGTCAGACCCGCACGCCGTACTGGAACGGCATGTTGTTGATCGACTCGAAGCGCACGTTGGCACCCGGCTTGGGCGCGTGCAGCACCTGGCCGTTGCCCGCGTAGAGACCGATGTGGTGCAGGTCGCCGTAGAACATGACGAGGTCGCCGACCTGGAGCTGGCTCTGGCTGGAGATCCGGGTGCCCGCGCTGGCCTGCGCCTGGGAGGTGCGCGGCAGGGAGACGCCCGCCTGCTTGTAGGCCCAGGAGGTCAGCCCGGAGCAGTCGAAGGAGCTGGGGCCGGTGGCGCCCCACACATAGGGCGAGCCGATCTTGGTCTTGGCGGCGGCGAAGGCGGCGCCCGCGCGCCCGGAACCCTTCGAATTGCCCAGATCCACACGCTCGTTGGAGGCGCGGTCGGCCCGCTTCTGCTTGGCGGCGATCTTCGCGCGCTCCTTGGCGCTCAGCGTGTTGAGGAGCGACTGGGCCTTGGAGAGCTTGCCCTGGATCTTGCTCTTCTTCTCGCCCAGCTCCTTGCGGGTGCTGGCGAGGTCCTTGAGCTTGCCGGCGGCTTCCTTGCGCTGCTGGGCGAGGGTGCGCTGCTTGGCCTGGATCTTCTTGAGCGCCGCCGCCTGCTTGGTGCTCAACTGGTCCATGGCCGAGGCCCGGTCCAGGTAGTTGTCCGGGTCGGAGGAGAGGAAGAGCTGCACCGACGGGTCGATGGCGCCCGAGCGGTACTGCGCCGTGGCCATCGAACCGAGCTTGTCGCGCATCTTGTTGAGGTCGCCCTGACCGCGCGCCACGCTGTCCTGGAGGTTCTCGACCTGCGTCTGGAGCTTGCTCTGCTTCTCCTTGGCGCCGTTGTACTTCTCGGTGGCCGCCTCGGCGTCCTCGTAGAGCTTGTCGACCTTCTCCTTGACGTCCTTCTTGGAGGACTGTGGGTCGGCGTGGGCCGCCTGGGAGGTGAGGGCGACGGCTGCCGCCGCGGTCGCGGTGAGAACGCTGACGCGCGCGCGGCTCGGCTGCTTGGGACGACGGTGGGACGCCACTGGGGCGAGCTCCTTCTTCCTCAGCCGCCTGCCGGTTGGTCACTTCCGGCTCCGCGTTCACTGCGACTGGGCGGTCTCAACTCGGCGGAACAAGGCGGTCCTCCGCTGTCACCCCGGGTAGGTGACAACCGAGCGAAGGTTCGAGGCCAGACACTAGCCATGCCCATTGATCGGATCAAATCCCTCAGAGAAAAAGGCGCCCCACAAGCGCATTCTTTACTCAGTGCCCACGTTCGGCGAGCGGGGACTCACAGAGTGCTCACCTGCACGCTGCCGACTCAGGTGCGGGCAAGGCGCTTGAGGAGCAGCGTGGAGGCGACCGGGCGGGCGCCCGCGGCGGCGCAGCCATCGGCCACTTCACGGTCGGAGGAGACCACCACCACGGGGCGGCCCGGAGGTTCGGCGCGCACCAGACGGCGGATCAGCTCATCCGCCGTCTGCTTCGGTTTCGAGAACAGCACCCGCACCCCGCGCGGCGGTGCGAGCAGCACCGGAGCGGCCAGCTCGGCCCCGTCGAACACACAGGTGACCTCGGCGCCGGACTGGGCCACCAGCACGGCGAGTCCGCCCAGCAGCCGCAACCGCTGCTTCTCCAGCGGCAGCGCCGGATAGCCGGTCTTGGTGACGTTGTAGCCGTCCACCACCAGGTGGGCCTGCGGGAGCGCGAGGAGTTGGTCGAGCAGCGCCGGGTCGGTCTCCGAAAGCGCGCGCGCCGCCACGTCCTTGGGGGACATCCGGCCGGGCTCGACCGCCTCGACCGTATCGGCCGGGCGGCTCTCGGACGGCGGGAGCGCCAGCTCGCGGCGCAGCCCCTGCGCGGCGTCCAGCACGGTGTCCAGCAGCAGCTTCACCCGCATGTCCTCGACGCTGCGGCCCTCGCGGGCCGCGCGCCGCGTGGTCTCCAGCGCGGATTCCGCCTCGGCCAGGCGGGACTTGAGCCTGCGGGCCTCGCTGTCGGACGCCGCCTTCTCCGCGCTCGCCGCGCCGCGGGCCGCCTCCAGCTCGCCCTGGAGCTTGCGAACGGCCGCCTCACCGCGGCGTACATCGGCCTGGGCGCTGCGCAGCTTGCGCTGGGCACTGTCGAACTCCTTGCGGAGCGCGTCCAGCTCGCGGCGGCCCCGCTCTGCCTCGTCGCGGGCCGCGCCCTTGGCCTGGGCCAGTTCCTCGCGCAGCCGGGACAGCTCGCGCTGGGCCTCCTCACCGGCGCGCTCGGCCTGGGCGCGCTGGGCCTCCTCACCGGCGGCGGCCACGAGTTTGGCCCAGCCTGCGGGGCGCAGCACATAGGCGGCGGCGGCCACGTCCACCGGGTCGGCGGCGGGCGGGGGCGTTCCGTCGTCGAGTGCGGCCGACAGCTCCGGGAGGCGGTCCCGCAGCCGGGCGGCGATGCGCTGGCGGAAGACGGCGTCGCTCTCCAGGGCCGCGGCCATGGCGTTGCCGCCGAACTTGGCGCGGCGCTGCGGGGTGAAGCGGGCGTACTGCCGCAGCGGTGCGGGGAGTTCGGCCATGGTCAGCCCGCCGAGTGCCTCCCCCGTGAAGACGACGACCCGGTGCCGCACCTTCTCCGGCAGCGGACGGTCCAGCCCTTCCTCACGCGACTGCTCCTCCCCCGGAGCCGGGGCGCCCTCGCGGGCCGGGTCCTCCTCGGGCCGGCCGGTCCGGTTCTCCCCGGGGGTGCGGCCCTCGCCTTGCGGGGTGTCCTCACCGGGCGGGGCGGGGGCCGCACCCGCTCGGGCAGCCGAGGCCGACTGCTCGCGGTCACCGCCCATCCGTTCCACCACCGGTCACACCTGCCGTTCCTGAGTCCTCAGCCCTCTGTGCTCGGCCGGTCCACCAGCTCGATCTGGTCCACGGCGCCGCACCAGCGGCAGCGCACGGACTCGATGCTCTCACTGAGCACCTCCCGCTCCTCCACCTTCGGCGCTCCCGCCAGGTCCAGATGGACGTACTCCACCACCTTGCTGGAGCGGGTGACATCGAACCGGGTCAGATTGCCGCACAGGGTGCAGCGCCAGCGGGTCTCGGCCGTCGGCGTGGGGACCGCCATCGTCTCGCCTCGTCTCATCGTGGGATCGCTCGGTCGGCTTCCAGGGGGCCGACGTCGCCGACGTCTTCGTACGGCCGTGCGGACATGCGGCGCGGGGTCGCCTTCTTAAACCCTACGGCCTGCGGGCGACGGCGTGCGTCGGGGAGCACGGGCCGAGACCTGGCCGTCATGCTCCGCCGTCATGATCTGGGCCACGGCCTGCCGCGGGTGGGGGCACTAGAGTGACCGGGCCAGGCCCAGGCGTCCGAGGGAGAGAGCCAGCCGTGATCACTTCGATCGTGCTCATCAAGACCAGCACCGACCGCATCCCGGAGATCGCCGAGCACATCGCCGCTCTGGAGGGGGTCAGCGAGGTCTACTCGGTGACGGGTGCGCACGACCTGATCGCGATGGTCCGGGTGGCCCGCCACGACGAGCTGGCCGAGGTGATTCCGGGCCGGATCAGCAAGGTGCCCGGGGTCGAGGCGACGGAGACGCACATCGCCTTCCGTACGTACTCGCAGCACGACCTGGAGACGGCGTTCGCCATCGGCCTCGACTCCTGACCGCCGTCCGCCTGGTTTTCTGACCGTCGTCGGCACCGGCTCGGGCATCGGCTTCCGACCGCCGTCGGCTCCGGCCCCGGCCTGCGCAGGGCCGGGGCCGGAACGCTCAGGCAGCCGCGTTTGCCACGTCTGCAGCGTCTGCCGCGGCCAGGGGGACGCAGCGGCCGTCCTCCGTGCGGTAGTTCCAGCGCGCGCCCTCGCGAACCAGCTGCCGTACGGCGGAGACGAAGCGGTCCACGTGCTCGTCGGGGGTTCCGGCGCCGAAGCTGACCCGGATCGCGTTCAGCGAGCGCTCACCGGGCGCCGCCTCCGGGGCGCCGCACTCGCCGGGGGTGTCGCCGTCCTGGCCGAGGAGGGTGCGCAGCAGCGGGTGGGCGCAGAAGAGGCCGTCGCGTACCCCGATCCCGTGCTCGGCCGAGAGCGCGGCGGCGAAGTGCGAGCTGTTCCAGCCGTCCACGACGAAGGAGAGCACCCCCACCTGGTCCGCGCCCTCGCCGAAGAGGGACAGGACGCTCACCTCGGGCACCTCGGCCAGCCCCGCGCGCAGCCGGGCCAGCAGCTCTTCCTCGCGGGCCACCAGGGTCTCGAACCCGGCCTCGCTCAGGGCGCGGCAGGCCGAGGCGAGGGCGTAGGCCCCGATCACGTTGGGCGAACCGGCCTCGTGCCGCGCCGCGTTGGTGTGCCACTCGACGTCGATCCCGCCGTCGTTCCGGCGCGCCACCCGGCGGCTGGCGCCGCCGCCGGCGAGGTAGGGCTCGGCGTCGCGCAGCCAGTCGGCCCGGCCCGCGAGCACCCCGGCACCGAAGGGCGCGTACAGCTTGTGTCCGGAGAAGGCCACCCAGTCGACCTCCAGTTCGTCCAGGTGCACGGGCCGGTGGGGGGCGAGCTGCGCGGCGTCCAGCACGATGCGGGCGCCGTGCCGGTGCGCGGCGCGCGCCAGCTCGCGTACCGGCCACACCTCGCCGGTCACGTTGGAGGCACCGGTCACGCACACCAGCTTGGGGCCGGCGGGCGCCCCGTGCAGCGCGGACTCCAAGGTGGCGACGGCCTGTTCGGGCGAGCGGGGCGCGTCCAGGTATGTCACGTCGTGACGGCGCCACGGCAGCAGGGAGGCGTGGTGCTCGGTCTCGAACACGAACACCCGGGCCCCCTCGGGCAGGGCTGCCGAGAGCAGGTTGAGGGAGTCGGTGGTGGCGCGGGTGAAGACGACCTGGTCGCCCTCCCGGCAGCCGAGGAACTCGGCGACGGCGTGCCGGCTCTGCTCGAACAGCTCGGTCGAGAGCTGCGAGAGGTAGCCGGCGCCCCGGTGGACGCTGCCGTAGTAGGGGGCGTAGGCGGCGACGTCGTCCCACACCCGCTGGAGGGCGGGCGCGCTGGCGGCGTAGTCGAGCGCGGCGTAGGTCACCTCGCCGCCCGTGACCAGCGGAACGCGCACATCGCGACCGAGGACGGCGAGCGGCGCTGCGGCCTGTTCCGCTGCCGCTGCCGCGGGACAGGGAACGTCGGCGGCCTCGACAGGGGTGTCAGCTGCGGAGACGGAAAGCGGGGCGAAAGCGGCGGCGGAGGACATGCGGAATCTCCCGTGGTCAGCACGCGCGTACGGCGAAGCTCGCGCGGGCGAGTGCGCGTACGGCGGTGAAGGTGAAGGTGGCGACGACGACTGCCGGAGGTACCGGCGGTACGGATACCCGAGGTACGGAACCTGGGGAAGCCGGGGAAGGGGGCCGAAGAGCCGGACCGCAAACGGTCCGACGGCCCTATCGCATTCGCTGACTCACAGAAGGCTCCCTCGTAGACCAGGACCCCTGGAGATGAGGGATCCGCGCTTGCCGCGGACCTTGCTGTCCCACGGCCTGGTCATCACCCGGGGCACCCCGCCACGGACGGAGGGTTGCCGGACAGCGGGCCGGGGCCTTGATCGCTGTCGCTCGTGACCTGGCCAGGAGTATGCCACAGCCCCCGCACCCCGCACACGGCCCGGTCCGCATGCCGGACAGGGCCCCGCGCTGACGGGCACGGGGGCGGTCAGGGTGCGGGGGCGGTGAGAGTGCGGGGGCGGTGAGAGTGCGGGGGCGGATGACCACGGCCTACGCACCGCCTGCCGCACAGGGTCCAGGCGTGGCACACGCGCGTCCGGCCCCCGAGCCGATGAAGACTCCGAAGCCCCGCCGCCGGGGCGTCTTGGGGCGCGCGCTGGGCGATGTGCTCCTCGCGCTCGTCCGCCCGCGCGGCAGCCGGGCGATCGTCCTGGGCGTGCTCGCGGCGGTCGCCGGTATCTGCGGCGGGGTCCGCACCGTTCAGGAGGGCGGCCCGGTGCGCGAGGCGGTGCTTCTGTTGCTGATCGGCGTCGCGGGGACGGGGTACGCCTGCGCGGCGGTGCGCGACGCCGCGCGCGGTGTGGGCCGGGGCAGCTGAGGGCCAGCGGCGGATTTTTGTTGCCCTCCTGCGTGGGGCCGGGGAGGGGGTGCCCCTGTGTGTCGGGCAGGGTGCGGGTGCTCCCCCACGCTCTCCGAGCGGGGAGGTACCCCCAGGCTGGGCGGGCCCACGCGGCTCAGCCGCACAGGAACACAGCCCCCTCGGGGCGCCCCCCGTTCCGGCTCTGCGGGGGCCGGGGTCAGGAGTCGCCGTTGAGCATGGCGGCGGTCAGGACGTTGCCGGCTACGCCCCAGCCGCCGTCGGGCACCTCCTCGACGAGCACGACGGTGGTGGGGCGGGCCCGCTCGCCGTAGATCTCCGCGTACAGGTCGGTGGTGCGCTCGACGATCTTCTTCTTGTCCTCGGCGGTGAGGGTGCCCGCGGGGGCTTTGAACTGGGCGAACGGCATGGTTTCTGCTCCTTGGGTGAGGGGTGTGAGAGGTGTCGTTTCTTGGGCGGGGGCACGGGGCCGGGGCGTCACACCATGCCGCCGTTGGCCCGCAGGATCTGGCCGTTGATCCAGTGCCCTTCCGGGCCGGTGAGGAAGGCGACCACGTTGGCGATGTCCTCCGGGGTGCCCAGCCGCTCCAGCGGCGGGGTTTTGGCCAGCTGGTCGATCATCTCGGGCGTCTTGCCGTCGAGGAACATGTCCGTGGCCGTGGGCCCGGGGGCGACGGTGTTGACGGTGATGTCCCGGCCGCGCAGTTCGCGGGCGAGGATCAGCGTCATGGCCTCGACGGCGCCCTTGCTCGCCGCGTAGGCGCCGTAGGCGGGGAACCGGGTGCCGACCACGGAGGTCGAGAACCCCACGAACGAGCCGCCCGCACGCAGCCGCCGGGCCGCCTGCTGGGCGACCACGAACGTGCCGCGGATATTGGTGCGGTGCACGGCGTCGAGCACGTCGAGGTCGAGGTCGGCGATGGGCGACAGCGCGAGCCGGCCGGCGGAGTTCACGACGACGTCCACGCCGCCGAACTCCTCCTCGGCACGGTCGAACAGCGCGGCGACCGCGCGCTCGTCCGCCACGTCGGCGCGCACACCGACCGCCCGCCCGCCGGAGTCCCTGATCGCCGCCACCGTCTCCTCGGCGGCTGCCGTGTCCCCGGCGTAGTTCACCACGACGGCCAGGCCGTCCTGGGCGAGCTTGAGGGAGACCGCCCGGCCGATGCCCCGTGATCCTCCGGTGACGACGGCGGCCCGGCCGGCCCCCTCATCCCGCGCTTGAGCTTGCTGTTTCGTGGTCATGAGCCCACGATGCACGGCCCTGACCAGCGCAGCCAGGGGATGTCATCCCCTGGGTCGCGGGCCCGGGCCGGGCGCAGAATGGAGGGCATGGGTTCCGTGAAATACACCGAACTGGGGGCGTTCCTGCGTTCTCGCCGCGAACGCATCCGCCCGGCGGACATCGGGCTTCCGGCCGGGCCCCGGCGCCGGGTCCCCGGGCTGCGCCGTGACGAGGTCGCCCAGTTGGCCGGAGCCTCGGTGGACTACTACAACGAACTCGAACGCGGCGCCGGGTCCCAGCCGTCCGAGCAGATGATCGCCGCGCTCGCGAGGGCGCTGCGCCTGAGCGCCGACGAACGCGACTACCTCTACCACCTGGCGGACCGCCCCGTGCCCGCGCCCGGCGGGGCCGCCTCGCACGTGCACCCCGGCATGCTCGACCTGCTGAGCCGGATGCCCTCGACGCCCGCTCAGGTCATCACCGATCTGCACGTCACCCTCGTGCAGAACCCGCTGGCAGTGGCGCTGCTCGGCGACCACTCCCGCTACCGGGGCAAGCGCGCCGCCTTCGCCTATCGCTGGTTCACCGAACCGGAAGCCCGGCGCATGTATCCCGAAGCCGATCACGGGGCCCAGTCCCGTTCCTTCGTCGCCGATCTGCGGGCAGCCGCGGCCCGGCGCGACGCCCGGGACACCGAGGCCCGCTCGATGATCAGCTCGCTGCTCGACGCCTCCGCCGAGTTCGCCGCGCTGTGGGCCGAGCACGACGTGGCTGTCCGGCGGCATGACCGCAAACGCCTCAACCACCCCGCGCTCGGCCTGATCGAGGTCAACTGCCTCCACCTGTTCAGCGAGGACGGCCGCCAGCGGCTGCTCTGGTTCACCCCCGCCGTCGGCACCGACAGCTCCGGCCTGCTGGACCTGCTCGCGGTCGTCGGCACCGAGGATGTCGCCACGCCGGCGCCGTGAGAATCACCGCCGCCTGACGCGCCCGCTCCTGGAGCGGCCGTCCCGGGAGAGGGCGCGTCGGGTTCAGCGCTTCGCCGTCAGGCGGCCCGCCCGGCGCCGGAGACCGCGTGCGGCGAGCCGGAGGCCGCCCGCTCCGCCTCCGTGACCCGGCGCGCGAGGGCCTCCAGTACCGAGGGGTGGGCCGCGAGCGGGGCCGCCACCGTGTCGGCGCCGGACGCGGCGAGGCGGTCGGCGAAGACGCCGGGGGCCAGCAGCCAGGTGGCGACGGCCACCCGGCGGGCGCCCGCCGCGCGCAGCCGGGCGACCGTGGCGGCGACGGAGGGCTCGGCGGTGGCGGCCCAGGCGACGGGCACCGGGCGGTGCAGCACGCGGCCCAGGAGCCCGGCCATGGTGTGCGCCTCGGCGCGGGCCTCGGGGTCGCTGGATCCGGCGGCGGCGAGCAGCACGCTGTCCCCCTCCCGCACGCCCGACGCGGCGAGGCGGTCGGCCAGCGCGGGCAGGAGCGCGCGGTCGGCTCCCAGCGCGGGGGCCGTCAGCACCCCGGCGGCGCCGGCGCGTCGGACCTGGGCGGGGATGTCGGCCCGTACGTGGTAGCCGGACGCGAGGAAGGCGGGCACGAGCGTGACCGGTCCGGCGTGGCGGGCCAGCGCCTCGGTGACGGTGGGCCCGCGCACATCCGCGTACGCCACCTCCACCGTCCGCCGCAGCCGGGCCGCGAGCCCGTCTGCCAGCTCCCGCGCCGTCCGCGTCCCCTCGGCGCTGCGCGTGCCGTGCGCGACGAGCAGCACCCCGGGCTGACCGGGCCCGCCGGGGGCGCCGCCCGGGAGCGGGGGCGCTGCCGACGCCGCCGATGCCGCCGACGACGCGGATGCGGATGCCGATACCGTCATGCGCTCGCCTCTCCCGTCTCGGCCGTCTCCCCCATCCGACCCGGCTCCCCCGTTCGCCCCCCGGCCGGTTCGCAGGCCGCCGCCGGGTCGAGTGCGATGCGGTAGCCGCGCTTGACCACCGTCTGGACCACGGCGGCGGCGCCGAGTGCGGTGCGCAGGCGGCCGACGGCGGATTCGACGGCGTGCTCGTCCTTGCCGCCGCCCGGCAGCGCGGGCAGCAGGTCGGCGGTGGAGAGCACCTGTCCCGGGCGGCGGGCCAGCGCGCGCAGCACGGCCATGGGGCCTGGACTCACCGGCCGCAGCTCACCGTCCAGTACGGCGGCGGTGCCGCGCACCTGGAGGGTGTGTCCGGCGGCCGGCAGGGTGGGCGCGGCGGCGGGCAGGCTGTCGCACAGTCCCCGGACGAGTGCGCCGATGCGGAAGCGGTCGGGCCAGAAGGCGGGGATGTCGCGGGCGAGCAGCGGGGCGGCGGTGACGGGGCCCACGCAGGCGACCTGGGTGCGCTCGCGCAGCGCGCGGGTCAGCGCCTCGCCGCGGCCGTTCTCCTCGGCGCGGGCGTAGAGTCCGGCCGTCGCCAGGGCGCTGGTGAAGGTGAGGGCATCGACGGTGCCGTTCAGCACGGCCTCGATCAGCCGGTCCAAAGGTGCGGGGTCGGCCGGGCCCGTCCACCGGTACACGGGCACCGGCACCACGTCGGCTCCCGCTTGGCGCAGCGCCTCGATGAAGTCCTTCAGGGGTTCGCCGTGCAGCTGGACGGCGATGCGCCGCCCGGCCAGGTCGTCCCGCGCCAGCAGCCGCTCCAGCACCTCGCTGGAGGACTCGGATTCGGGCGACCACGCCTCGCGCAGCCCGGCCGCGCGGATGGCGCCGCACGCCTTGGGGCCGCGGGCCAGCAGTTCGCCGGTGGCCAGCGCGGCGCGCAGCGCCTCGCCCTCGCCCCAGCCGTCGGCCGCCTCGATCCAGCCGCGGAAGCCGATGCCGGTGGTGGCGACGGCGATGTCGGGCGGCTGCGTCAGCACTTCCTTGGTGGCGGCGCGCAGCTGGACGTCGTCGGCGAGCGGGATGATCCGCAGCGCGGGCGCCTGGAGCACCTCGGCGCCGCGCCGCTCCAGCAGGGCGCCCAGTTCCTCGGCGCGGCGCGCGGCGGTGACCGCGACGGTGAACCCCGCCAGCGGGGGAACGGATCCCGTGCGGTTCCGCGACGGGTCGGGTGCCGACACCGCGTCTCCTCTCAGCCGTAGCGTGTGTTCATCCTCGCCCGGCCGGCGTTTCCACCGTATTTCGCCGGGCCGAGACCTCGATCACCCCGCCGGTCAGCCGCACTTCGTGGACGGGGAGCCGGACGCTCTCGTCGTCCAGGCAGCGGCCGGTGGCCAGCTCGAAGGTCTCCTTGCCGAGGGGCCCGGTGACCACCGGGACGCCCCCGCGGTCGCCGACGATGCCGTGGCAGATGACGGGTGCCCCGCTGAAGGGGTCCAGATTCCCGACCGCGTACACCTCCCCGGTGTGCAGCTGGAAGAGGGCGGCGGCGCTGCCGTCCGGCAGCAGCGCGGCGCGGCCCTGCTCGACGGGGAGGGCGTCCAGCGGGCAGACGGCGGACCAGTCCGTACTGGAGCTGACGGGGTTGGCAGAGCGGACGGGGTTGGTGGGGCTGACGGCGAGGGTTGACATGGTGGTCACCTTCCGGCTCGTTCGGACGACGGTGGTCAGTGGATGCTCGCGCTGGTCGGTCGGTGCTCGCGCTGATCGGTGGATGCTCGGGCTGGTCGGTGGGGTTCGTGCTGGTCAGTGAGTGTTCGCGCCTTCGGCGGACAGCTTCGGCATGCCGAGGGGCACCGGGCCGGGGACGGGCTGTTCCCGCTCGACGGTGAAGGAGATCGCCGGGTCGGGGGTTTCGGGGGCGTTGACGAAGGAGGTGAAGCGGGCCAGCTTCGCCGGGTCCTCCAGGACGCCGCGCCACTCGTCCTGGTAGTCGGCGACGTGCCGTGCCATGGCGGCATCGAGTTCGGCGCAGATGCCGAGGGAGTCGTCCATGATGACGGCCCGCAGGTGGTCGAGGCCGCCCTCCAGGCTTTCCAGCCAGGCGGCGGTGCGCTGGAGGCGGTCGGCGGTGCGGATGTAGAAGGCCAGGAAGCGGTCGATGGTGCGCACCAGCGTGGCGTGGTCGAGGTCGGCGGCGAGGAGTTCGGCGTGCCGGGGGGTGAAGCCGCCGTTGCCGCCGACGTAGAGGTTCCAGCCCTGCTCCGTCGCGATGATGCCGAAGTCCTTGCTCCGGGCCTCGGCGCACTCGCGCGCGCAGCCCGAGACACCCGCCTTCAGCTTGTGCGGGGCGCGCAGTCCCCGGTAGCGCAGCTCCAGTTCGACGGCGAGGCCGACCGAGTCCTGTACGCCGTAGCGGCACCAGGTGGAGCCCACGCAGGACTTCACCGTGCGGAGGGCCTTGCCGTACGCGTGCCCGGACTCGAACCCGGCGTCCGTCAGCCGCCGCCAGATGTCGGGGAGCTGTTCGAGGCGGGCGCCGAGCAGGTCGATGCGCTGCCCGCCGGTGATCTTCGTATAGAGCCCGAAGTCGCGGGCCACCTCGCCCAGGACGATCAGCCGGTCCGGGGTGATCTCGCCGCCGGGGACGCGGGGGACGACGGAGTAGGTGCCGTTGCGCTGCATGTTGGCCAGGTGGCGGTCGTTGGTGTCCTGGAGGCCGCCGCGCTCGCCGTCGAGGATGTGGGTGCCGCTGTCGCGCGAGGCGAGGATCGCGGCGACGGCGGGCTTGCACACGTCGCAGCCGCGCCCGCGCCCGTGCTCGGCCACCAGCTGCGAGAAGGTGGTGATGCCGGTGGCCGCGACGATCTCGAACAGCTCGGCACGGGTGTGTGTGAAGTGTTCGCACAAGGCCCGCGACTGCTCGACGCCCGCCGCCTCCAGGATCTGCTTGAGCGCGGGTACGCACGAACCGCAGCCGGTACCGGCCCTGGTGCAGGACTTGAGCGCGGGAACGTCGGCGCAGCCCTGTCCGGTGATGGCCTCGCTCAGCGCCCCCTTGGTGACGGCGTGGCAGCTGCAGATCTGCGCGCTGTCCGGCAGCCCGGCCACCCCTCCCCCGGCGGCCGTACCGCCGGCGGAATCGGGGGCGAGCAGCGCGGCCGGGTCGCTGGGCAGCGCGCCGCCCACCAGGGGCCTCAGCAGCGGGTAGGCGGAGGCGTCGCCGACGAGGATGCCGCCGAGCAGCGTCTTCGCGTCGTCGGAGACGACGAGCTTGCCGTAGGTGGCGGCCACGGGGTCGTTGAGGACCACCTCCAGGGCGCCGGGCGTGGTGGCCAGCGCGTCGCCGAAGGAGGCCACGTCCACGCCGAGCAGCTTGAGCTGGGTGGAGGTGTCGGCGCCCGGGAAGTGCGCGGCGCCGCCCAGCAGCCGGTCGGCGACGGTCTCGGCCATGGCGTAGCCCGGGGCGACCAGGCCGAGCGTCCGGCCCTCGCTCGCCACGCAGGCGACCTCACCGACCGCCCACACGTGCGGGTCGGTCACCGAGCGGCAGGCGTCGTCAACGGCCACCCCGCCGCGCTCCCCCACCCGCAGTCCGGCCTCGCGCGCCAGCTCGTCGCGGGGCCGCACGCCCGCGGCGAAGACGACCACGTCGGTCTCCACCCGTGTCCCGTCGGCGAGTTCGACGGCGACCGCCCGGCCCGTCGCCGGGTCGGTCACCACGCGCTCGGTGGCGACACCCGTGTGCACCCGGACGCCGAGGTCCTCGACCATGCGGCCGAGCAGCGCGCCGCCGCCCTCGTCGAGCTGAACGGCCATCAGGTGCGGTGCCAGCTCCACCACGTGCGGAGTCAGACCCAGCAGCCGCAGCGCGTTGGCGGCCTCCAGCCCCAGCAGCCCGCCGCCGACGACGACGCCGCGCCCACAGGTGGTGGCGGCAGCGGCGGCGCGCAGGGCCTCGATGTCGTCCAGCGTGCGGTAGACGAGGCAGCCGGGGGCCGCGCTGCCGGGCAGCGGCGGCACGAACGGCCGCGAGCCGGTGGCCAGCACGAGCGCGTCGTAGGGCAGTCGCGCTCCGGACGCGGTGGTCACGGTGCGCGCTTCCCGGTCCAGCGCGGCGGCCGGATCGCCCAGCCGCACCTCGACGCGCTCCCCGTCGAGCGCGGGCAGCCGCAGGGACTCCTCGTCGGCACCGTCGAAGCAGGCGGAGAGCGCGACGCGGTCATAGGCGGGACGCGACTCCTCGGCCAGCACGGTGATGTGCCAACTGCCGTCCTGATCCCGGGAGTTGACGGCTTCGACGAGCCGGTGCCCGGCCATGCCGTGGCCGACGACGACGAGCCTGCGGGGACCGGCGGAGGCGGCAGGCGGAGGAGTGGAGTGCACGGGACTCACCTCGGAGGGGTCGGAGACGAGGGCCGCCCCGGACGGACCGAGGACGGGGGCGGGGACGCGGAGGACGGGGACGGGGACAGGGATGGGGATGGGGGTGCGGGCGCGGGTGACGGGTCGGTTTCCGCGAGCCAGGCGGCGAGTTTCTCCACCACGGGGCGGCAGCCGCCGCAGCCGGTGGTGGCGCGGGTGGCGGTGGCCAGCTCGGCGGGCGAACGCGCCCCCGCGTGCCAGGCGGAGCGCAGCGCGCCCTTGGTGACCCCGTTGCAGCGGCAGACCAGCCCGTGATCGGGCAGCGCCTCGGGGCCGCCCGCCGCCTCGGGCGGCAGCGCGCGGCCCAGCATGAGGGCGAGCCGGTCGGCGGGGGCCGGGGCACCCCGGTCGAAGAGCTGGACGAGCCCGGCGGCGGCATCCGGCAGCCCGAGCAGAATGGCGCCGGTGACGCGGTCGCCGTGCAGGACGAGCTTGGCGTAGCGCTCCCTGGACGGGTCCTCCAGGCGCAGCACTTCGGGCCCGGACGTGCCAGGCGCGGCGGCGGGGCCGGGCACGAACCCGCCCGATGGGACCGACGCTTCCGAGGGGGCCGAGGGGGCCGGCGGTTCCGGCGGGGCCGAGGGGGCCGCCTCGTCCGGCTCGGTGAACGGGTCGCCCAGGCAGGCCAGTTCGATGCCGGCCGCCTTCAGCCGGGTCACCCTGGGGGTACCGGCGTAGCGTGCGTGCGGGTTGTCGCCGGTCAGCAGCGCCGCGAGCGTGGCGGCCTGCTCCCAGCCGGGCTGGACGAGGCCCGGGTCGGCGTCGGCGCAGTCGCCGAGCGCGTGGACGGCCGGGTCGGAGGTGGTCAGCGCGTCGTCCACGGCGATGCCGCGGGGCCCGGCCGCCAGCCCGCACTCCCGTGCCAGCGCGGTGCGGGGCCGTACGCCCGTGCACAGCAGCAGCCCGGCGGCGGGCACGAGGCCCCCGTCCGCAAGGTGCAGCCCCTCCTGCGGCGCCCAGGCCGCCGCGCCGACGCCCAGCCGCTGGGCGATCCCGGTGCGGCTCAGCGAGCGCGCGAGCATCCGCGCGGCGGGCGCGTCCAGTTGGCGGTCCATGACGTACGGCGCCTGGTGGACGACGGTGACGCCGACGCCGCGCGCCACCAGGGCGCGGGCCGCCTCCAGGCCGAGTATGCCGCCGCCGAGGACGGCCATGGGCGCGCCCGTGGCGCGGGCACGGTGGGCGAGGCGGCTCAGCCGCCGCGCGTCCGCGAGGGTGCGCAGGGCGCAGACGCCACGGGCGGGGGCACCGTCGTCCCGCCGCAGTCCGGGCAGCGGGGGGATGTGGGCCCGCGCTCCGGTGGCCAGCACGAGCTTGTCGTAGTGGAGCCGGTGCCCGTCGGCGGTGGTGACGGTGCGCTCGGCGCGGTCGATGTGCGTGACGGCGACGCCCGCGCGCACGCCGCCGGATCCCGCTTTTCGTGCTTCATCCGGTGCGCGGAGTTTTCCGGAGGCATCCGGTGCGAGGAGTTTTCCGTCGGCATCCGGTGCGAGCGAATGCCCGCCACCATCCGGTGCGAGGGGATCCCCGTCCCCGTCCGGGGCGAGGTCCGCCTCGGTCAGGGAGCCGGCCACCAGTCCGGGGAGCAGCACCCGGTTGTAGCCGCCCACCGGTTCGTCGCCCAGGACGGTGAGCCGTACCCGTACGCCTTCCGGATCGCGGCGGCGCACCTCCTGGGCCAGCCGGTGTCCGACCATCCCGTTGCCCACGACCAGGACCTCCAGCGCCCGGCTCACGGGGCCGGCTCCAGCCGCACGGCGCACAGCTTGAATTCGGGCATCCGGCTGACGGGATCGAGCGCGGGGTTGGTGAGCGCGTTGGCCGTGCCCGCGCCCGTGTAGTGGAAGGGGAGGAAGACCGTGTCGGTGCGCAGCGTGGGCACGCACCGGGTGCGGGCCAGTACGCTGCCGCGCCGCGAGACCACGCGCGCCCGGTCGCCGTCGGCCAGCCCGGCCCGGCGCGCCGTATCGGGGTGCACCTCCACATAGGCGCCGGGCGCGGCAGCCGCCAGCTCGGGCACGCGGCGGGTCTGGGCGCCCGACTGGTAGTGCTGCAGCTCGCGCCCCGTCGTGGCGTACAACGGGTGTGCCGCGTCGGGGAGTTCGGCGGCCTCGCGGTGTTCGACGGGCAGGAAGCGGGCCCGCCCGTCCGGGTGGGCGAAGCGGTCGAGGAAGAGGCGGGGCGTGCCGGAGCCGTCCCGTCCGCGCGGCGCGGGCCAGTGCACGGCCTCGCCCGCGTCCAGTGCCTCGGGGCGCACGCCGGAGTAGTCCGCCGCGCCGCCCTCGGAGGCCCGCCGCAGCTCCGCGAAGACCTCGGTGTGATCGGCGGGGAACTCGGCGCCGTCCCGCCCGAGGCGGACCGCGAGCCCGTGCAGCACCTCAAGGTCGGTACGGACCCCGGGCGGCGGGGCCTGGGCGCGGCGCCGCCGCAGTACCCGGCCCTCCAGGCTGGTCATCGTGCCCGACTCCTCGGCCCACATCGTCACCGGCAGGACCACATCGGCGAGTTCGGCGGTCTCCGAGCGAACGAAGTCGGCGACGACGAGCAGGTCGAGGGCGCGCAGCCGCTCGACGGCGCGCCGCGAACGGGGCGCGGAGACGGCCGGATTGGAGCCCATCACCAGCAGCGCCGAGGGACCGTCGGGGGTGCCGAGCGCGTCCAGCAGCTCCCACGCGCTGCGGCCGGGGCCGGGCAGCGACTCCTCGGGGACGTCCCACACGCGGGCGAGGTGGGCGCGCGCGGCCGGGTCGGTGATGTGCCGGTAGCCGGGCAGCTGGTCGGCCTTCTGGCCGTGTTCCCGTCCGCCCTGGCCGTTGCCCTGCCCGGTGAGGCACCCGTAGCCGGAGCCGGGAGTGCCCGGCAGGCCCAGCGCGAGCGCGAGGTCGATCCAGGCGGCGACGGTGTCCACGCCCTTGCTGTGCTGTTCGGCGCCGCGCCCGGTGAGGATGTGGGCGCGGCGGGCCCCGGCCAGCGCGCCCGCCGCCTTGCGCAGGTCGGCGGCGGCCACCCCGGTCAGCCGCTCGGTGCGCTCGGGCCACCACCGCGCGGCGCACCGGCGCACCTCCTCCCACCCGGTGGTCCGCTCCCGCCGGTAGGCGAGCCGTTCGGGCGCGTCCACGTACCCCTCCACGAGCGCGACATGGAGCAGCCCGAGCGCCAGCGCCAGGTCCGTGCCGGGCGCCGGCTGGAGGTGCAGGCCGCCGCCGTCGAGCGCCGCCTGCGCGGTGGCGGTGCGGCGCGGATCGACGACGATGAGCCGGGCGGGATCCAGGTGCCCCATCAGCGGCGGCATCGTCTCGGCGGGGTTGGCGCCCACAAGGACGACGGCCTCCGAGGCGTCCAGGTCGGTGACGGGGAAGGGCAGCCCGCGATCGAGCCCGAACGCCCGGTTGCCCGCGGCAGCCGCCGAGGACATGCAGAACCGGCCGTTGTAGTCGATCTGCGAGGTGCCCAGCGCGACGCGCGCGAACTTGCCCAGCGCGTACGCCTTCTCGTTGGTGAGCCCGCCGCTGCCGAAGACGGCCACGGCGTCGGGCCCCCGCTCCTCGCGCGCCCGCCGCATGCGCCGCGCCACCAGATCGAGCGCCTCCTCCCAGCCGGCCTCGCGCAGCACCCCGGCACCGTCCCGTACCAGCGGGGTGGTGAGCCGCTCCGGCGAGGTGAGCAGCGCGGCCGAGGTCCAGCCCTTCTGGCAGAGCCCGCCCGCGTTGGTGGGGAAGTCGCGCGGGGTGACATCGAGCGCGGGCATGCCGTCCGGGGCCCGGCCCGGGGTGAGGGTCATCGCGCACTGGAGGGCGCAGTAGGGGCAGTGCGTGGCGGTGCCGGGGCCGGACGGGGCGCCGGTCACGGGGCCGGAGGCAACGGTGCTCACCTCAGACACCCCGCTCAGCGGCAGACTGCGGCACCGGGCTCGCCGCCCGCTCCCGCTCCCGCCCCCGTTCCAGCTCCCGTTCCGGGGCAGCGGGCCGCCGTACGTACCCGGCCCACGTCACCGCCAGACACAGCAGATAGAAGGCGAGAAAACCGCCGATGGCCGCATCCGCGCCCCCCGTTGAGCGGTACGACTGGCGGAAGGCGAGGTTGATGGCCACACCGCCCAGCGCGCCCACCGCGCCGGAGACGGCGATGACGGCACCGGAGATCCGGCGCCCCCGGGCGCGCGCCTCCTCGGGGTCGTCGCCCGCCTCGACGGCGCTCTGGGCCCGGGCCGCGTAGAGGGCGGGGATCATCTTGTACGTCGATCCGTTGCCCAGCCCGGTCACCACGAACAGCGCCACGAAGACCGCGACGTAGGCGGCGAACGACCCTGCGGCCGAGGCGACCAGCACACCTGCGGCTCCGGCAGCCAGCGCGAGGAACGACCAGGCGGTGACGCGTGCCCCGCCGAACCGGTCGGCCATCCGGCCGCCCAGCGGCCGGGCGAGCGAGCCCAGCAGCGGCCCGAGGAAGGTGAGCGCGGCGGCCTGCGCGGGCGTCTTGCCGAACTCGTTCTGGAGCACCAGCCCGAACGCGAAGCCGAATCCGATGAAGGAGCCGAACGTCCCGATGTACAGCAGCGAGATGGTCCAGCAGTGCCGGTCCCGTACGGCGCTGCGGAAGGCGCGGTAGTCGGTCCGGTTGGTGGCCAGGTTGTCCATCAGCCGGTGCGCCAGCAGCGCGGCCAGCAGCAGAGCCGGGACGAACAGCAGCGGCAGCAGCTCCGGACGGGCGACCCCCGCCGTGGCCAGTACAGCCAGCCCGAGCAGTTGCACCGTGGCCACCCCGAGGTTCCCGCCCCCGGCGTTCAGCCCCAGCGCCCAGCCCTTCTCGCGCTCCGGGAAGAACCCGTTGATGTTGACCATGGACGAGGCGAAGTTGCCCCCTCCCAGCCCGGAGACCGCGGCGCACAGCAGCAGCGCCCACAGCGGTGTCTCCGGCCGCCGCACCAGCACGGCCGCCAGCACCACGGGCACCAGCAGCACCAGCGCCGAGCACACCGTCCAGCTGCGCCCCCCGAACCTGGTGACGGCGAACCCGTACGGCAGCCGCAGCACCGCACCCACCAGCGAGACCACCGACACCAGCAGGAACTTCTCGTCCGCCGTCAGCGAGAACCCCGCCTCCGGCGTCATGAACAGCACCAGCACCGACCACAGGCTCCACACGGCGAACCCGATGTGCTCGGCGAAGACAGAAAGCCACAGATTCCGCCGCGCCGTCCGCCGCCCCTCCCGGTCCCAGAAACCGGGGTCCTCGGGCTCCCACCGGGTGATCCACCGTGCCCTCACATCGCCTCCTGCTCGGCCAGTCCCTGAACGGAACACCGACGCTAGAAGCCCGCTGTTTCGGCCTCCGTGTCCTGGCGTAACACCCAGGAAAGGGAGTGTTCACTCCGGGGGCGGGGGGGCTGTGAGAACAGAGCCCCGCACCCGGCGCGCCTGACCCGGCGGCGTCTGCCGCCCGACACACACCGCCGAGGCGCCCATGGCCCCAGGCCGTGTTTCGAAAGGGCACCGGCCGAGGTGGCATCCGCGCTCTGCTGTGACGTCTCCTTGATCAGCCGCATCGAGAACGGGAAGCGCGTGTGCTCTCAGCAGCACTTCGCCCAGCCCATGGACCTCTACGAGTTTCCGGCTGACCCACGCGACGAAATCGCCGGGTTGCACACCGCCGCGCGGGAGCGGAGTCAACCCGTGGTGGGCCCCGTACGGAGAAGTGATCAGCGCGCAGTACGAACGCTTCCTGGGATTCGAGGCGGCGGCCTCAAGTGCCCGTGAGTACCAACTGGACATCGTGCCGGGCCTGTTGCAGATCGAGGCGGATGCGCAGGCGGTCAACGGCGTGGGCTTCGCCTCGCTGGGGCCGGACCAGATCGAAGCGCTCACCGAGGTACGCGGACTGCGCCGGCGGCACTGCCTGCACGAGACCGAATCACCCCTGGAGTGCCACTACTCATCGCACAAGCCGCACTCGACTTCCAGTTGGGAGGCGAGCGCACCCCCGCACCTGTGCTTCACCTCCGGCGAGTGGCGGGCGTTCAAGGCCGGAATGAGCGCCTGGGACTTCGACGACCTGTAGCCAATACCCCCAGGGGCCAACTCGGCTCACGCCACCCCGGCTCACGCCCCGCCGGCTCCCCCCACTCCCCCGCCGGAACAGTGGTGTGGCCCACCGTCCCCCGCGCGACGCGAGCGGCACGAGGCGAGCCGTTCGACGGCCGAGGCGGGGTGCTCGGGGTGTCGGGGCGTGGCGGCATGGGTCCGATGGGGTGGGATGCGGACAGATCCCGGCCGAGCGATGAATTTCCGCGCCCGAGCGGGTCTGTACTGGCAGACATCGATTCGGCACACCTGGGAGGCACCATGCGGCAGCCGCAGAAGATCAAGACGTTCCTCTGGTTCGACAACCAGGCCCAGGAGGCGGCGGAGTTCTACGTCTCCCTGTTCGACAACTCCCGGATCGTGGAGACGACCCGCTACGGCGAGGCCGGGCCGGGCGAGCCCGGGTCGGTGATGGTCGTCGTCTTCGAACTGGCGGGCCAGCAGTTCGTCGCGCTCAACGGCGGCCCGCACTTCACGTTCAGCGAGGCCATCTCGCTCCAGGTCTACTGCGACTCGCAGGACGAGGTGGACACCCTGTGGGAGAAGCTCACCGCCGACGGCGGGGAGCCGGGCGACTGCGGATGGCTCAAGGACAAGTACGGCCTGTCCTGGCAGGTCGTCCCGGAGCGGCTCTTCGAGCTGATCAGCGACCCGGATCCGGCCAAGTCGGCGGCCGTCACCCAGGCCATGCTCCAGATGAAGAAGATCGACCTGCCCGCCCTGGAGGCCGCCTACCAGCAGTGACCCACGGGCCGCTCCGACAGACCCGGCAGGACTGACAGGACTGACAGGACTGACAGGACTGACAGGACCGACGGCGGATCCGAGCGCACCGCCGGCCCTGTCAGCACCGTCAGCGCGTCATCACTGGGCGGTGGCCGCCACCCACCTCTCCAGCGCGGCCAGCGCGGCGCCCGAGTCGAGGGACTCGGCCGCCCGGCGCATCCCGGCGGCGATCTGCTCGGTGAGGGGGGCGTCCGTCGGCGCCAGCGCCACGAACGCGGCGGCGGAGTTGAGCACCACCGCGTCCCGCACGGGCCCCCGCTCCCCCGCCAGCAGCCGGCGGGCCACATCGGCGTTGTACGCGGCATCGCCGCCGCGCAGCGCCTCGACGGGCACCAGCTCGATGCCCACGTCGCGCGGGTCGAAGCTCTCCTCGCGCACGGCACCGTCGCGTACGACCCACACCGTCGAGGTCGCCGTGGTCGTCAGCTCGTCGAGCCCGTCGTCGCCCCGGAAGACCAGCGCGGAGGAGCCCCGTTCGGCCAGCACCCCCGCGATGATCGGCGCCATCCGCGCGTCGGCGACGCCCGTTGCCTGCGCCCGCACTCGCGCGGGGTTGGTGAGCGGGCCGAGGAAGTTGAACGGGGTGGCGATCCCCAATCCGGCCCGCGCGGCGGCGACGTGGCGCAGCGAAGGGTGGAACTTGACGGCGAAGCAGAAGGTGATCCCGGCTTCGGCCGCCACCTCGGCGACCCGCTGCGGTGTCAACTCCAGGTTCACGCCCAGCTTTCCCAGGACGTCCGAGGCGCCGCTGGCGCTGGAGGAGGCCCGGTTGCCGTGCTTGACGACCTTCGCGCCCGTACCGGCCACGACGATGGAGGCCATCGTCGAGATGTTGACCGTCTTGGCCATGTCCCCGCCGGTCCCGACGATATCGACGCAGGGGCCGGGGATGTCCACGGTGTGCGCGTGCTCGTACATGGCCCGGACCAGCCCGGAGATCTCCTGCACCGTCTCGCCCTTGGCGCGCAGGGCCACCGCGAACCCCGCGATCTGCACATCGGTGGCCTCACCGCTCATGATCCGGTCCATGGCCCAGGCCGTGGCGTCCGCGCTCAGGTCCTCGCCCCGCACCAGTGTGCTCAGCACGTCGGGCCAGGTGCGCGCCGCCATGGTGTCGCCTCCGGCGGGGGTAGCAGCGCTCATGGGAACCACTTCCTGGCAGTAGACCGGTTGAAGGTCCCGCCACCCTATCGACTTTCCCCGGAGCGGCCCGGCCACGGTCACCGGCCGGACCAGGGCCCGTACGCCGCCCGGCAGGACCGCACGCGGCCGGGCAGGACCGCGCGGGGCCGGGCAGGACCGCGCGGGGCCGGGTCCGGAGAACGCCGGAGGGGCCCGCGGGGAAAACCCCGCGAGCCCCTCCGGTTGTGGCGGCTTCGGTCAAGCGCCAGTGCGCGCGTCTCAGTGGTGGCCGTGACCGCTCTCGACCTCGCGGTACTCCTCGCGCGTCGGCTTGGGAATCTGCCCCGCCTCGCCGTAGTACCCCTTCGAGAGCCGCGCGCGCATCTTCTGCCCGCGCGAGAGCTTCCGCTCGACGCCGTTCTCGTCGGTCTCCGGTCCGATCTCGGCCGGCTTGTACTGCTCGTGCGCGGTGAGCGTGTGCAGCTGCTCCTGCGAGAGCGGCTCGTGGATCTCCACGAATTCACCGTGCGGCAGCCGCTTGATGGTGCCGCTCTCACGCCCGTGCAGCACCTTGTCGCGGTCCCTGCGCTGGAGGCCGAGGCAGATGCGCTTGGTGATGATGAAGACGATCACCGGCACGACGAAGAACGCGACCCGCACGAAATAGGTGATGGCGTTGATCGACAAGTGGAAGTGCGTGGCCCACAAGTCGTTGCCGCCGCCCACCAGCAGGACGAAGTACCAGGCGATCCACGCGGCGCCGAAGCCCGTACGGGTCGGCGCGTTCCGCGGCCGGTCGGCGATGTGGTGCTCGCGCTTGTCCCCGGTGACCCAGGACTCGATGAACGGATAGAGCGCGATCGCCCCGAGCACCACTGGCAGGATCAGCAGCGGGATGAACACACCCAGTACAAGGGTGTGGCCCCACAGGTTGATCTCCCAGCCGGGCATGAACCGGATGAGGCCCTCGGGGAAGCCCATGTACCAGTCGGGCTGCGCGTTGGTGGACACCTGGTCGGGCCGGTAGGGCCCGAGCACCCAGATCGGGTTGATCGTGAACAGCGCGGAGATGGCCGCGATCACGCCGAAGACCAGGAAGAAGAACCCGCCGGCCTTGGCCATGTACACCGGCAGCAGCGGCATGCCGACGACGTTCTTGTTGGTCCGTCCGGGGCCCGCGAACTGCGTGTGCTTGTGGTAGAAGACCAGGATCAGGTGCGCCACCAGCAGGCCCAGCATGATGCCGGGCAGCAGCAGGATGTGGATCGAGTAGAACCGCGCCACGAAGTCGTGCCCGGGGAACTCCCCGCCGAACAGGAACATCGAGATGTACGTGCCGACGATCGGCACGGACAAGATAGCGCCCTCCATGAAGCGGACACCGGTGCCGGACAGCAGGTCGTCCGGGAGCGAGTAGCCGGTGAAACCGGTGAACATGCCCAGGAAGAACAGCAGGAAGCCGAACAGCCAGTTGACCTCGCGCGGCTTGCGGAAGGCGCCCGTGAAGAAGACGCGCATCATGTGCACGAACATCGCCGCGAGGAAGATCAGCGCCGCCCAGTGGTGGATCTGCCGCACCAGCAGACCACCGCGCACATCGAAGCTGATGTCCAGTGTCGAGGCGAACGCCTCGGACATCTGGACACCCTGCAACGGCGTGTAGGGGCCGTGGTACTCCACCTCGTTCATCGACGGGTGGAAGAACAGCGTCAGATAGACACCGGTCAGGATGATGATGATGAAGCTGTAGAGCGCGACCTCGCCCAGCATGAAGGACCAGTGGTCCGGGAAGATCTTGCGCATGTTGGCCTTGGCGAGGCTGTAGATCCCCAGCCGTCCGTCGGCCCAGTCGGCAACCCGCTCACCCGCGGGCGCCTTCTTCTTTCCCGCAGCAGCAGAGCTGCTCGGGGTTTCCGTTGCAGTACTCATCCGCGCTCCCAGAAGGCCGGACCGACGGGCTCCGCGAAGTCGCCCTGCGCTTCGAGGTAGCCGTCCTTGTTGACGCTGATGTTCAGCTGTGGCAGCGGGTGGCCGGCGGGCCCGAAGAGCACGCGCGCACCGTCGGACAGGTCGAACGTCGACTGGTGGCACGGGCACAGCACATGGTGGGTCTGCTGCTCGTAGAGGCTGACGGGGCAGCCGACGTGCGTGCAGATCTTCGAGTAGGCGACGATCCCCTCGTGGGACCAGTCCAGCTCGCGCTTGTCCTTGATGTCCTTCGGCTCCAGCCGGACGAGCATCAAGGCCGCCTTCGCGATCTCGTTCTGGAAATCCTCGTCGTGGTGCTCCAGCCCCTCGGGGCGGGCGAAGGTCAGCGAGCCGACGGCGATGTCCTCGGGACGCAGGGGCTCGTTGGTGTTCTCATTCACCAGGAGCTTGCCCTTTTTCCACGCGGTGTGCCGCAGCTTGTCCTCGGGCAGCGGGCCCAGGTCGCGCAGCAGGACGACGCCGGAGAGCGGCACCAGGGCCACGGCTCCGAACATCGTGTTGCGGATCAGCTTCCGCCGCCCGAGCGCCGACTCCTTCGCGCCCTGCTTGAAGTCCGCGAGGACCTTCTCGCGCACCTCCGGCTCGGCCGCGACCGCGTGCCGCTCGTCGATCATCTCCTCGTCGGACATCAGCGTGCGGGCCCAGTGGACCGCGCCGGCGCCGATGCAGAAGAGGGCCACGCCGAGAGTGAGGCCCAGCGCGAGGTTCAGCGCGCTGATGTGCCCCAGCGGCCAGACATAAATGATCTTGTCGATCGGGAAGGCCACGAAGGAGGCGATGAAAGCCACCGTGGCCAGCATGGACAGCGTGAAGAGGAAGGCGACGACGCGCTCGGAGCGCCTGGCCGCCCCCTCGTCGATGTCCTGGATGCGGTGCTCATGGGGGGGCAGGCCGGGGTCGGCGAACGGATCATCCTTGACCGCTACCGCGCCATGGGCTTTTTCCTGCGCACTGGGCAGGTTCTCGTCTGACACGTTCTCGTGTGGTCCAGTCTGGCTACTCATGACTTCTTGGCCTTTGCGGTCCGAGCGGCGACCCAGACAGCGGTGGCGATCATCGCACCGAGGCCGAAGATCCAGGCGAACATGCCCTCACTGACGGGGCCGAAGCCACCGAGCTTGAACCCGCCGGGGCTCTCCGACTTGTCGCTGTTGACTTCCTTCACGTAGGCGACGATGTCGCGCTTGTCCTTCTCGGGCAGCGCGCCGTCGGTGAAGGAGGGCATGTTCTGCGGGCCGGTCTGCATGGCCTCGTAGATGTGCTTCGGATCGACATCGCCCAGGTCGGGAGCGAACTTGCCGTGCGTGAGCGCGCCGCCTTCACCGGTGAAGTTGTGGCACTGGGCGCAGTTCGTACGGAACAGCTCACCGCCGTTGGCGAGGTCCGCCCCGCTCGGGTCGTACATCTTCTTGGTGGGCTGGCTCGGGCCCGAGCCCAGGGAGGCGACGTACGCGGCGAGCTGGTTCGTCTCGTCCTGGTCGTAGATCTTCTTCTTCTTGGGCACCTGGGCACCCGGCTGCTGGGCCGGCATCCGGCCGGTGCCGACCTGGAAGTCCACCGCCGCGGCCCCGACACCGACCAGGCTCGGACCATCGCTGGTCCCCTGGCCGCCGGTTCCGTGGCAGCTGGAGCAGCCGGTGGCGTAGAGCTTCTTGCCCTCCTCGATGGCGAGGGACTGACTCGACTCCTGCTCGGCCTTGGCCTCACCCGCAGGAGCGAACGCGGTGTACAGCCCCCCGGTGGCCGCCAGCGCGAAGAGTAGAACGACGAGCGCCGCCAGCGGATGGCGCCGTCGTGCGGAGAGCTTTTTCACGGATTACCCCGGTGTCAGGATCTTCTGCGTCGATGCTGGGTCTGGACGTATGTCCGTGTGTCGCGGTACGGCACTCGGCCGGGCCGCGGCCCGAACGGTTACCTGATCAGGTAGATCGTGGCGAAGAGGCCGATCCAGACGACATCGACGAAGTGCCAGTAGTAGGACACGACGATGGCAGCGGTGGCCTGGTGGTGTGTGAACCGCTTGGCCGCGTAGGTCCGCCCCAGGACGAACAGGAAGGCGATGAGCCCGCCCGTCACGTGCATCCCGTGGAACCCGGTGGTCAGGTAGAACACCGATCCGTACGGACTTGAGGAGAGCGACGTGCCCTCCTTCACCAGCTCCGTGTATTCGAAGACCTGGCCGCCGATAAAGATCGCACCCATCATGAAGGTGACGATGAACCACGCCCGGAGCTTCTTCACGTCCCCGCGTTCGGCAGCGAACACGCCGAGCTGACAGGTCAGGGAGGAAAGCACCAGGATCGTGGTGTTCGTCGCCGAGAACGGAAGGTTCAGCGCATCTGCGTGCTCCTTCCAGTAGTCGGCGCCCGTCACCGATCGCAGGGTGAAGTACATCGCGAAGAGGGCCGCGAAGAACATCAGCTCGGAACTCAGCCAAATGATGGTTCCGACGCTGGTGAGGTTCGGCCGGTTGACCGATGGGTGCGCGTGCCCGGTTTCTACTGCTGTTGCTGTCGCCACGACCGACATTATGTCGGTCGCTTATCCCGGCCTCACTTCGGGGGGTCCCGTTCGGTGTGTCAGCCCCCTGCGCGCCGTCCTGTCCTGCTCATTCGGCGCAGCATCGGGCCGTGCAGACCGGTGTTGACGGTGCGTCGGAAGGAGTAGCATCCCAGCGGCGCCACCTGCGTCCCACGGTGACACCAGCGATCCACCCGATCCGAACGCGGAGGAACAATGCAGCCGACCGCCACGGTGCTGGTCTACAGCGACGACGCCAACACCCGCGAGCAGGTCCGGCTCGCAGCCGGCCGCAGGCCCGCGCCCGACGCGCCCTCGGTCGAGTATCTGGAGTGCGCCACCCTGCCCGCGGTCCTGGAGGCCCTCCAGGAGCGGCACATCGACGTGTGCGTGCTGGACGGCGAGACCGCTCCGGCCGGCGGGATGGGCGTGTGCCGCCAGATCAAGGACGAGGTCTTCGCCTGCCCGCCGGTACTGCTGCTGATCGGCCGCCCCCAGGACGCCTGGCTGGCGACTTGGAGCAGGGCGGAGGCCACGGTCGCGCACCCGGTCGATCCGGTGGCGCTGGCGGACGCGCTGGCGGGCCTGCTGCGCGCCGGTGCCGGGGACCGGCTGACCCCCGCCTGAGTCTGCCCCAGCTCCGTCCGAGGAGCATCTGAGCCCCGGCTGAGCCCCACCCGAGTACGCCTCCGGACGGCGGCCCCCACGAACGACGGGTCCGGGACGCGCATCGCGTCCCGGACCCGTCGTGTGCGGTAGTGCTCACAGGTCACGGATTCGCTCATACCTTCGGGTCCGGCTGCCGCGCGTGGCTCACACCTCGGGCCGCAGCCGTGCGGCGTCGGCGGGGCCGCTGTCGTCGTACTTGGCGGTGTTGACGGTGCTGCCCTTGCGCCACTGCTTCCAGTTCAGGTTCCAGTCCCCGAAGCCGTTGCCGAAGGGCGCCATGTTCTCGCCCGCGGTGTTGACGTGCTGGACTATGTCGCCCTGGCGGACGTTTTCGAAGAACCAGCGCGCGTTCCCGCTGCTCATGCCGGTACATCCGTGGCTGGTGTTCGAGACGCCCTGGGAACCGACCGACCAGGGGGCGCCATGCACGTACTCGCCGCTGTCGGTGAGCCGGGTGGCCCAGTAGACCGGCAGGTCGTAGAAGTCGGAGGCGCCGATGCTGGCGCTGGTCATCCGTACGAACGACTCCTTGGCGAGGATCACCTTGATGCCGTTGCGGGTCTCGTAGCCCGCCTTGCCCGTGGTGATCGGCATGGAGTGGACGGTCCTGCCGTTCTTCTTGACGTTCATCACCAGCGACGAGGCGTCGGCTATCGCCTCTATCCTGTCGCCCGTCTTCATCCGAACGGGTGTGGCGGAGCCCCCGTAGAGCCCCTTGTGCAGCTTCAGGCCCTTGAGCGCGGAGGTGAGGGTGATGGAGGCGTGCGCCGGCCAGTAGGTGCGGGGCCGGAAGTGCAGCTCCTTGCTGTTCACCCAGTGCCAGGAGCCCTCCACATGGGGCGTGGACTTGACCCGCAGCGCACGTTCGATGATCTCGCGCTGCTTCCGGCTCTTGACGCGCCGGCTCAGCTCGGCCGTGAGGGGCTGCCCGACGCCGTAGGTGCCGTTGTCCGGGCCGAGCTTGACGTTGAGGTGTTTGCCCTTGGGCTTGGTCTTGAAGTGGACCGTGCGGCGCCCCGGGGCGCCTTCGTCGTTCTCGGTGCTGACCTGGAGGTTGTAGCGCACGCCCGCGGCCAGGGGGCCGGTGCTGCGCCAGTGTTTGCTGTCGGCCGACAGCTCGCCGGGCAGGACACGCCCGGCGCCGTCGGTGGCGAACACGTCGGTGATCTTGTCCTCGCCGCTCTCGGCCGTGACCTCAAGCGGCTTGTCGGGATCGACGTCCTGGCTGTCGGCCCCTGCGTTGACGGCCACGGCGTCCGTGGCGTCGTAGGGAGAGGAGGCGAGCGGGTCCGAGCTGCTGTTACCGCTGGTGCCGCAGGCGGCGAGCCCCATGGTCAGGGGCGCCAGCAGCAGTGCGCAGCTCTTCACCACCTTGCGCCGGTCGCGTCGGACGGGGGGTCTGGGGGTGCTGGGGGCCCCAAGGGGCGTGGCCCCGGGGTGCACGGAATCCGGCTTGTCGCTCATGGGCCCAAAATATGAATAATCGTCAATTCGGGCTCGCCGGATACCTGCAAATGGGTCGGCCCCCCGGAGTGTCGGGGGGCCGACCCTTGCTTTTTCGCTGCCGAGGTGCCTACTGGGTGCGGCTCTCCCCGTGGTAGTACTCGAAGACCCAGCCGAACAGGGCGATCAGCAGCAGCGGCGCCGAGACGTACACGAGCCACCAGCCCAGGGCCACGCCCAGGAAGGCGAAGGCGCCGCCGAGGCCGAGCAGCAGCGGCTGCCAGCTGTGCGGGCTGAAGAAGCCCAGCTCACCGGCGTCGTCCGCGACGTCCGCCTGCTTGTTGTCCTGCGCTCCGGTGTCCACCCGGCGCGCCGTGAACGCCAGGTAGTAGCCGATCATGATCGACAGGCCGAAGGCCAGGAAGAGGCCCGTGGTGCCCACGGGCTCCTTCGACCACAGGCCGTAGACGATGGCCACAGCCAGCAGGAAGACCGCCAGCCCGAGGAACATCTTGCCCTGGATCTTCACTTCCCGGCCTCCTTGCTGCCGGCCAGCGCCTTCTCGTCCGAGTCCACGTTCTCGATCTGGTCGAGAGCGGAGATCTCAGGGTGATGCAGATCGAAGGCGGGGGATTCGGAGCGGATGCGCGGCAGCGTGAGGAAATTGTGCCGCGGCGGCGGGCAGCTGGTCGCCCATTCGAGTGAACGGCCGTAGCCCCACGGGTCGTCCACCTCGACCTTCTTGCCGTACTTGTGCGTCTTCCACACGTTGTAGAAGAACGGCAGCATCGACATGCCCAGCAGGAACGAGCTGATCGTGGAGACGGTGTTCAGCGCGGTGAAGCCGTCGGCCGCCAGGTAGTCGGCGTACCGGCGCGGCATGCCCTCGGCACCCAGCCAGTGCTGCACGAGGAAGGTGCCGTGGAAGCCGATGAACAGAGTCCAGAAGGTGATCTTCCCGAGCCGTTCGTCCAGCATCTTGCCAGTGAACTTCGGCCACCAGAAGTGGAATCCGGCGAACATCGCGAACACCACGGTGCCGAAGACGACGTAGTGGAAGTGCGCGACGACGAAGTACGAGTCGGAAACGTGGAAGTCCATCGGCGGCGAAGCCAGAATGACGCCCGTCAGACCACCGAAGAGGAAGGTGATGAGGAATCCGATGGTCCACAGCATCGGTGTCTCGAAGGACAGCGAGCCCTTCCACATGGTGCCGATCCAGTTGAAGAACTTCACGCCCGTCGGCACCGCGATCAAGAAGGTCATGAAGGAGAAGAAGGGCAAGAGCACGCCGCCTGTGACGTACATGTGATGCGCCCAGACCGTCACCGAAAGGCCGGCGATGGAAATGGTGGCGGCGACCAGCCCGATGTAGCCGAACATCGGCTTGCGGCTGAAGACCGGAATGACTTCGGAGACGATGCCGAAGAACGGCAGCGCGATGATATAGACCTCTGGATGGCCGAAGAACCAGAAGAGGTGCTGCCATAGCAACGCCCCTCCGTTCGCCGCGTCGAAGACATGTGCCCCGAATTTTCGGTCCGCCTCCAGGGCGAACAGCGCGGCGGCCAGCACCGGGAAGGCCAGCAGCACCAGCACACCGGTGAGGAGCACGTTCCAGGTGAAGATCGGCATGCGGAACATCGTCATGCCGGGAGCGCGCATGCAGATGATGGTGGTGATGAAGTTGACCGAACCGAGGATCGTGCCGAAGCCCGAGAGGGCCAGACCCATGATCCACATATCGGCGCCGACACCCGGCGACCGCACCGCGTCGGAGAGCGGCGAGTAGGCGAACCAGCCGAAGTCGGCGGCGCCCTGCGGGGTGAGGAAGCCGCCGACGGCGATGAGCGAGCCGAAGAGGTAGAGCCAGTACGCGAACATGTTCAGCCGCGGGAAGGCCACATCGGGAGACCCGATCTGGAGCGGCATGATCCAGTTCGCGAAGCCGTTGAACAGCGGGGTGGCGAACATCAGCAGCATGATCGTGCCATGCATGGTGAACGCCTGGTTGAACTGCTCGTTCGACAGCAACTGCATGCCGGGGCGGGCCAGCTCGGCGCGCATGAGGAGTGCCATCACGCCGCCGATGATGAAGAACACGAACGACGTGATCAGGTACAGACTGCCGATGACCTTGTGGTCCGTCGTCGTCAGCCACGAGACGACGACGTTTCCGGGGCTCTTACGGCGTGCCGGCGGTGCTGCCTCGGCCGTGGCTGTGGCGGCACCCTGGGATTCGTTGAGGATGCTCACGGGTTATTCGTCTCCGCATTCTTGGCGTCACCGGTGCTGGCGGTACCCGCCGGGATGTATCCGGTCTGGCCCTTCTTCGCCAGCTCCTCCAGGTGCTTTTGGTAGCGCTCCGGGGAGACGACCTTCACGTTGAAGAGCATCCGGGAGTGGTCGACGCCGCACAGCTCGGCACACTTGCCCCTGAAGGTGCCCTCCCGGTTGGGAGTCACCTCGAAGCGGTTGACGTGGCCCGGGATGACGTCCTGCTTCATGAGGAACGGCAGCACCCAGAACGAGTGGATGACGTCGCGGGAGGTCAGGATGAACTGGACCTTCTCGCCCTTGGGCAGCCACAGCGTCGGGCCCGGGTTGTTGTTCTGCGGGTTCCGCTCGCCGGGAGTGCCGACGTCGTAGACACCCTCCGCGCCCTGCGGGAAGCCCTTGGTCATCCGGTCCGGGATGGCCTTCAGCTCCTTGTCGAGGGCGTGGTCGGTGTTGACGTCCGTCTTGGCGTCACCGTCCACGTTCTCGACGTAGTTGAAGCCCCAGCTCCACTGGTAGCCGACGACGTTGACCACGTGCGTGGGCTTCGACGAGGTGGCCAGAAGCTTGGTCTCATCGCGCGCGGTGAAGTAGAAGAGCACCGCGATGATGATGATCGGGACCACCGTGTACAGCGCCTCGATGGGCATGTTGTACCGGGTCTGCGGAGGGACCTCGACCTTGGACCTGGACCGCCGGTGGAAGATGACGCTCCACAGGATCAGGCCCCATACCAGCACGCCCACAGCGAGCGCAGCCGCCCAGGAGCCCTGCCACAGGGAGAGGATCCGCGGGGCCTCGTCCGTTACCGGGGTGGGCATTCCAAGGCGGGGGAAGTCCTTTGATGTGCAACCGGTCGCGGTCGCCAGGACCAAGCCCGCGGCCAGCGCCTGCTGCAATTTTCGCAGCATCGGGCGCCGCGGCATGGGGGTACCGCCCGCGCCCTCCGGGGCGTGGGGGAGGTCGGAGCCGTTGGGACTCACGTAGCGCCTTCCCGAGAGTCTCGCCCGCGTCGGTCGGGCGCGGCCCTCTTACGTGGTCGGGCGCCGGCCCATGCGCGGGCAGGGGTTTGGATGTTTATGCGGACCAAACCCTAGCCGACGCCATTTGGGGTCGCGCGGGGAGGGGGCGTAACGCGCCGCGTCCCACCCCAATGGGTTGGAAGGCCGCGCTGGTACCGGACTTCTGACGATCCGGAGGCTGCGGTTCAGCACCCTGGGCCGTACCCCCTGCGGGCGATCTTCACGTACCCCTGCGGGTGTCCTCGCGCCCCTCGCGGCACACCCGCACGGAGGACCAGCCGCCCCCATGGCGGCTCTTGGCGACGTCCCGTCCGGGGAAGCCGGACCTGAAAGGGTCACTCGTAAAGGTAGCGTTCGGGCGTGTCCTCTTTCGATGCCGCTTCCTCCCTGCCTCTCCATCCCCTTGCCCGGCAGGCGCTGCTGGCCGCGCTGGACGAGGGATGGGCCGACCCCGCGCGCCCCCACCGGGAGGGCAGGCGGGCCCGCATGCTGCTGGACGCGGCACGAGAGAGCGCGGCCGAGGCGGTCGGCTGCCGGCCCGACGAACTGTCCTTCGCCGCTTCGGGTACGCACGCGCTCCACTCCGGCATCGCCGGGGCGCTCGCCGGACGTCACAGAACGGGGCGCGAGCTGATCGTCTCCTCGGTCGAACACTCGGCCGTGCTACAGGCAGCCGAGGCCCACGAGCGGGGCGGCGGCTCTGTGAGCGAGGTCGGCGTCGATCGCACGGGCCGCGTGGACGCACAGGAGTACGTGGAGGCGCTCGGCAAGAGAACCGCGCTGGCCTGCCTCCAGTCGGCGAACCACGAGGTCGGGACCGTGCAGCCGGTCGAGGAAGTCGCCGCCGGCTGCGCGGAGGCGGGCGTTCCGCTGCTGGTGGACGCGGCGCAGTCGCTGCCCTGGGGCCCCGTGCCGGGCGACTGGTCGCTGCTGACCGGGAGCGCCCACAAGTGGGGCGGGCCCGCGGGCGTAGGGCTGCTCGTGGTCCGCAAGGGGGTGCGCTTCGCGCCGCCCGGACCAGCCGACGACCGCGAGAGCGGCCGGACACCCGGCTTCGAGAACATCCCCGCCATCGTCGCCGCCGCGGCCTCGCTGCGCGCCGTACGGGCCGAGGCGGAGGCCGAGGAGGCCCGGCTGCGGACGGTGACCGACCGGATCAGGGCGCGGGTGCCCGCTCTGGTACCGGACACGGAGGTCGTCGGCGACCCCGTACGGCGGCTGCCGCACCTGGTGACGTTCTCCTGTCTCTATGTCGATGGCGAGGCGCTGCTGCACGCCCTGGACGAGGCGGGCTTCTCCGTCTCGTCCGGTTCCTCGTGCACCTCCGGCACGCTGACCCCCAGTCATGTGCTGCGGGCGATGGGCGTGCTCTCGGAGGGGAACGTCCGGGTCTCCCTGCCGCCGGGCACACCGGAGTCCGACGTGGAGCGGTTCTTGTCGGTGCTGCCCGGCGCGGTCGCACAGGTGCGGGCCCGACTGGGCGCGGCGCCGCTCTCCGCGGACGACGCCGCCCCGGAGGCCGCCGATCCAGAGGCCGCCGATCCGGAGGCCGCCGATCCGGAGGCCGCCGATCCGGAGCTTGCCGATCCAGAGGCCGCCGCGTCGGAGACGGCTGTTCCGGAGGCGGCAGGTTCGGAAGCGGCCGTTTCGGAAGCGGCCGTTTCAGAAGCGGCCGTTTCGGAAGCGGCCGTTTCGGAAGCGGCCGTTTCGGAAGCGGAGGCTGCCGCCCCGGAGACCACTGCTCCGGAAGCCGCCGCTCCGGAGACAGCTGCCCCGGAGCCGGATACCGACGGCCCAGAGGCGGAGTCGGATTCCGCCCTCCCCGGGGCCGCCGACCCGGAGCCGACGGTTCCGGAAGTGCCTGTTCCGGAGCCGGATACCGAGATCCCGGAGGCGGACACGACTGCCGCGGAAGCGGAGGCGACTGTCCCGGAAGCGGAGGCGACTGTCCCGGAGGACGCCGGGGTGATCGTCGATGCGCTGGGGAAGCGGTGCCCCGTGCCGGTGATCGAGCTGGCCAAGGTGATCGGGCAGGTGCCCCCGGGGGGCGTGGTGACGGTGCTCGCCGACGACGAGGCGGCACGGCTGGACATTCCGGCCTGGTGCGGGATGACGGGACACGCGCTGGTGGAAGCCACCGGCACCACGTTCCGGGTGCGCCGGGTCGGCTAGAGCGTGTCTCTTTGATGGGTTGGTCAGTTGATCGGATGTGTCCGTCCGATCAGTGATCACCGATGCGATGTGGGACCGGATCGAGCCGCTGATGCCGGCCGATCCGGTCCGGGGGCGGCGATGGCCGACCACCGCCGCACGCTCGAGGCCATCGCGTGGAAGTACCGCGCCAACTCGCCCTGGCGGGACCTTCCCGACGGGCTCGGCTCGTTCCAGACCGCTCACAAACGGCTGATCAGGTGGCCGTCGACGGCACATGGGAGACGACCCTCGCCGCCGTCCCGGCGGCAGCGGACGCCGATGACGACCTCGACCGGACGGTGTCGGTGGACTCCACGGTCGTGCGGGCCCACCAGCACGCTGCCGGAGCACGCAAAAGGGGGGCGGCCCGCCCGGGAGAGCCCGCCGATCACGCGCTCGGACGCTCCCGCGGCGGGCTGAGCACCAAGGTCCACCTGGCCGCAGACGGCCGCGCACGGCCCCTGGCCTTCACCGTCACCGCAGGCCAGGCAGGTGACGCGCCCACCTTCGAGACGGTGATGTCCCGCATCCGCGTGCCCCGTTCGGGCGCCGGGCAGGCCCAGGACCCGGCCCCTGACCGTTCTGGCCGACCGCGCGTATTCCTCACGTGGCATCCGCACTCACCTGCGGCGTCGGGGCATCCGTGCGGTCGTCCCGCAGCCGTCCGACCAGGTTGGCCACCGCCTGCGGCGAGGGCGACCCGGTCGCCGTCCGCCCGGCTTCAACAACGAGGCATACAAACAGCGGAACACCGTCGAGCGGTGCATCAACCGCCTCAAGCAGGGGCGCGGCCTGGCCACACGAACCGACAAGCTCGCGATCGCCTACCAGGCCGCACTCCACCTCGCGGGCATCCTCATCCGGACCCGACGCTGACCAAAGAGACAGAACCTGGGCGCGTCGGCCATGCGGTGTCCGGCGGATCTCTTTGTTGCCGTCGTTCCTGGTGCCGGGCACGGGTTGCCCGTCCGCGCTGTGCGGAGTGCGGGTCGGTGTGCGCTGGGCGCGCGGTTCCTCGCCCCCCCTTCGGGGGCGGGCCCGGTCTTCCCGGGCCCGCCCGCCGGAGCGGGGTACGTGGCGGCCGGGCTCAGGCCAGGTGGGCCTGGACCTCGGTGGCCGCGTCGTGGCCGTATGCCTTCGTGAAGCGCTCCATGAAGTGGGCGCGCTTCAGCTCGTACTCCTGGGTGCCGACCGTCTCGATGACGAGGGTCGCCAGCATGCAGCCGACCTGCGCGGCGCGCTCCAGTCCGACGCCCCAGGTCAGGCCGGAGAGGAAGCCCGCGCGGAAGGCGTCGCCGACGCCGGTCGGGTCCGCCTTGGCGCGCTCCTCGGCGCAGCCGACGTAGATGGACTCCTCGCCGGCCCGGTCGATGCGCGCCCCCCTCTTGCCGAGGGTGGTGACGCGGGTGCCGACCTTCCGGAGGACCTCCTCGTCGCTCCAGCCGGTCTTGGTCTCGATCAGTTCCTTCTCGTACTCGTTCGAGAAGAGGAAGGTGGCGCCCTCGGTCAGCTCGCGGATGCCCTCGCCGTCCATCCGCGCGATCTGCTGCGAGTAGTCGGCCGCGAACGGGATGCCCCGGGTCCGGCACTCCTCGGTGTGGCGGATCATGCCCTCGGGGTCGTCGGCGCTGATGCAGACGAGGTCGAGGGGGCCGACGCGGTCGGCGACGTGCTGGATCTCGATGTGCCGGGCCTCGCTCATCGCGCCGGTGTAGAAGGAGCCGATCTGGTTGTGGTCCGCGTCGGTGGTGCAGACGAAGCGCGCGGTGTGCAGCACCTCGGAGATCCGGACCGACTCCGTGTCCACGCCGTGGCGTTCGAGCCAGACGCGGTACTCCTCGAAGTCCTCCCCCGCCGCGCCGACGAGGATCGGCCGGGCGCCCAGCTGGCCCATGCCGAACGCGATGTTGGCCCCGACGCCGCCACGGCGGATGTCGAGGCCGTCGACGAGGAAGGAGAGCGAGACCGTGTGCAGCTGGTCGGCGACCAGCTGGTCGGAGAAACGCCCCGGGAAGGTCATCAGGTGGTCGTTTGCGATGGAGCCGCTCACTGCGATACGCACGACGAATTCCGCTCCTGAGAGACATTGAGGTGCCCTGTACGCGCGGCGCACAGGGAGAGGCGGGTTTACGCTACCCGCTGGGCCCCCGGACTCGAACAGGGCACAACTACCAAATAGTAGGGTCTTCCGGACGGTGGACCCGGTGCGTAGCTTCGACTCCATGAGGAAAACGGCAACTTCAGCGTCCGAGCCCGAGTCGATGGAGCAACTGCGGGGCGACTGCGCCCGGATGGCTCCGCGCTTCACGGCCGCGCGGGCCGCACGGGAGGGGGAACGAGCCGTTCCGCCGCGGGCGTTGCACGGGGTGAGCGTACCCTCACGCTCGGCACGGCTCCTGGACGGAATGTCCGAGTACGGCAACTGAGCGGGCCACCGGGAACCACACGCTCACCGGCTCCGTCCCATGTCCGTGCCCGCATGAGGGACGGACCTCATGGACACGTGGAGCCAAAGGAGTTTTCGGTGAGTACAGACCAGTCCCCCGAGCCCGAGGACCGGCCCGGTCTCCTCAGTCGCCGGCGGCGGCCGGTGGTCCTCTCCGTGGCCGCCGCGGTCCTGTTGGCCGGCGGTGGTGGCGCGTACTGGGCGTCCACCGCCGCCTCCGACTCCGGAGACAGCGATGCGGCGGGCGGCCCCCCGAAGCTGTCGCTGGACGGCGAGGCCGCCTCCGCCAGCCAGAGCCGGGGCATCGCGGCCGGTGAGCCGATGGGGCCGCGCGCATACCGCGCCGAGGGCAAGCTGCCCAAGGGCCCCGACAAGGCCGCCGTTCGGCACACCGGCCACCGGGTCACCAAGGCGGAGATGGCCGAACTGGCCAAGTCGCTGAAGATCAAGGGCAGTCCGAAGGTGACGGACGGCCGCTGGCAGGTCGGCGGGGAAAAACCAGGCAAGAGCCCCAAGCTGTCCGCCGAGCGCGGCGCCTCGGGCGGCGCGTGGACGTACATGGGCGTGAACGCGGTTCCACTCGACACGGAGGTTGACAGCGCCCCCTCCCCGTCGGGCAAGCCCGTGTCCGAGAAGAAGGCGAAGGACGCGGTGCGGCCGGTCCTGAAGGCCCTGGACCTCCAGGACGCCTCGCTCAAGGCCGGAGCCGCGGTGGGCGGAACGCGTACTGTCACCGTCTCCCCCAAGGTGGACGGGCTGCCGACCCAGGGCTGGGACAGCACGTTCGTGGTCGGTACGGACGGCAAGATCACGCGCGCGCAGGGCAATTGGAACGAGACGCGCGCGGGCACCGAATACCCGGTGCTCAGCGCGTCCGCCACGCTCGATGAGATGAACAAGGCGAGCCAGTCCTCCGGCGGGCACGGGCCGCGGCCCTCCTGCGCCAAGGAGTCCCGCGACGGGGCCGACGACTGCGTCCCGGCCAAGGATGGCGACGACGACCATGCGGGCGAGGACGGCGAGCACGACAAGACCGACCAGCAGAAGGGGTCGAGGGGCTCGAAGGACGGGGGCGGTGGCGAGCCCGCGAAGGTGAGCGGGGCCGACTTCGGTCTCTCGCTGGAGCGCTCGCACGGCAAGCCCGTACTCGTACCCGCGTGGGTCTTCGATGTGCAGCGGCCCGGCGGGGGCGGGAACCTGGAGGCCACGCACCCGGCCGTCGAGCCGCGGTTCCTCAAGTCCACGCCCCGCAGCGAGGATCCGGCCGCTCCGGGCCACGGGGCGCCGCAGCCGGCACCCTCGCAGACCGAGCGGCCCGGCTCCCCTCCGGCCCCCGCCCCCTCCTCCGGTGAGGGGGATGTGGGCACCGGCGGCGGCAAGGGCGGCACCCAGGCGGCCGAGTCGTACAAGGCCGAAGGGCGCACCCTCACCGTGCGCTTCTGGGGTGGCGTGTGCCACGACTACACGGCCAAGGCCGAGGAGTCGGGCTCGTCGGTGAAGGTCACGGTCGAGCCGGAGGAGAAGAAGGGCGACAAGAAGGTCTGCGTCAAGATCGCCAAGCGGCAGAGCGTCGAGGTCCGCCTCGACAAGGCGCTGGGCGACCGGAAGGTCGTGGACGGGCGGGACGGCCACAAGCTGCCCCGCAAGTAGAGGCCCAGGTGGACGTCCGTGCGCACCGGCCGGTTCTCACCGGCTGGTGAGGGCCCGCCCTGACGGGCGCGCTCGGAGCGCACGGACGACAAGGGCGGCGGGCCCCTGGTGGGGGGAGTCCGCCGCCCTTGTCCTGTACCGGGTGCGTGGGCCGGGTGCGCGTCCGTGTCCTGCCCGGGACGCGCTCCGCCGGTCCGTGCGCCGCTGCCGGTCCGCGCGCTGCCACGCAGGCCAGCGCGCGGGCATCAGTTGAAGGAGTCGCCGCAGGCGCAGGAGCCGGTGGCGTTGGGGTTGTCGATCGTGAAGCCCTGCTTCTCGATGGTGTCGACGAAGTCGATGGAGGCGCCGCCCAGGTAGGGGGCGCTCATCCGGTCGGTGACGACCTTGACGCCGCCGAAGTCCTTGACCACGTCGCCGTCGAGCGAGCGCTCGTCGAAGAAGAGCTGGTAGCGCAGTCCCGAGCAGCCACCGGGCTGGACGGCGACGCGCAGCGCCAGGTCGTCACGGCCCTCCTGCTCCAGCAGGCTCTTGACCTTCTCGGCCGCGGTGTCGGACAGGATGATGCCGCCATCGGACGACGTATCGACGCCCTCGTCCTCGTCCTTGTCGGACAGGGTGGCGCGATCATCGAACGACACATCGACGCCCTCGTCCTCGAACGTGTCGGCTTCGCTCGCTGTCGTCTCGCCCTGAACGGTCATGTGTCTCTCTCCCGGGTTGTACGGACTGCTCGCTTACCGTCGGCTCAACCGGCGGCTTCCCGGATTCATTCCAGGAGGCGTCACTTCATGCTCGCACACGGCCGGACGGAGTGGGAATGCGTCACATCGACATGATCCCCGTCGTCAAACTGACGTGAAGCCGCTATGATGAATAACGTCACTTGGACGAGAAGTCTGCGTGCGATGAGTTCCGCATGTGCGATTTCTGTATGGCTTACAGAAGGGATGGGGTCGTATGGCGCTCAAGAAGGGGTGGAGCCTGTGAGCACCGCCCAGCCGCTGGACGTACAGCCGACCCCGCTCGCCCTGCTCCTGCTGGGCCGCGGCGCCGATCCGAAGAGCGAGCGGGGGGTGGAGTGCCCCGGTGATCTCCCCTCCCCCTCCGACCCCGGCCTGGTGGCCCGCGCACGGGCTGCCAAGGAGCGGCTCGGCGACCGCGTCTTCGTGCTCGGCCACCACTACCAGCGCGACGAGGTCATCGAGTTCGCCGATGTGACGGGCGACTCCTTCAAGCTGGCCAGAGACGCGGCGGCACGCCCCGAAGCCGAGTACATCGTGTTCTGCGGCGTCCACTTCATGGCCGAGTCCGCCGACATCCTCACCACCCCCGCCCAGCAGGTCGTGCTGCCCGACCTGGCGGCGGGCTGTTCGATGGCCGACATGGCGACGGCCGAGCAGGTCGCCGAATGCTGGGACGTCCTGACCGACGCGGGGGTGGCCGATGTCACCGTCCCCGTCTCGTACATGAACTCCTCGGCGGACATCAAGGCGTTCACCGGCCGGCACGGCGGCACGATCTGCACCTCCTCCAACGCCGAGCGCGCACTGCGCTGGGCCTTCCGGGAGAGCGAGAAGGTCCTCTTCCTGCCCGACCAGCACCTGGGGCGGAACACCGCGGTGCGCGAGCTGGGCATGACGCTGGAGGACTGCGTCGTCTACAACCCGCACAAGCCCAACGGCGGGCTCACGGTCGAGCAACTGCGCGACGCCAGAATGATCTTGTGGCGGGGTCACTGCTCGGTGCACGGGCGCTTCTCGCTGGATTCGGTGCGCGAGGTCCGCGAGCGGATACCGGGGGTGAATGTGCTGGTCCACCCCGAATGCAAGCACGAAGTCGTCTCCGCCGCCGACCAGGTGGGCTCGACCGAGTACATCATCAAGGCCCTGGAAGCAGCTCCGCCCGGCTCCAAGTGGGCAGTCGGCACGGAGCTGAACCTCGTGCGCCGGCTGGCCGACCGCTTCGCCGCCGAGTCCGAGGGCGGCAAGGAGATCGTCTTCCTCGACCGCACGGTCTGCTTCTGCTCGACGATGAACCGGATCGATCTGCCGCACCTGGTGTGGGCCCTGGAGTCGCTCCTCCAGGGCACGGTGGTCAACCGCATTCAGGTCGAGGCCGAGACGGAGAAGTTCGCCAAGCTCGCTCTGGAACGGATGCTGGCGCTGCCGTAGCCTGCGGCGAATGCTGCTGCGGCCTGTCAGGGAGACCGAGGAAGACGCCGAGACCGTACATCTGGTGGCGAAGGCGTCCTTCGGCGCTTCCCACGCGCTGAAGGGCGACGCGCCCTCGGAGCCGTCCTCCGAGGCGCCTTCCGAGGACGGCTCGGAATCGCTCGCGGACCGGCGCCGGGCCCGGAGCCAGGAGAAGATCCGGCACCTGGTGCGTACGGACCCCGCCGGGAGCTGGATCGCCGAGGACGAGACGGGACAGGCCGTCGGTGCCGCGCAGTCCCTCATCCGCGAGGGCACCTGGGGGCTCGCGCTGCTCGTCGTCCTGCCCGGCGCCCAGGGCAAGGGCGTCGGCAACGCCCTGCTGCGCCGGACGATGGAGTACGGGCGGGCCTGCCTGCGGGGCGTCATCTGCTGCTCGAGGCACCCCGCCGCGGCGCGGGTGTACCGGCAGGCGGGCTTCGAGCTGCACCCGACCATCCGGATGCGGGGCGTGGTGGACCGAGTCCGGCTCGGGACGCCGGAGGGCGCGGCGGTCGAGGGCTCGGCGCGGGACCGCGATCTGCTCGACTCGATCGACCGGCGGCTGCGGGGCGGGGCACACGGGCCCGACCACGAGTTCTTGCTGCGGCACTGCCGGCTGGTCGTCGCGGACGACCTGGCGGGGAGCGGCTACTGCTATATGACCGACCAGGGAAAGGTGGAGCTTCTCGCCGCCACCTCACGGCGGTTGGCCACCCGGGTGCTGAGTGCCGCGCTGCTGGGAGTGGAGGAGGGGGTGGTGGCCGAGGTGCAGGATGTGACGGCCGGGCAGCAGTGGGCGGTGGATGTGGGGCTCGCGGCGGGGCTTGAGCTGCGCGCCGAGGGTTTCCTCTGTTTCCGCGGGATGCGGCCCCCGGCGCCGTACATTCCCTCCGGCGCCTTCCTCTGACCGTTTCCGCAGGTCATGTTCGCCGAGCGGTGCCGCTGCCACTGACCGGTGCCGGTGACCGGTGCCGCTGACCGGTGCCGGTGACCGGTGCGGCTGACCGGTGCCGGTGGTCGGTGCCGCTGACCTGTGCCGGTGGCCGGTGGCCGGTGCGAGTCGGCACCGGATCGCACCGGTCAGCGCTGAGCGGAAGCCGGGGTCCGGCCGTGGCCCCCCACGGGTGCGGCCGGACCCCGGCGGCTCAGGAGGTGGCGGAGGACTCCGCCACCTCGGGCTCGCGGGGAGCCGGGGGCTCCCCCTCGCCGTCCCCGCGCTTGGCGGCCTTCTTGGCCGCCCGCCGCTCCTTGCGCAGCTCGATCATCGCGTAGAGCGTCGGCACCAGCAGCAGCGTCAGCAGCGTCGAGGTGACCAGGCCGCCGATGACGACGACCGCGAGCGGCTGGGAGATGAAGCCGCCGTCCCCGGTGATCGCCAGCGCCATCGGTGTCAGCGCGCAGATCGTGGCCAGCGCGGTCATCAGGATGGGGCGCAGACGGTGCCTGCCGCCCTCGATGACGGCTTCGATGACGCCGTATCCCTGTCGCCGGTACTGGTTGATCAGGTCGATCAGCACGATCGCGTTCGTCACCACGATCCCGATGAGCATCAGCATGCCGATCATCGCCGGGACGCCCATCGGGGTGCCGGTGAGGATCAGCAGGCCGAGCGCGCCCGTGGCGGCGAAGGGGATGGAGACCAGCAGGATCAGCGGCTGGATCAGCGAGCGGAACGTCGCGACCAGCAGCAGGAAGACGATCGCGATGGCCGCCAGCATGGCCAGGCCCAGCGAGCTGAACGCGTCGTCCTGGTCCTGCGAGAGGCCGCCGATGTCGGCGGTGGCGCCCTTGGGCAGGTCCAGCGAGTTGATCTCGGACTGGAGCTTGGTGCTGACCGCGCCGGTGTTCTCCCCGGTCGGCTTGGCCGTGATGGTCGCCGCGCGGGCGCCGTCGATCCGGGTCATCTGCACCGGCCCGTCAACCGTGCGCACGTCGGCGACCTTGCCCAGCGTGACCTTGCCGAGCGGCAGCTTCTTCAAGGCGGCGACGGTCTTGGCGGGCTCCGGCGAGCGGAGGACGACATCGCGCTCGGTGTCGTCGAGGATCGCCTTGCCGGACTTGGTGCCGCTGACCGCCTGGGTGACGGCCTGGCCGATCGCCGCGTCGTTCAGCCCGTAGCGGGCGGCGGAGTCCTTGGCCGTGACCGAGACGCGCGGCACGGACTGGGACAGATCGGACTGGACGTCGGTGACGTCGTCCAGCTCGGCCACCTTGGCGCGCACCCGCTCGGACGCTTTCTTCAGCACATCCGCGTCGCCGGCCTTGACGACCACGCTCAGGTCCTGGCTGCCGAAGCCGTCTCCGGCGTTGACGGTGGTGTCACCGATGGAGGAGCCGAGCTTGTCGAGCCCGTCGTGCACGGCGTCCTCGACCTTGGCGCTGTCGGCGGACTCCTTCAGCTTGATCTGGTAGGACGCCTGGTTGGTGGCCGTGCTGCCGCCGAAGGCCGCCATCAGCCCGGCGGAGCCCACGGTGACCTGGTAGTCCTCGACCCCGTCGATGCCCGAGATCATCTTCTCGACCTTCTTGGCCTGCTTGTCGGCCGCGCCCAGGCTGCTGCCGGGGGGCAGTTCCTGACTGATCGAGAGCTGCTGGGTCTCGCCCTGGTCGAAGAAGTTGGTCTTCAGCAGCGGCGCCATGCCGAAGGTGCCGATCAGCACCGCCACGGCGATCACCACGCTGGTGAGGCGGCGCCGGGTGGCGAAGCGCAGCACCGGCACATACAGCCGCTGGAGCGGGCTGCGGCTCTCCTGCTCCTCGGACCTGCGGCGCTGCTCCTCCGGGTCGAGGCCTCGCAGGGCCTTGGGGGCGCGCAGGAACCAGTACGAGAGCACCGGCACGACCGTCAGCGCCACCAGCAGCGAGGCCAGCAGGGCGACGGTGATGGTGAGGGCGAAGCCGCCGAACAGCGCTCCCACCATGCCGCCGACGAACGCCATCGGGAGGAAGACGGCGACCGTCGTCAGCGTGGAGGCGGTGATCGCGCCGGAGACCTCCTTGACCGCGTCGAGGATGGCGGTGGTGCGCTCCTTGCCGTAGGCGAGGTGGCGCTTGATGTTCTCCAGCACCACGATCGAGTCGTCCACGACCCGGCCGATGGCGATGGTCAAGGCGCCCAGCGTCAGCATGTTGAGGGACAGGTCCCGGGTCCACAGCACGATCAGCGTCAGCACCACGGACAGCGGGATGGAGACCGCCGTCACCAGCGTGGAGCGCAGCGACAGCAGGAAGACGAGGATCACCACGACGGCGAAGACCAGGCCAAGCGCGCCCTCGGTCGTCAGGGAGCTGATGGACTTCGAGACCTGCGGGCCCTGGTCGGAGACGACGGTGAGCTTGGCGCCCTTGCCCAGGTCGTCCCGGAGCTGGGGCAGCTTGTCCTTGACGGCGTCGGAAATATCGACCGCGCTGCCGTCGGTGTCCATGGTGACCGAGACGGACAAGCTGCGCTGCCCGTTGGTGCGGGTGAGGGAGGTCGCCTGGTCGGGGGCCTGCCGGACCTCGGCGACCTCACCGATGCTGACCGGCTTCCCGCCCGCGCCCTTGGCCGGCACGCGCAGCTGCTCGATCTGCCCGATCGAGGTGAAGCCGTTGCCGACCTGCACCGTCTTGCTCTTGCCGTCCTCGGCGAAGGAACCGGCCGGGACGGAGGCGCCGCCCGCCTGGAGGGCCTTGGACAGGTCGGCCGGGGACAGCCGCGCCGCCGCCAGCTTCCTGGCGTCGGGGGTGACGGCGACGACCTGGTCCTGCACCCCGTCCACGGTGACCTGGCTGACTCCCTTGATGTCCTTGAGGACGGGGACGACGGAGGTGTCCAGCGCGTCGGAGAGCGACTGCTGGTCGCGCCCGGCGGCGGAGGCGGCGAGGACGACGGTCGGGATGTCGTCGGTGCCGCCGGCCACGACCTGCGGGTCCACGCCGTCGGGCAGCTGGGCGCGGGCGCGGTTGACCGCCTGCTGGACGTCGGCGATGGTCCGGTCGGACTTGCCGCCGTAGTCGAACTGGGCCATGAGGACGGCTGAGCCCTCGCTGGCCGTCGAGTTCACGCTCGTGATGCCGTCCACGCCCTGGATGTTGTCTTCCAGGGGTTCGACGACCTGCTTCTCGACCACATCGGGCGAGGCGCCCTGGTATGGCGCGATGACCGAGACCATGGGCAGGTCGATGGAGGGCAGGAGCTGCTGTTTGAGCTGCGGGACGGCGATGGCGCCGAAGGCTATGGCGATGAGTGCCATGAGCGCTATCAGCCCACGCTGGACGAGGCTGAGGCGGGACAGCCAGGACATGGGTGCCAGGTCTCTCTCTCGGGACGGAGTGGTGCCGGTGGCCGCGGTGGTACGTACGTACGGGCAGACACCTGTGCCGCCTACACCTTCGCCCACCGGGGGCGCCGAGTTGTCCGCCCCAAGTCCCCTTCTCCCGCTGCCCGCGTACTACGGGCGGAGTACGTCAGCCTCCACCCGAGGGCCGCACGAGCCCGCTCTCGTACGCCGCCACGACCAACTGGGCCCGGTCGCGGGCGCCGAGCTTGGACATGGTGCGGTTGACATGCGTCTTGATCGTCAGCGGGCTGACATCGAGGCGCTCGGCGATCTCGTCGTTGGACAGACCCGCGCCGACCTGCGCGAGCACCTCACGCTCCCGGACGGTCAGCGCGGCCAGCCGGTCGCCCCCGGGCCCGTCAGGCCCCTCCTGGCCACCGCCCCCCGGGCCGCCCTGGGCGAGGAACCGGGCTATGAGGCCCTTGGTGGCCGCCGGGGACAGCAGGGCCTCGCCCTTGGCGGCCGTACGGATCGCGGAGAGCAGTTCGACGGGCTCGGCCCCCTTGCCGAGGAAGCCGGAGGCCCCGGCGCGCAGCGCGCCGACCACATAGTCGTCCACCTCGAACGTGGTGAGGATGACGACCTTCACCTGGGCGAGCGCGGGGTCGTCGCTGATGGCGCGGGTCGCGGCGAGGCCGTCGGTGCCGGGCATCCGGATGTCCATCAGCACCACGTCGGCGCCGCTCTCGCGCACCAGCCGCACCGCCTCGGCCCCGTCGGCCGCCTCGCCGACGACCTCCATGTCCGCCTCGGAATCGACCAGCACCCGGAACGCGCTGCGCAACAGCGCCTGGTCGTCGGCGAGTACGACGCGGATCATGCGGGGGTCTCCTTGGGGCGCGCTGTGGTCTCCAGCGGCAACCGTACGTGGATCCGGAATCCGCCGCCGGGCAGCGGACCGGTCTCGCACACGCCGTGCAGCGCCGCCGCCCGCTCCCGCATACCGATGAGACCGTGTCCCCCGGTCCCGGCTCCGGTCCGCGCATCGAGGCCGGACCCCGAACCGGAAGCGGAGGCGCCCGGCTCGGAACCGGGCTCGTGGCCGGGGCCGCGGTCCGTGCCGTCGTCGGCGCCCGCCCGGGTGGGGTGCCCGGCGCCGTCGTCCACGACGGTGATCTCCAGGTCGCCGCCCGCGCGGCGGATGCCGACCTCGGCGTGCGCGCCGCTGCCCACGTGCTTCTGGACGTTGGTGAGCGCCTCCTGCACGACCCGATAGGCCGTCAGGTCCACGGCAGAGGAGGGCTGTTGCTGCGGCACGCGCCCGGCGGGCGGCGGCGGTGCGGACAGGTCGAGGGAGGGATCGACGGACAGATCGACGGAGAGCCCGGCTCTGCGGAAGCCCGCCACGAGGTCGTCCAGCACCGCGAGCCCGGGGGCCGGTTCGGTGGGCGCCGCGCTCTCCCCGGACTGGCGCAGCAGCCCGACGGTGGTCTGCAACTCCCCCAGCGCGTGCCTGCTGGCCTCGCGTACATGGGCGAGGGCCTGTTTGGCCTGGTCGGGACGGGTGTCCATGACGTGTGAGGCGACGCCGGCCTGGACGTTGACCAGCGCGATGTGGTGGGCGACCACATCGTGCAGCTCCCGGGCGATGCGCATCCGCTCCTCGGCGACGCGCCGCCTGGCCTCCTCCTCGCGGGTGCGCTCGGCCCGCTCGGCGCGCTCGCGTATGGCGGCGACGAAGGCCCGCCTGTTGCGCGCGGCCTCGCCCACGGCAGCGGCCAGTCCCGTCCAGGCGAAGATGCCGAGGTTCTCCTGCGCGTACCAGGGCCGGGCGCCGAAGAGCATGGCGGCGCCGGTCAGCAGCACGACGGCGGCGGCACCCACGCGCCAGCCGGTGGTGCGGTCCATGGTGCTGGTGACGGTGTAGAGCGCGATGACCGCGCCGAGGACGAGAGGGACCTGGCGGTCGGAGCCGGCGCCCGCACCGGGGCCGATGACGAGGGCCGTGACCGAGATCAGGCTGGTGAGCGCCAGCACCGGCAGCGGCGCCCGGCGGCGCAGCACCAGCACTCCGCAGGCGAGCGCTGCCAGCAGCACCGTCCGTCCGCTGATCTCGTGCTGCGCGAAGTGGTGGGTGCCGTCGGAGGCGCGGGGTCCGGTGGCGGCGCCCAGGAGAATGAAGGCGAACGTGCCGAGCGCGACCAGAACATCGACGGCGTGGGGGTGTGCGCGAAGTCGCCCACGGATCTCGCTGAGTGTCACAGCAGGCACCGTATGCCCGGCTCTCTTGAAGTCTGCCGCTGTCCCGCTTCTCCGGGGCCGGGCGCGGCACCGGCTCCCGGCACCCGGCTCCCCGAGAAACGGGACAAGGGGGCTAGCCCGGAATGAGTCCTTCGTCGGTGAGCATCTCCCGTACCTCTTCGAGGGACGCCTCGGGTGAGGGGAGGATCAGCTCCGAGGGTTCGAGGGCGTCGTCGGGAAGGGGGGAGCCCAGCCGGCGCACCGCGTCCAGCAGCGCGCTCAAGGTACGGCGGAAGCCTGCCTCGTCGCCGCTCTCCATCTCGGCGAGCAGCTCGTCATCCAGCTTGTTCAGCTCGGTGAAGTGGCTGTCATCCAGCTTGACCTGGCCTTCACCCATGATCCTTACGATCATGCCGGTCTCCTTCGCGGGCTCGCGGTTCACTCCTTCTCGCGGGTCACTCCTTGTCGAACTTAGGTGTGTCCTGCGGCTGCTGTGCTCCCGACTGGCCCGTCTGGCCCTGCTGGCCGGCACCCTCGATGGCCTGCTGGCCACCGGAGGGGCCGCCCGCCAGCTCCGCCTTCATCCGCTGAAGCTCCAGCTCCACATCCGTACCGCCGGAGAGGCGGTCCAGCTCGGCGGTGATGTCGTCCTTGGCCATGCCGGACTGGTCGTCCAGCGCGCCGGAGGCGAGCAGCTCGTCGATCGCGCCGGAGCGGGCCTGGAGCTGTGCCGTCTTGTCCTCGGCCCGCTGGATGGCCATGCCGACGTCGCCCATCTCCTCGGAGATGCCGGAGAACGCCTCACCGATCCGGGTCTGCGCCTGGGCCGCGGTGTAGGTGGCCTTGATGGTCTCCTTCTTCGTCCGGAAGGCGTCCACCTTGGCCTGGAGGCGCTGGGCCGCCAGCGTCAGCTTCTCCTCCTCGCCCTGGAGCGTCTGGTGCTGCCCCTCCAGGTCGGTGACCTGCTGCTGGAGGGCCGCCCGGCGGGAGAGCGCCTCCCGGGCCAGGTCCTCGCGCCCGAGGGCGAGGGCCTTCTTGCCCTGGTCCTCCAGCTTGGTGGACTGCCCCTGGAGCTGGGTCATCTGCAGCTCAAGACGCTTGCGGGAGGTGGCGACGTCGGCCACGCCCCTGCGCACTTTCTGAAGCAGCTCCAGCTGCTTCTGGTAGGAGTAGTCAAGCGTTTCGCGCGGGTCCTCAGCCCGGTCCAGGGCCTTGTTGGCCTTCGCGCGGAAGATCATCCCCATACGCTTCATGACACCGCTCATGGGCCTCGCGCGCCCCCTTCGTAACGGACTCAAGCCCTCGGCACATATACAGACCCCAGGGTACGGGGCCTTGTTCCATTACCGCACCGTTCCAGCGTGGATGCGCTCCTCCTGTAGGACGATCAGGAGCGTGACCTCTCCGGCGCAGGGAGTAGGCGGCACTCAGCAGTGAGGACGGGCGTTGCGGGATCGTGCCCCCGGCGACTGGGGCCCACTCCTGACGACACCGTACTCTTGCAGTGTGTTCCGAAGCCGTTCGAAAGAAGGTCAGACCGCGTCACCCCAGGTGAGCGCGGCCGAGACCAAGCAGACCCGCGACCCCGAGGCGCCCAAGGGCCGCCCCACCCCCAAGCGCAGCGAGGCTCGGGGGCCACGGCGCTCCATGGCCTCGACGCCGATGAACCGCAAGGACGCCGTCAAGCGTCAGCGGGAGGCCCGGCGCGCCGACATGGCGAAGCAGCGCGAAGCGCTGGCCAGCGGCGACGAGCGCTACCTGCCCGCCCGCGACAAGGGCCCGGTGCGGCGCCTGGCGCGGGACTTCGTGGACTCGCGGTTCAGCGTGGCGGAGTTCTTCCTGCCCATGGCCGTGGTCATCCTCGTGCTGAGCATGCTCCCCTCGCTCCAGCTCAAGAACATCTCGCTGGTGCTGTGGCTCGTGGTGATCCTGTTGATCATCGTGGACTCGATCGGCGTGGCCGTACGCCTCAAGAAGCGGCTGCGGGAGCGCTACCCCGACGAGCCCAAGCGCGGCGCCGTCGCCTACGCGCTGATGCGGACCCTCCAGATGCGCCGGATGCGCCTGCCCAAGCCGCAGGTCGCTCGCGGCGAGAAGCCCTGATCCGGCAGGAGCTGCTCGCCCGGCAGCTCGATGAGGGCATCGCCGCTCACTTCGAGGTGGGGCGCCGGCTCCGGGTACTCGACGTCGGGCTGGGCGAGGGCAACCAGTCGCTGCGGCTCGTGCGCGCCGGGCACCAGGTCACCGGCCTGGAGTCCGATCCGGCGCTGCTGGACCGGGTGCGGGGTTCGCTGGAGCGGGAGCCGGAGGGCATACGCGAGCGGTTCCGTGTCGTGCCCGGAAGCGGCCAGGACACGGGCGCGCACTTCCTCCCCGGTACCTTCGACGTGGTGCTCTGCCACGACGTACTGGACCAGGCCCGCGACCCGCACAGCACGCTGGCCGGGCTCGCCCGGGTGCTGGACGCGGGCGGGCTGCTCTCGGTGGTGATACCGAACGTGACGGCGCGGGCGATGCGTCCCGGGCTGGCCGGGGACTGGCAGGGGACGCTGCGGGCCCTGGGCGGCCCGGCCGCCGAGGGGGCCGAGGACCCGGACCGTTTCCTGCGGCTGGAGTCGCTGACGTCGTTCCTGGCGCGGATCGGTGTGCCGCTGGTGCGGTGGTACGGGGTGGGGGTCTTCGCGCCGGGCGCCGCAGAAGATGCTGAGAACGCCGAGAACGCCGAGGCCAGGGTGGACGCCGAGGAGCGGGCCGGGCGCACCGACCCCTACCGTGCGGTGGCGGCCTCGCTGCACCTGTGCGGGGCACGCGGCTGATACGGGGCGCCGGGAGCTGAGGGGCTGGAGCCACACGGGAGTCCTTGACGACCGTCACCGGTTGAACCGGTGACGGTTGCGGACCGGGCCCCCGGCCCTACACCGGGGGCCCGTCCGCTTCGGTCAGTGCACATCGGCCCCGCAGGTCAGCGGGCGGGGCTCACTCGACGGCGCCCGTGCCCTCGGCGACCTCCGTCTCCTCGCCGCCCGAGGTCTGCGCGTGCAGGCTCATGGGGCCGTAGACGGTGGCGCCGTCCTCCAGCAGGGTCACCTGATCGGCTCCTCCGTCCAGCAGGTCCTTCCACACCTCGCCGATCCACGATTCCGCGTCCCCCTGGGTGGGGAACTCCTCGGGCTGGACCGCCGGTTCCGTCTCCGAGCCGTCGGACTTCTCGAACCGCCACGTCCACGCCATCAGTGCCTCCCGAGATCGCCGGTTGCTCCCGGAAGCGTAAGCGCTCCGCCAGAGGTCCGGTACGCGGTCCGCGGGAGAGCCGTGGCTTGTCGCGCAGTTCCCCGCGCCCCTTCGGGGCGCTCCCGAACCGCACCTGACTTCCCCGGCCCGCACCGGTCCCCGGCCCGCACCGGTCCCCTGTGCGCACGCGGCGGCGGGTCGCGAGACGATCGGGGGGTGGAACTCACTCTGCTCGGCACCGGCGAGCCCGCCGGACTCCCCCGACCCGACTGCCCCTGCGCGCGCTGCGCCGCCGCCACCGGCGAGGAGGCGCGGGCGGCGACCGCGCTGCTGATCGACGGCACCCTGCTGCTCGATCTGACCCCGGGGCCCGCCTTCGCCGCCGCGCGGGCCGGGCAGACACTCAGCGGGGTACGCCAGGTCCTGCTCTCCCACCCGCACGACGGACCCGCGCTGGAGGTGCCGGCCGGACTGCCCGCGCCCGTGCGGGTCGCGGACCGGCAGGAGCTGGCGCTCATCAGCGGGCACCGGGTGCGGGCGCTGGCGCTGGACGCGCCGGGCACCGGCTACGAGGTGACCGGGCCCGGCGGGGAGCGGCTGCTGTACCTGCCGCCGGGCACGGCGCCCGCCGGGGTCGGGGAGGCGGGCCGGCCGGGTCCCTCGTACGACATGGTGCTGCTGGACGTGCTCGGGCGGCCCGACGCGCTGGCGCGGCTGCGCGCGGTGGACGCCGTGGACGCGGCCACCGACGTACTGGCCGTCCACCTCGGGCACGACGGCGCGCCGGGCCCCGAACTGCACCGCCGGCTGGCCGCCGCAGGTGCCCGCGCGGTGCCGGACGGCACGACGCTCGCGGTCGGCGCCTACCACGCGGTCCCCGACGTGCCGCGCCGCACCCTCGTGCTGGGCGGGGCGCGCTCGGGCAAGTCGATGGAGGCGGAACGGAGGCTGGCTGCGTTCCCCGGCGTGGTGTACGTGGCCACCGGGGGCAGCCGCGAGGGCGATCCGGAGTGGGGCGACCGGGTGGCCGAGCACCGGGAGCGGCGCCCGGCGTCCTGGCGTACCGAGGAGACGTGCGACCTGGTGCCGCTGCTGGCGGCGGACGGGCCGCCGCTGCTGATCGACTGTCTGTCGCTGTGGCTGACGCATGAGATGGACGAGTTGGAGGCGTGGGACGACACTCTGTGGGCCAAGGGCGGCGCGGGCCGGCTGCGGGAGCGGGTCGGCGCGCTGGTGGCGGCGGTACGGGCCACGCGGCGGCGGATCGTGGCCGTCAGCAACGAGGTGGGCTCCGGGGTGGTGCCCGCCACCCCTGCCGGGCGGCGCTTCCGCGACGAACTGGGCCGCCTGAACGCGGCGTTCGCCGCCGAGTGCGAGCATGTGCTGCTCACCGTGGCGGGCATCGCCACCCCGCTGCGCTGAGTGCCGGGCCGCGCCGGGGCTCAGGCGGCGCCGGGGTGCCGCACGGGGTGGCGCACAGCCTGCCGTACGGGGTGGTGAAGGGCGGGTGGGCGTCACGTACGCTCAGCGACCATGAGTGAGCGCCTGGACCTGGACGACTTCTCCGACCTCATCGAGCGCCCCCACGGGAGGCTGCGCCGGGAGGCCGAGGAGCGTCGGACGCTGACCGGACTGCCGCCGCAAGCCCTGGGGCGGCTGGACGAGTTGGGCGAGTGGCTCGGCTCGGCGCAGGCCCGGGTGCCGGTACGCCCCGTTGCCGCGCCCCGGCTGGTGGTCTTCGCCGGTGACCACGGCGTGGCCGCACAGGGCGTCTCGGCCCGCGCCGCCGGAACCGCCGTCGAACTGGTGCGGGAGATGCTGGAGGGCGCCTCGCCCGCAGCGGTGCTGGCCCGGCGCTTCGAGGTACCGGTGCGCGTGGTGGACATGGCGCTGGACTGCGCCCCGGACGAGCTGCCCACCGAGGTGACCCGGCACCGGGTGCGCCGTTCCTCGGGCCGGCTGGACACCGAGGACGCGCTGACACCCGAGGAGGCCGAGGAGGCGTTCCGCGCGGGCATGGCCGTCGCCGACGAGGAGGCCGACGCCGGCACCGATCTGGTGGTGCTCGGTGACCTGAGCGTGGGCGGCACCACGGCGGCCGGGACGCTGATCGCCGCGCTGTGCGGCACGGACGCCTCGGTGGTGACCGGACGCGGCGGGGGCGGCATCGACGATCTGACGTGGATGCGCAAGTGTGCCGCGATCCGGGACGGGCTTCGCAGGGCCAGGCCGGTACTGGGCGACCAGCTCCAGCTGCTGGCCACGGTCGGCGGCGCCGACCTGACCGCGATGACGGGCTTCCTCCTCCAGTCGGCGGTGCGGCACACGCCGGTCATCCTGGACGGAGTGGTCTCGGCGGCGTGCGCGCTGGTGGGCCAGCGGGTCGCCTTCCGGGCCCCGGACTGGTGGCTGGCGGGCCAGACCACCGGCGAACCCGCGCAGGCCAAGGCGCTGGACCGGCTGGCCCTCGATCCGCTGCTCGACCAGGGCGTCGCGGTGGGCGGCGGCACCGGGGCACTGCTGGCGCTGCCGCTGGTGCGCGCCGCGGCGGCGCTGGCCGCCGAGCTGCCGGCCGGTGAGCCCGGCGAGCCCGATGGGAGCGCGCCCGGCGACGCGGAAGACGCGGGGGCGGACTCCACACCGGGTGGCCGGGGCGCGGTGGACGCCACCTGAGCCCCAGGGCCGTACCAGAGCTGAGCCCGGGGCCGTACGGAAGCTGAGCCCAGGGCCGGTACGGGGCGCGGACGCCGCGCCGCCGCGAACCACCGGCACCCCGCCGCGCACGGCCACCCGCCGTGCGGGCCCCGCATCGTCCCACTGTCCGTTTCACCCCACATGTCACATATGCTCCCCGCATGGGAGAGCACGTGCCCACATCAGCGCGCCCGGGGGCGCGCGAGTACGCCTCGGCCTTCGTCGTCTGGTATCTGCGGGCCGCCACCGTCGTCAATCTGCTCGGCGCGGTCTGGATCTCCTTCGGACGCGATCTCAAGCGGCACAACGACGGCGACTTCTTCACCCCCCACCTGGTGGCGCCCGGATTCACCGGCGCGCTGTTCGTAGCGGTGCTGGCCGTCACCATGCGGCGGCGCAAGCGCGCGGCGTGGATTCTCAACTTCGCCATGGGGGCCTTGGTCCTGGCGCTCTACACGGCGGTCATGGCGACCTTCCCCCAGCTGCGGACGCACGCGTTCAACTGGCTCTCGTGGTCGCTCACCGCCTTGTTCGTGCTCTGCCTGCTGGCCGGCCGCCGGGAGTTCCCCGCCAAGGGCGATCGCGCCAACCCCCGGCTGGCCCTGGCCGTCGCCTTCGGCGGGCTGCTGGTGACCACCGCTTTGGCCACCGTCCTGGTCACCGTCACCAACCAGTCGCCGCAGGGCAGCCGCTCGGACCTGGGCAGCCGGATGGCGTACGCGGTGGGGCGGCTGGTCTTCATCGCCGGTACCGAGGACCGGGTGGACGGCATCATCATCCCCGGCTGGGTCGATGTGTTCATCAACATCATGGCCGCGCTGCTGTTCCTGCTCGTCCTGCTGGCCGCCTTCCGCTCGCGCCGCGCGACCCCGCCCATGACCGCCGAGGACGAGGAGCAGCTGCGGCGGCTGCTGGCGCAGCACGGCGAGCGCGACTCCCTCGGCTACTTCGCGCTGCGCCGGGACAAGAGCGTCATCTGGTCCCCCACCGGGAAGGCCGCCATCGCCTACCGCGTCGTCGGCGGCGTCTCCCTCGCCTCCGCCGATCCCATCGGGGACCCCGAAGCCTGGCCCGGCGCCATCGACGCCTGGCTCGCCGAGGCCGAGGAGCACGCCTGGTCGCCCGCCGTGATGGGTGCCGGCGAGGTCGCGGGCACCGTCTACGCCCGGCACGGCCTGGCCGCGCTCGAACTGGGCGACGAAGCGATCGTGGAGACCGGGGACTTCACCCTGGAGGGCCGCGCGATGCGGGCCGTGCGGCAGGCGTACAACCGGGTGCAGCGCGCCGGGTACCAGGTGCGGGTCCGGCGCCACCAGGACATCCCGCCCGCCGAGATGGCCTGGCTGACCCAGCGCGCCGAGCGGTGGCGCGACGGGGAGAACGAGCGGGGTTTCTCCATGGCGCTCGGCCGGCTCGGGGACCCTTCCGACGGGCACTGCGTGATGGTCGAGTGCCGCGACTCCCAAGGCAGGCTGCGCGCGCTGCTCTCGTTCGTGCCCTGGGGACGCGAGGGGCTCTCGCTGGACTTGATGCGCCGCGACCGTGCGGCGGAGAACGGGCTGGTGGAGTTCGCCGTCCTGGAGCTGATCCAGCGTGCCCACGAGGTGCACGTCACCCAGATCTCGCTGAACTTCGCGATGTTCCGCTCCGTCTTCGAACGCGGGGCGCAGCTGGGCGCCGGGCCCGTGCTGCGGCTGTGGCGCTCGCTGTTGAGCTTCTTCTCGCGCTGGTGGCAGATCGAGTCGCTCTACCGCGCCAATGTGAAATACCGGCCGGTGTGGGAGCCGCGCTTCATCCTGTTCGCCAAGAGCAGCGAGCTGCCCAGGATCGGCTTCGCCGGCGCGGTCGCCGAGGGCTTCTTGGACATCCCCCTCGTCTCCCGCTTCATGAGGCGCACCCCGTGAGCGGCCCGGAGACCCCCAGGTGAGCGGCCCGGCCGCCGCCCGCGCCTGGGCGCTGGAGGCCGTACGGCGCGAGTGGCTGCCGCTGTGCCGGGACGCGCGGGACACGCTGGCGGCGCGCAAGGCCGCGGCCCTGCCCGTCACCCTCGGCTGCCTGTGTCTGGCCCTCGCCTTCCAGCTGTGGCAGGACTCCGGCCCCGGGGGGCACGCCATGGTGCACCGGCTCGGCGGGATCTCGGCGGGGCTGCCCTGGTGGGAGGCCCTGGCCCGCACACCCCTTTCGCTGTTCGTCCCGGCCGCCGACCTGCCGCTGTGGGGCGCGCTGGTCCAGGTGCTCGTCCTCTTCGGCCTCGCGGAGGCCACCGTGGGGTCCGCGCCCACGCTGGCGGTCGCCTACCTGGGGACGCTCGCCGGTACGTGGTACGCCCGGCTGGGCATCGCGCTCGGGCCCGGGTTCCCCGTCCTGGGGCTGCCTGCCGATACCGCCGCCATCCATGACACCGGCCCCTCGGCGGCCGTCGTGGCGCTGGTCGCGTATGTGGCCTGGTGCTACCGCGCGTGGCTCACCTGCGTGCTGGTGGTGCTGGCGATGGCCGCCGAGTACGCGCTGATGCCGAACCTCGCCGCGCGCGAACACCTGGCCGCCGTGGGCCTGGTGCTGGTGCTGTGCGCGCTGCGGGTGCTGCGCCCGCCCCGCGGACTCCGCCCGGCCCCTCGCCCGCGAGCGGCCCCCGGGTAGCCTGCACCCTCGTGAACAGCCCCCCGCCCGGTGCCGAGCGCGCCTCACTCGCCGAGGGCGTGCGGTTCGCCCTCGGCACGCTGACGCTGCTGCCGGTACGGGTCACCCGCTGGGACCGCCCCGCCGCGCGCCGGGGCATGGAGTGCGCCCCGCTGGCCGGGCTCGTGGTGGGGCTCGCCGCCTCGGCCGTCGCCACCGCGCTGCTGGTGTGCGGGGCCTCGGCGCTGCTCGCCGGGGCCGTGGCGGTGGCCGTGCCCGCCGTGCTCACCCGGGGCCTGCACCTGGACGGGCTGGCCGATGTCGCCGACGGGCTGGGCAGCGGCAAGCCCGCCGAAGAGGCCCTGCGGATCATGAAGCGGTCCGACATCGGCCCGTTCGGCGTCGTCACCCTCGTCCTTGTGCTGCTGGGGCAGGCCGCCGCGCTGGCTTCGCTCTACGGCGCGGGCTGGGCGGCCGGCGCGGCGGGGTGTGTCCTCGCGGCGCTGACGGGCCGCACGGCGCTGACCCTCGCCGCGCGGGAGGGGGTGCCGGCCGCCCGGAGCGGAGGGCTGGGCGCGGCCGTCGCCGGGGCGGTGCCCCGGACCGGCGCGCTGCTGGTGGCGGGCGCCGTCCTCGTTCTCGCCGCCGCGAGCGGACTCCCGGATCCGGGCAGGGCACTTGGCGCCGTGGCCGCCGCCGCGCTGGGGCTGGGGGCTTCCCAACTGCTGCTGCGGCACTGCCTGCGGCGGTTCGGCGGGGTGACCGGCGATGTCTTCGGCGCGCTCGCCGAGACCGCCGCGACGGTGACCCTCGTCGCGCTGACCGTTCTGTGACCGCTTGCCGCCGTCGCGGCGGTCCGCCGCGACGGCGGGGACGGCGGGGGCACAGCCCGGAGGTGACGCGCCGGCGGCACTCCCCACCCCTCAAACACTCGACGGGTACGGTCAGTTGGAGACCGCCGGGCCGTACCCGCCCCCGCCGCGCCGTCGCGCCGGGCAGGAAGCGGGTCGCGATACCGGCCCGCAAGGCGGGCAGAGGCGGGCATACGATGCCCGAAGCGTCGGAAGCCGTTGGCGTATCCCCTTCGGCCACTTCAAGGAAGAAGGTCACTCCCACCGTGTCAGCACTGACTCTCAGCACCTCGTCCGCGGCGGCACTGCGCGCGGACGCCGTCGTCGTCGGTATCGCCAAGGCGTCGTCGTCGGACAAGGCCGCCAAGGCCGCCGTCGTGGTCGCCCCCGGCGGCGAGACCGTGGACAAGGCGTTCGGCGGCAAGCTCGCCGCGACGCTGGAGACGCTCGGCGCCGGCGGCGGCGAGGGAGAGGTCACCAAGCTCCCGGCGCCGGCCGATGGCCTGAAGTCTCCCGTCGTCGTGGCCGTCGGCCTCGGGCAGGCGCCGGACAAGAAGGGCGCGTACGAGCCCGAGACGCTGCGCCGGGCCGCCGGTGCCGCGGCGCGCGCCCTGGCCGGGACGAAGAAGGCCGGCTTCGCGCTGCCCGCCGGGGACGCGGAGTCGGTGGCCGCCGTCGCCGAGGGCGCGCTGCTGGGCGCCTACTCCTTCACCGCCTACCGGGGCAAGGAGGACAAGGCGCGTCCGCAAAAGAACGAGAAGGACCAGAAGTCGCAGAAGGCCAAGGGCGCGGGCAAGGACGCGCCGCTGGCCGAGATCGCCCTGCTGGGTGCCAAGCCGCGGGACAAGGCGCACAAGGCCGCCGCCGACCGCGCGCTCGTCCTCGCCGAAGAGGTGCACCGCGCCCGCGACCTGGTCAACACCCCTGCCAACGGCCTGAACCCCAAGACCTTCGCCGCCGAGGCCAAGGCCGCGGCCAAGGAGCACGGCCTCACCGTCGAGGTGCTGGACGAGAAGGCACTGGCCAAGGGCGGCTACGGCGGCATCCTCGGCGTGGGTGTGGGCTCGGCGCAGCCGCCGCGGCTGGTGCGGATCGGCTACACCCACCCGAAGGCCAAGAAGTCCGTCGCGCTGGTCGGCAAGGGCATCACCTACGACTCGGGCGGCATCTCCCTCAAGCCCGCCGGTCACAACGAGACGATGAAGTGCGACATGAGCGGCGCCGCCGCCGTCTTCGCGGCCGTCGTCGCCGCGGCCCGGCTGGGGCTGAAGGCCAACGTCACCGGCTGGCTGGCGCTGGCCGAGAACATGCCCTCGGGTTCGGCCACCCGCCCCGGCGACGTGCTGACCATGTACAGCGGCAAGACCGTCGAGGTGCTCAACACCGACGCCGAGGGCCGGCTGGTGCTGGCGGACGCGCTGACCCGCGCCTGCGAGGAGAAGCCGGACGCACTGCTGGACGTGGCGACGCTGACCGGCGCGATGATGGTGGCGCTGGGCTCCCGCACCTTCGGGATCATGGCGAACGACGACGCGTTCCGCACCGCCGTGCACGAGGCGGCCGAGGAGGCGGGCGAGGGCGCCTGGCCGATGCCGATGCCCGCCCACCTGCGCAAGGACATCGACTCCCCGACCGCCGACATCGCCAACGTGGGGGGCCGCATGGGCGGTGGCCTGCTGGCCGGCGTCTTCCTGAACGAGTTCGTGACCGAGGGCACCGCCTGGGCACACCTGGACATCGCGGGCCCGGCCTTCAACGAGGCGGCACCGTTCGGCTACACACCCAAGGGCGGCACCGGCTCCGCCGTGCGCACGCTCGTACGGCTCGTGGAGCGCACCGCCACCGGGGAGACCGCGTGACGCGACAGGCCGCGTGACGGGAGACAGCGTGACCGGAGACAGTGTGACGCACGCGACCATGTGACGCGCTGCTGACGGCGCGTGCGCACAGCTCCGCCGCACAGCTCCGTCGCGCGGCTGACCGGCACGGTCACCGACGGCAGGCCCACGGCCCCGTTCGCTCTCGGCGATCGGGGCCGTGGACCTGGGGCCCTACTTTCAGGTACTGGGGGCCCGCGTCCCGGTTTCCCGCAACAAGTGCGAAGATGGTTTCCCGGCAGGACAGGGCCCCCGCACGGCTTGGCAGCAGCCAATCCGCTGACAACAGGGCCGAGCAGACGACAGCAGCGGCCGAACCTCAAGCCGCCCGGTCACAGGAGACCGGTTACGGCGTACCCATGCATGGAGGACGTGACGTGGCGAACGACGCCAGCACCGTTTTCGACCTAGTGATCCTCGGAGGCGGTAGCGGTGGCTATGCCGCTGCCTTTCGCGCCGCGCAGCTCGGTCTGGATGTCGCCCTCATCGAGAAGGACAAGGTGGGCGGCACCTGCCTGCACCGGGGCTGCATCCCGACCAAGGCGCTCCTGCACGCCGGCGAGATCGCCGACCAGTCGCGGGAGAGCGCCGAGTTCGGTGTCAAGAGCTCCTTCGAGGGCATCGACATGGCCGGTGTCCACAAGTACAAGGACGGCGTGATCTCGGGGCTCTACAAGGGCCTCCAGGGTCTGGTCTCCTCCCGCAAGGTGACGTATGTGGAGGGCACCGGGCGCCTGTCGTCACCGACCTCCGTGGACGTCAACGGGCAGCGCTACGAGGGCCGGCACATCCTGCTGGCGACCGGCTCGGTGCCCAAGTCCCTGCCGGGTCTGACCATCGACCACCAGCGCATCATCAGCTCCGACGACGCGCTGGTCCTGGACCGGGTCCCGAAGAACGCGATCATCCTGGGCGGCGGCGTCATCGGCGTCGAGTTCGCCTCCGTATGGAAGTCCTTCGGCACGGACGTGACCGTGATCGAGGGCCTCAAGCACCTGGTGCCGGTCGAGGACGAGAACAGCTCCAAGCTCCTGGAGCGGGCCTTCCGCAAGCGGGGCATCAAGTTCAACCTCGGCACCTTCTTCGACAAGGCCGAGTACACCGATGACGGTGTCAAGGTCACCCTGGCCGACGGCAAGGAGTTCGAGGCCGAGGTGCTGCTGGTCGCCATCGGCCGCGGCCCCGTCTCGGAGGGCCTGGGCTACGAGGAGGCCGGGGTCGCGATGGACCGCGGCTTCGTCACCGTCGATGAGTACTGCCGCACCAGCGTGCCGACGGTCTCCGCGGTCGGTGACCTCATCCCGACCCTCCAGCTCGCGCACGTCGGCTTCGCCGAGGGCATCCTCGTCGCCGAGCGGCTCGCCGGGCTGAACCCGGTGCCGGTGGACTACGCCGGGGTGCCGCGGGTGACCTACTGCAACCCGGAGGTGGCCTCCGTCGGCCTCACCGAGGAGCAGGCCAAGGAGCGGTACGGCGCGGACAAGATCGTCACGCTCAAGTACAACCTCGCGGGCAACGGCCGTAGCAAGATTCTGAAGACCACGGGCGAGGTCAAGCTCGTCCAGGTCCGCGACGGTGCCGTGGTCGGCGTCCACATGGTCGGTGACCGCATGGGTGAGCAGGTCGGCGAGGCCCAGCTCATCTACAACTGGGAGGCGCTGCCCGCCGAGGTGGCCCAGCTCATCCACGCCCACCCGACGCAGACGGAGGCACTCGGCGAGGCGCACCTCGCGCTGGCCGGGAAGCCGCTGCACTCCCACGACTGATCACCGAGTCCGTCAGGGCGCGACCCATCCGCACAGCTTTTAAGGAGCACCAGAAACCATGGCGGTTTCCGTAACCCTGCCGGCGCTCGGCGAGAGCGTCACCGAGGGCACCGTCACCCGCTGGCTGAAGGCCGAGGGTGAGCACATCGAGGCCGACGAGCCGCTGCTGGAGGTGTCCACCGACAAGGTCGACACCGAGATCCCGGCCCCCGCCTCCGGAACGCTGGCCTCCATCAAGGTGGCCGAGGACGAGACGGTCGAGGTCGGCGCCGAGCTGGCCGTCATCGGCGCGGCCTCTGGCACCCCGGCCCCCGGCGCCCCGGCCGCCGAGCCGGCGCAGGAGGCCGCCCCGGCCCCCGAGCCGCAGGCCGCACCCGCGCCGCAGGCCCCCGCACAGCCCGAGCCCGCCGCGGCCCCGGCGCCCGCCGCCGGTTCGGCCGAGGGCACCGAAGTGGTACTGCCCGCGCTGGGCGAGTCCGTCACCGAGGGCACCGTCACCCGCTGGCTCAAGCAGGTCGGCGAGGAGGTGGCCGAGGACGAGCCGCTGCTGGAGGTGTCCACCGACAAGGTCGACACCGAGATCCCGGCTCCGACGGCGGGCACGCTGCTGGAGATCGTGGTCGGCGAGGACGAGACGGCCGAGGTCGGCGCGAAGCTGGCCGTCATCGGCGCGGCCGGTGCCGCTCCGGCGCAGGCCGAGGCCCCCGCCCAGCCCGCCCCGGCACAGGCCCCCGCCCCGCAGCAGGCGGCGCCCGCGCAGGAGCAGCCCGCTCTCGCGCAGCCGGCCGCACCGCAGACGCCCCCGGAGCCGACCCCGGCCCAGCCGGCGCCCGCCCAGCCCGCCGCACCCACGCAGCCGGCCCCCACGCAGCCGGCCCCGGCGCAGCCCGCTCCGGCGGCCACCGCGCCCGCGGCTCCCGCCGCCCAGGTTCCGGCCGCGGCGCCCGAGAACGACGGCGCCTACGTCACGCCGCTGGTGCGCAAGCTGGCGGCCGAGCAGGGTGTGGACCTCTCCTCGGTGCGCGGCACCGGGGTGGGCGGCCGGATCCGCAAGCAGGACGTCATCGCGGCGGCCGAGTCCGCCAGGCAGGCGCCCGCCGCGGCCCCGGCGGCCTCCTCCGCGGCTGCGAAGTCGCCCAAGCTGGAGGCTTCGCCGCTGCGCGGCCAGACGGTCAAGATGCCGCGTATCCGCAAGCTCATCGCGGACAACATGATGAAGGCGCTGCACAGCCAGGCGCAGCTGTCCACCGTGGTCGAGGTGGACGTCACCCGCGTGATGAAGCTGCGGGCCCGCGCCAAGGACGCCTTCGCGGCGCGTGAGGGCGTCAAGCTCTCCCCGATGCCGTTCTTCGTTCAGGCGGCGGCCGAGGCGCTCAAGGCGCACCCGGCGGTCAACGCGCGGCTGAACGACGACGGCACCATCACGTACCACGACGTGGAGAACGTCGGTATCGCGGTGGACTCGGAGAAGGGCCTGATGGTCCCGGTCATCAAGGAGGCCGGGAACCTCAACCTGGCGGGCATCGCCCGCAAGACCGCCGAGTTGGCCAAGAAGGTCCGCGAAGGCGGCCTGGGCCCGGACGACATGTCCGGCGGCACGTTCACGATCAGCAACACCGGGTCGCGGGGCGCGCTCTTCGACACGATCATCGTGAACTACCCGCAGGTGGCCGAGCTGGGCATCGGTGCGACGGTGCGCCGCCCGATGGTCGTCAACCACCCGGACCTGGGCGAGACCATCGCGATCCGCGACATGGTCTACCTGACGCTCTCCTACGACCACCAGCTGGTGGACGGTGCCGATGCCGCCCGCTACCTGGCGGACGTCAAGGCCCGCCTGGAGGCAGGCGAGTTCGAGGGCGAGCTGGGTCTGTAGCCGCGGCCCCGGCCGACCGCCGGGTCCGCTCGCACATGACGGTGCCCCCGCCCTCCGGTGAATTCCACGGGCGGGGGCACCGTCATGTCGCGGTAGTCGCGGTACGCGAACGCGGGCGCGAGCACTCCAGCATGTGACTCCACTGCGGTGACGGATCACTCACCGTACGCAGTGGCACCGCGTGCCGGGTCAGGTCGTATCGTCTAGGGGCCCCACCCTCTCGTCGCGAGGAGTCCCCTCATGACCCCGCCCGTCGTCCAGTCGCTGCGCGAGCAGATCCGCGAGCACATCGTGGAGGGGATCGTCAGTGGCCGCTGGAAGCCGGGCGAGCGGATCGTGGAGCGCCGGATCGCGGTGGAGCTGGAGGTCAGCCAGACCCCGGTGCGCGAGGCCCTGCGGGAGCTGGAGACGCTGCGGCTGATCGAGTCGGCGCCGAACAAGGGCGTCCGGGTCAAGGAGCTGTCGGCCGCCGACCTGGAGGAGATCTACCCGGTCCGGGCGGGCCTGGAGCAGATCGCGGCGGAGCTGGCGGCCCCCCGGCTGGCAGGCGACGCCTCCGCGCTGCGCCCGCACGTCGAGGCCCTGTACGAGGCCGACCGGCTCGGCGACGGGGAGGCGCAGGTGCGGCACACGGTGGCCTTCCACCGCGAGCTGGTGCGCGCGGCGGGCAACAGCGTGCTGCTGCACACCTGGGAGGGCCTGGGGATCGAGGTGTGGACCGCGCTGTCGATCCGCTGGCTGGGGACGGTGCAGCAGTCGTACGCGGAAGAGCACGAGGCGGTGCTGGCCGCCATCGAGCGCCGCGATCCGGCCATCGGTCCCCTGGTCAAGGCCCACGTGCTGGGCTGCGCCCCGGCTCCCCGTTCGTAGCCCGCGCGGCAGGCGGCGGAAGGCACACCCCGACAGGACGCCGAGAGGCCCCTGGACACTCCGGGAGGGGCCGTCCGAGAGGTCCCGCGACCGCCCCCCAGGGCCCCCAGGAGGGACCCGGAGCGTGCTCCTGGGGGCAGGGAAGCGTGCTCTTCGGAGGGTGCGGGCCCGGCCGGAAATACCTGGCACAGAGTGCCCTGTTTCGGGGCACGGAATGCCAATTTCGGTGAGCGGACGGTTTTTACTCGGACATCCTTTGATCGATCATCGATCACAGGCGTACAGTCCCTTCGTTGGGTGCCCCCTGTCCTGCCCGTCAGGGTCCACAACCCACCGCACAACGCCCCCGTGACCCGTCCGAGGGCCCCCACGTCCGGAAGGTGGCCACCATGCCCGATCCCGTACGCCCGCCGTATCCGAGCGAGCTGGACCAGCTCCCGGACCGTGATCCCCAGGAGACCGGCGAGTGGCGCGAGTCGCTCGACGCTGTCACCGACCACGCGGGCGGCGACCGTGCCGCATACCTGGTACGTCGAACCGTCGAGCACGCCCGGCACAGCGGGCTGAACGTGCCCGGCCTGCTGGAGACGGACTACGTCAACACCATTCCCACCTCGGCCGAACCGGAGTTCCCGGGCGACGAGGCGCTGGAATCCCGCATCACCGCCTGGAACCGTTGGAACGCCGCCGCCATGGTCACCCGTGGCAGCCGCTCCGGCCTCGGCGGCCACATAGCGACCTTCGCCTCGGCGGCCTGGCTCTACGAGACCGGCTTCCAGCACTTCTTCCGCGGCAAGGAAGGCGCCGACGGGGGCTCGGGCGACCAGCTCTACGTCCAGGGCCACGCCTCCCCCGGCGTCTACGCCCGCGCCTTCCTCGACGGACGGCTCAGCGAGGACCACCTCGACCGCTTCCGCCAGGAGGCCGGGGGGGAGGGCCTGCCCTCCTACCCGCACCCGCGCCGCCTCCCCTGGCTGTGGGAGTTCCCGACGGTCTCCATGGGCCTGGGCCCGATCTCCGCGATCTACCAGGCGCGCTTCAACAACTACCTGGCCAACCGGGGCATCAAGGACACCGCCAACTCCCACGTGTGGGCGTTCCTCGGTGACGGCGAGATGGACGAGCCGGAGTCGACCGCCTCCCTCGCCCTCGCCGGGCGCGAGCAGCTCGACAACCTCACGTTCGTCATCAACTGCAACCTCCAGCGGCTCGACGGCCCCGTCCGCGCGAACTTCAAGATCGTGCAGGAGCTGGAGGCCCAGTTCCGGGCCGCCGGCTGGAACGTCATCAAAACCCTGTGGGGCGCCTCCTGGGACGAGGTCTTCGCGCTCGACACCACCGGCGCGCTCACCCGCCGCCTGCGCGAGGTGCCCGACGCGCAGTTCCAGACGTACGCCACCCGCGACGCCGCCTACATCCGCGAGCACTTCTTCGGGGCCTCCCCCGCGCTCGCCGAGATCGGCAAGCTCCTGACGGACGACAAGATCATCGAGCTGTTCAAGACCTCCCGCGCCGGCCATGAGCCGCGCAAGGTCTACGCGGCGTACAAGGCGGCCGTCGAACACAAGGGCGCCCCGACGGTGATCCTCGCCCAGACCGTCAAGGGCTGGACGCTCGGCCCCGGCTTCGAGTCGCGCAACGCCAACCACCAGATGAAGAAGCTCACCGGCAAGGAGTTCCGCGCCATGCGGGACCTGCTGGAGCTGCCCATCCCGGACAGCAAGCTCGACGACGACCTGGTGCCCTACATCCACCCCGGCCCCGACTCCCCCGAGGTGCGCTACCTCCAGGAGCGGCGCGCCGCCCTCGGCGGCCCGGCCCCGGCCCGCAAGGTGCACCCGGTCGGGCTGCCCTCCCCCGCCGACAAGCCGTTCGACGCGCTGAAGAAGGGCTCCGGCTCGCAGGAGATCGCCACCACCATGGCGCTGGTCCGGCTGGTCAAGGACCTGATGCGGGAAAAGGAGACCGGCAAGCGCTGGGTGCCGATCGTCCCCGACGAGGCGCGCACCTTCGGCATGGAGTCGCTCTTCCCGTCCGCCGGGATCTACTCCCCGCTCGGCCAGAACTACGACCCGGTCGACCGCGACCAGCTCCTGTACTACAAGGAAGCCAAGGACGGTCAGATCCTCAACGAGGGGATCACCGAAGCCGGTTCGCTGGCGGACTTCACCGCCGCCGCGACGTCGTACGCCACCCACGGCGAGCCGATGATCCCGTTCTACATCTTCTACTCGATGTTCGGGTTCCAGCGCACCGCCGACCAGTTCTGGGCACTCGCCGACCAGCTCGGCCGCGGCTTCGTCATCGGCGCCACGGCCGGCCGCACCACCATGACCGGCGAGGGCCTCCAGCACGCCGACGGCCACTCCCACCTGCTGGCCTCCACCAACCCGGCGGCCGTCTCCTACGACCCGGCGTTCGCCTACGAGGTCGGCGTCATCGTCAAGGACGGCCTGCGCCGCATGTACGGGCCGGACGCGGACCAGCAGGAAGACATCTTCTACTACCTGACGGTCTACAACGAGACCAAGGTCCAGCCGCCCATGCCGTCCGGTGACGGCGTCGAAGAGGGCATCCTCAAGGGCCTCTACCGCTTCCGCGAGGCGGACACGGCGGTGGCCGCCGCCGACGACGCCCCCCGCATCCAGCTGCTGGCCTCCGGTACGGCCATCCACTGGATCCTGGAGGCACAGCGCATCCTCGCCGAGGAGTGGGGCGTCGCCGCCGATGTGTGGTCGGCCCCGTCCTGGACGGAGCTGCGGCGCGAGGCCATGGACTGCGACGCGGCAGCGCTGCGCGGCGAGGCGCGGGTCCCGTATGTGACCCGCGCGCTGGAGGGCGCACCGGGCCCGGTACTGGCCGTCTCCGACTGGATGCGGGCCGTGCCCGACCAGATCTCCCAGTGGGTCGAGCAGGACTGGTCCTCGCTCGGCACGGACGGCTTCGGCCTCTCCGACACCCGGGAGGCCGCGCGCCGTCACTTCGGCGTGGACGCGGAGTCCGTCGTCGTCGCCGCGCTTTCCCGCTTGGCGCTGCGCGGGGATGTGAAGCCGGATGAGGTCCGGCGGGCTGCGGAGAAGTACGGGCTGGCGTAGCCCCCGGCCTCCGGCCGGGGGTGCCCCCAGCCTCCGGCCGGGGGTGCCCCCGTACTCGTCCCGCACCTGGAGGCTTCCGGTCCTTTGAGCGCTCTTGCTCGATGAGCGGGCGCTCAATGGTTCAGATGTGGCGTTCAGGGAACATGGGGCGAGCAAGGGCGGGGAGACGGGGCTTCCACGGGGACCCCACCCAACTGCCCCCCCCAGCCGGGGGGGGCAGTTGGGTGGGGTCCCGGACGGCGAGGCCAACGGCGTTGGGGGGGGCGAAGCCCCCGTCTCCCTACCTTTGTTCGCTCCCATGTTCCCTGAACGCCACATCTGAACCATTGAATGCGGGAGCATTGAGCAAGAGGGCTCAAAGGACCGGAAACCTACGGGGAGGGCACGCGTATGGGGGTACACCCGGCCGGAGGCTGGGGGCGTGCCTCGCGTCTCATCAAGATGGTGCTGCTTCTTCAGGCGCGGCGGGAGATGACCGCCGCGGAGCTCGCCGCAGAGCTGGAAGTCTCCGAACGCACCGTCTCCCGTGATGTGCTGGCGCTGTCCGAGGCGGGCGTGCCCGTGTACGCGGACCGGGGGCGGGCCGGGGGCTACCGGCTGGTGGGGGGCTATCGCACCCGGCTGACGGGGATGGGCCGCAGCGAGGCGGAGGCCCTGTTTCTGTCGGGGGTGCCGTCCGCGCTGCGGGACATGGGGCTGGCCGACGCGGCCTCGGCGGCGAAGCTGAAGGTCTCCGCCGCGTTGGATCCCGCGCTGCGGGACGCGCACGACAGCACCGCGCAGCGTTTCCATCTGGACGCGCCGGGCTGGTGGCAGGCTCCCGGGAGGCCCGCGCTGCTGCCCGCGCTCGCGGACGCCGTGTGGTCGGACCGGCGGGCCGCCGTCCGCTACCGCCGCAAGGACGGCGAGGTCGCGCGTGAACTGGAGCCGTACGGGCTGGTGCTGAAGGCGGGGCAGTGGTATCTCGCGGCGCGCGTGCCGGGGGGCGAGGGTGACCGGTACCGGGACGCGTGGCGGGTCTATCGCGTGGACCGGTTCACGGAGGTGACGGTTCACGATGACGTCTTCGCCCGGCAGGACGGCTTCGACCTGTCCGCGTTCTGGGCGGAGCACGCCGCCGCTTTCGCCCGCGCGATTCTGCGGGCCGAGGTGACCTTGCGGCTGTCGGAGGCGGGTGCGCGCCGACTGCGTCATGTCACCGACGGCGTCGCCGCCGAAGAGGCGCTGAGCGGCGGTTCCGTGGACGGCGAGGGGCGCACGACGGTGCGGCTGCGGGTGGAGAACGCGGAGGTCGCCTACAGCCAGCTGTCCGGGCTGGGGCCGGAGTGCGAGGTGCTGGCGCCGCCGTCGCTGCGTGCCCGTTTCGCGGAGGCGGCGCGGCGGACGGCGGCGCTGTACGCGGCGGACGACGGGGCTGCCGGGCCCGCCTCCGCCGCGGCGGATCAGCGGTAGCCGGTCACGTCCGCCGCTTTGCCGGGGTGCTGGATGTCGGTGATGTAGCGCCACGCGTCGGGCGCTGAGCCGTCCACGTCGGTGAAGCCGTAGACCTGGGCCAGGCCGCCGCTGGAGAGGGACTGGCCGTTGAAGCGGGCGAAGTCGGTGTCCGCGGCGAGCGCGGCGACGGCGCGGCCCACGTATACGGGGGTTTCGGAGATCGCGAAGTGCGGGTCCTGCGCGCAGCCCTCGCGCCAGTTCTCCTCGGTGACGTGGAAGTGGGTGTCGAGCATCGCCTCGGAGCGCAGCCAGCCGGGGGTGAGGCAGACGGCGGTCGTGCCGTGTTCCTTCGTCTCCTCGGCCAGCGCGCGGGCCAGTCGGAGGGGTCCGGCCTTGGCGAGGTCGTAGTAGACGGGCTCGCGGTAGTTGCGGTTGTACTCCTCGGTGCCGTCGGTGACCTCGACGACCAGCCCGCCGGGGCGCCGGATCAGCAGCGGCAGCGCGTAGTGGGCGGTGATCAGGTGGCTGTCGAGGCCGAGCCGCAGCACGCGCAGGCCGTCGGCCAGGTCGTGTTCCCAGATCTTCTTGCCGAATCCGACGAACCGGTCGCCGCCCCACAGGTCGTTGACCAGGATGTCGAGCCGTCCTTGCTCGTTGTCGATACGCGCCATCAGCTCGGCCACCTGTGCGGGCAGGAGATGATCGACCACGGCGGCCAGGCCGGTACCGCCGTGCTCCTGGCCGGCCTCGGTGGCCAGCTCGGCGGTCTCCTCGATGGTCTCGGTGGACCTGCCGACCTCGCTCACCCGGCGGGCCCCGGCGCCCGGGCGGCCGTCGCCGCGGGTGGTGCGGCCCGTCGCGTAGACCGTGGCGCCGGCGCGGCACAGCTCGACGGCCATGGCGCGGCCCGCTCCCCTGGTCGCCCCCGCGACGAGCGCGACCTTTCCGGCGAGCGGCCCCGGCCGGATTCCCGCGGTCCCGGCTGCCTCGTCCTCCGGGGCATCCCCTGTGGACCGTTCGCCGTGTGCGGCGTGTGCGTTCACGTACAGCTCCTCGTCCGATGCTTCCCTTACCGGCGACCACGCTGGCAGGAATACCGGTCAGCTTCTGTCGGGTATCGGGAGCGGGTTCCGGCCGCGTATAACGACACAGCCGCATCTGGCGCACTCCACGTGCGTGGCGGGGCCACAGGCCCGATGCTGGGGGCGTGATGGACGAGACGGAGTTCTGGGAGCTGATCGACTCCACCCGCCGGGCCGCCGAGGGCGACCCGGAGGAGCAGGCCGATCAGCTCGTCGCCCAGCTGACCAAGCTCGACCCGGAGGCCCTGACGTTCTTCGCCCGCCACTTCGAGTCCCGCTACAACCGCGCCTACCAGTGGGACTTGTGGGCAGCGGCCTGGATCCTGCTGGACGGCGCGAGCGACGATGTCTTCGACGCGTTCCGCTGCTGGCTCATCGGGCAGGGCCGGGAGGTCTTCGAGGGGGCGGCGCACGACGCCGACGCGCTGGCCGAGCTGCTTGCGGACTTCGACCCCGAGCTGGACGGCGAGGCGGAGGACCTGGGCTTCGCGGCGGACGAGGCGTACGAGCAGCTCACCGGCACCGTACTGCCCGACCTCGGGCTGCCCGAGCCGCCGCCCGATCCGGAGGGTGTGGCGCTGAACATGGAGGACCCGGCCGCGCTGGCCGAACGCCTGCCCGAGCTGTGGGCCCGGTTCAGAGCCGACGAGTAGCCCGTCCCCTCCGGCCTGTGGAGCGGGCCCGGCCGGTGGGCGGCCCAGGTCCGTGCGGCTGATCCGGCCCGCGGGGTGGCTCCGGTGCGGCGCGGCACGCGGTCTAAGGTCGCCCCATGCGTATCGCCGTCACCGGTTCCTCCGGACTCATCGGGTCCGCGCTCACCCGCTCCCTGCGCGCCGAGGGGCACGATGTCCTGCGCCTGGTGCGGCGGCCCGCGGCTGCCGCCGACGAGGTCGAGTGGAGCCCCGCCCGGCGGTACGTGGACACCTCGGGGCTCGCCGGCTGCGAGGCCGTCGTCCACCTGGCGGGGGCGGGGGTGGGCGACCACCGCTGGACCGCCGCGTACAAGCGGGAGCTGCTGGAGAGCCGGGTGCTCGGCACGACGGCCATCGCCGAGGCCCTCGCCTCGCTCGACGCGCCGCCGCACACGCTCATCGTCGGCACGGCCGTCGGCTACTACGGCGATACCGGCGACCGCGCCGTCGATGAGACGGCGGGGCCCGGCGAGGGCTTCCTCGCCGAGCTGTGCCAAGCGTGGGAGGCGTCCGCGCGGCCCGCGGAAGAGGCCGGAATCCGTACGGTGTACGGCCGGACAGGACTGGTGGTTTCCCGCCAAGGGGGCGCCTGGGGACGGCTCTTCCCCCTGTTCCGCGCCGGGCTCGGCGGACGGCTGGGGAACGGGCGCCAGTACTGGAGCCATATCGCGCTGCACGACCATGTGGCGGCGCTCAGGTTCCTGCTGGCGGAGCGGTCGCTCGCGGGGCCGGTGAACCTCACCGCGCCCGAGCCCGTCACCAACCGCGAGGCCACCGCGGCGATGGGGCGCGTGCTGCACCGCCCCACGCCGTTCGCGGTGCCCGGCTGGGCGCTGCGGATCGCGCTCGGGGAGTTCGCCTCGGACGTGCTGGGCAGCCAGCGGGTGGTGCCGACGGCGCTTTTGGGGGCGGGGTTCACTTTCGCGTTCCCCCGTCTCGACGACGCGATCCGCGCCGCGCTCGGCTGAGCCCGCGGTTCCCTCCCGCCGCCCGGCCGCCCCTGCTCCCGGGGTCCGGCCGCCGGGTGTGCCCCAGGGCGCCCCCTCGCGCGACGTACCGGTGGCGCGGTTCGCACGCCGACGCTACAACGCGGGTATGACGCGTGCCGCTTGGGGCATCAGGACGAGAGCGCACGCACAAACGGACCCGCACCGCGCGTCGACGACGGGGAGGAACCGTGCTGATCAGCAGCGCACGCGCAGGCTCAGGGCACACAGAAGAGGACGGTGAGGGAGCGGATGCCGTCGGCCGGGACGAGGCGGCGGATGTGGTGATCGTCGGTGCGGGGCTCGCGGGACTCGCCGCCGCGCACCGGCTGACGGACGCGGGACTCCGCGTCGTGGTGCTGGAGGCGGCCTCCCAGGTCGGCGGCAGGCTGCGTACCGAGCGGGTGGCGGGCTACCGCCTCGACCGGGGCCCGGGCCTGCTCACGCTGGACCAGGACGCGGGTGCTTTCGCACAGTTGCCCGCGCTGGACTCGCTGGTGCTGCGCCCGTTCGCGCCGGGCGCCCTGCTGCACTCCGAGGGCCGCAGCCTGCGCGTCGCGTCGCGCGGCGCGGACCGTACCTTCCGGACGGGGAGGGCCGCCAAAGCCGCCCGGGCAGCCGGGACCGCCAGGGGCGACCGGACCGCCGGGAGGAACAGCGCACACCCCGGAACCGGCGCGGCCGGGAGTGCGGCCGGAGGCGCCGCAGGCGGGGAAGAGACGCCCCGTGCGGAACTGCCCCCGCGCACACGGCTCGACCGGCGCACGAGGGGCACAGGGGGCGCGCTCACCACGGCGCGCGCGCTCTCCGGGGCCAGGAGCCGCGCCGATATGTCCGACGCGCTCGATCTGGCCCGGCTGCGCGCAGCGCTGGACCGCTATGCGGCGATGCCGCAGCAGAGTCTGCTGGAGCGGCCCGAACTCCCCGCTCTCCAGGCCCTGTCGGCGCGCGGGCTGCCCGCCCGTACGGTCGATTCGCTGGTGCGTCCGCTGCTGACGGCGCTGCTGTCCGACCCGGATCTGACGACGACCAGCCGGGTGGCGGACCTGACGCTGCGCGGTTTCGCGCGCGGGGGACTGTGCGTTCCGGCGGGCGGCCAGGGAGCGCTCCCCGAACTGCTGGCCGCCGCGCTGCCCGCCGGTACGGTCCGCACGGGCGTGCGGGTGACCTCGGTGAGCACCCACTCGGTGGGGACGGCGGGGCACGGTTCCTTCCCCTGCGAGGCGGTGCTGGTGGCGACGGGCGCCCGCTCGGCGGCCGAACTGCTGCCGGGGCTGCGCGTGCCCGGATTCCACCCGGTGACGGTGTTGCACCACGCGGTCGAAGAGCCGCTCCCCTGGAGCCGGTACGACCCGCGCGGGGCCTCGTTCACCGTCTGGGCCGGGCGGGCGCGGCGAACGGACCGCGCCGCGCACCGCACTCCGCGTATGCACCGCGCACCGCGCGTCGGCCGTCTGCCCCGCTCCGGACGCACGGAAGGCGGCGTTCCCTCCGGCGGACCGGGGGGCGGCGGACCGGGGCTCGGCGGACCGGGGGCCGACACGTATCCGGTCAGCCATACCTGGGTCGCCTCCGCCGTCGATCCCTCCCGCGCCGAGCCCGGCCGTACGCTCGTCACCTCCGTGGTGCTGGGCGCGCAGGCGGGCGAGCCGCCGGCGGCGCTGGACAAGGCCGCGCGGCTCCAGCTCTCCGGGGTCTACGGCACGTGCACGGACCGCTGGGAGCTGCTGGCCTCCTACTACGACCAGGACGCGGTCCCCGCGATGCCCGCGCCGCACGATCCGCGGCGGCCGGTGCGGGTGCTGGCCGGGCTGTATGTCTGCGGTGACCACAGGGACACCAGCACACCGCGCGGAGCGTTGCGTTCCGCCGAGCGTGCGACGGAGGAGATCCTGCGGGACTTCGGGCGTCCTGCGATGCCGGGAGAGCTTCCCGAGGAGACTGCCGCCTGATTCGAACAAAAATCCCGAACTCCCCAATGACCAGCGGGTTTTGTCAGTAGGGCGGGGTAGAATAGGGGGAGTTTCCAGCAAGCGCACCGACGATCTGGAGGAGGCCGTCGATGACTGCTGTCCGTACTCGCACCTCTCGTTCGCACCCCCGTCCCACCGCACATCAGCAGCCGTTGCCGAAGATGTCCACGCTGCCCGTCCTGCCGAAGAAGCCGCTGCCGGCCGGGCGCCCGAGGGAGTGGTACGAGACCCATAACCGCCAACTGAAGGCGATGCGCATCGCCATAGCGCTGCTCGACACCGGTGTCTACAGCGCAGCCCAGGCCGGCAATCCCACGATCAGGTACACCGCCGAGCGCATCGGGGTCCACCCCCCGTCCCTCACGACCTGCCACTTGGTGCGGGCCCTGCTCCCGTAACGGCCGCGCAGGGCGTCGGCCCACACGTCACATCCCTCGCCCCGTGCGCGTCCGGACGCGCACGGGGCGAGCGCCCCCAAAGGGGCGCGGGACCGTAGTCATGTGCGGCTCCGCCGCGTGGCGCGACCAGCCCAGCTCACACCCGCACCCTGCCAAACACCCCCAGAGGCATCCCGGACTCGGCACCGGCAGCAGCACGGTGGGCAACACAAAGACAGCCGGTCACACCCCGGAGCGCCACAGGCCAGGCCGCCTGGCCGCAGACGTGCCCAGTCCCGCCGGGCCGTCGAACGGCCAGTTCGGCGACGCATGGCGGCGCAGGTCGGCCTCCGTGTAGCGGCGGCAGTCGCGGTGCCACACGAGGATGCCCGACATCCAGTTCTCCAGCTCGCGCACATAGCCGTCGAGGGTGGCGCGCGCCTCGTCGTCCAGCGTGAAGTCGTCGTAGAGGACGGGCAGTTCGTGCGCCGCGACGTGCTGGAACTGGCGCATGCGCGAGGTCATCAGGTCATCCACGATGCGCAGCGCCGTCGGGTAGTCGCAGTCGAAGAAGTTGCGCACGACGAGCAGCCCGTTGTGGATCTCCCCCTCGAACTCGATCTCCTTCTGGTAGGAGAAGACGTCGTTGAGCAGGCAGCAGTAGTCGGCCGCCGCGTTCTCCAGGGACTTCACCGGGCGGCTGCGGTAGACCGCCTCCGGCACGGTGTCCGGGTGGGCGAGGCGGCACAGGCTCATGGTGAGGTCGGAGCCGAAGGTCAGCCGGCGCATCTCGATGTAGTCCACCGGGTCGGGGATACGGTTCTGCGCCTGGTTGTTCAGCTCCCACAGCCAGCTGTCGGCCATGACCTCGACGGCCCTGCGGAACGTGCGGCGTCCGGCCGCGCTCATCGGGCCCCCCGGACCCCCCTGGCACACCGTGCGCGTCCACAGGTCGGACAAGGCGCGCTCCAGCGGCCCTGCGGGCGGCGGCACGGGTTCGTCCTCGACGGGCATGAACGCGGAGAGCCGTTCCGTGCACAGCTTGGCCCCGGCCAGGTCGCGGGTGCGGCCGAAGCGGGCCGGATAGTAGTCATCGCCCCAGGTGCCCCAGGCCAGCCAGGCCGAGGTGAGGTCGAGCTGGTCAGGGGTGGCGCCGGGGTGGATGCCCGCCGCGCACAGCGGCAGGTCGTAGTCGCGGGCCAGCCGCTCGTCCCACACCCGGCCGCCGGGCACGTCGGGCTGCGGGCCCAGCAGGCCCGTCGCGTGCGCCCAGGCCACGACCCGTTCCCTGGCCCCGCCCAGGTGCGGGCTGAGCCGCGCGGTGAACGGCATCTCGAAGTCGGGCAGTCGGGAGGGGCCGGTGCGCTCGTACGGTACGTGGCTGAAGGCGCGGGCGCGCCGCACGTGGGCGCGGGCCCAGCTGGCCGCGAGGCCGGCCGCCGAGGTGCCGAGCCCGGTGGGCCCGAACGACGGTGCGGCGGGCGCCGCTGACGGGCTCCGGTGACCGGCTGCCCGGTTCATGTAGCGGCTGGAGCGCAGGTGCCATTCGTGACCGCCGGACTGCCAGTCCTGGAGCCCTTTGACGTACGCGGCGAGATCGGCGCGGGCCGCCGGTCCCAGGCCCTTCTCCTCGCACAGCGCGGGCACTTCGCTCAGCGCGGTGTGCTCGAACTGCTGGAGCCGGGAGGTGAGCAGGCCGTTGACGGATTCGGCCGCCTCCTGCGTGGTGCAGTCCAGGAACGTCTCCAGGACGAGGACGCCGTTGGACAGTTCGCCCTCCTCCTGGATCTCGCGCTCGTAGGAGAAGAGGTCGTTGCGCAGGTGCACGGCGTCCGAGAAGGAGTCGCGCAGCACGCACAGCGGGCGCGAGGCGGCCACCTCGGCGGGGACCTCGGCGTGCGCGGCGAACTCCACCAGCCCCGCCGACCAGGGGGCGCCGCCGACCTTGCGGCGCATCTCGATGTACTCGACGGGGTTGGGCACCCGGCCGATGTTGATGTTGGACAGCTCCCACAGCGACTCGTTGAGGAGGTTCTCGGTGCTCTCGGCGAAGCGGGCGCGCCAGCCCTCCGACATCGACGGCACGGTCCTGGCCCACAGGTCGGCCAGGCCCGCCTCGACGGGGTTGACCGGCTCGGGCACCGGCGCCGCGCCGTCCCGCGGCACCGACAGCGGCATGAACAGCGGCAGCCGGTCCAGATACGCCTTGGCGCCCTCGCGGTCCTGGCCGCGCTTGAACTCCTCCAGGAAGTGGTCGTCGAAGAAGAAGACCCACACGTACCAGTCGGTGACGAGGCTGAGGTCGGGCCCCGTGGCGTCCGGGTGGGTGTAGGAGCACAGGAGCGCGTAGTCGTGGTCTTCCAGATCCTGGGTGTCCCAGATCCCCGAGCCCTCCAGCATGCCCATCTCGCGGGCCCACTCGCGGGTGTGGGCGCGGGCCTCGTCGAGGTGGCGGTTGAGCCGGGCGGGGTAGGGGACGTAGAAGTCGGGCAGTTCGAAGGGTTGCGGCAACGTGTGGTTCCCCCCACTCAGGCACGGCGGACCGCGGCCTCGGCGGAGTCGGGCGACGGCCTCGGCGCGGCGGATTGCGGCCTCGACCTACCCCGGCGTCTCCCGGGGCCACCCTTTTACACTCGAAGGTGTGACACGTGGGCGGAGCCCGGTCGAACAGACCGGCCTCGAAACGCACTCCCCCTGTCCGCTGTTCCTGGCGAAGCAGGTGGGCGAGCCGGGCTCGTTCCCGCGGCGCCTGATGCCGTCTTCGGACGCCTCTTCGCGGGGGCGGCGGCCCCCGGGCCCGTTCGCCGCGCTCTGCCCGTGTGGAAGACTGCGGCGTACAACAATTCGATCGAGGCGGCAGAGGCCAGGAAGCCGGTGTGAACCCGGCACGGTCCCGCCACTGTGACCGGCCGGCGCCCGCGAACGCGCGGCGCCCGGCCGGGAGTCAGACACTGGGCTGCCGCCTTACCTCGACGCCAGGGGACGAGGATCCTCTGAGGAGGCGCCATGACTCGGCCGATACCGGCCGGGGCCCGCCGCGCTGTGCGCGCGGGCCTCACCTCGCTGCTGCTCTTCCCCCTTGCCGCCTGCGGTGGCGGCGGAGCGAAACCGGCCGCCGCGGGCGGCGGCACCCCCGCCAAGGGCTTTCCGTACACGGTCACCAACTGCGGGGTGAAGACGACCTTCACCGCACCGCCCAAGCGCGCCGTGACGATGAACCAGCACGTCACCGAGATCCTGCTGGCCCTCGGTCTCCAGGACAAGATGGCGGGCACCGCCTACCTCGACGACGCGATCTCGCCGCGCTACGCGAAGGCGTACGGCAAGGTCAAGGTGCTGGCCAAGAAGTACCCGTCCGCCGAGACACTGCTGGCGGCCGGCCCGGACTTCGTCTACGGGGGTTACGCCAGCGCCTTCGACAAGACGGAGGGCCGCGAGCGGGCCGCGCTCAAGGACAGCGGCGTCGCCACCCGGCTGAACCTGGAGAGCTGCACCAAGGACGCGGGGGTGGACACCCTCCACCGCGAGATACGCGAGGTGGGCCGCGTCTTCGGTGTCCCCGCGCGTGCCGAGGCCCTGCTCAAGCGGCAGGACCGGCAGCTCGCCGCGACGGCGAAGCGGCTCGAGGGCGTGCGGAAACCGTCCGTTTTCGTCTACGACAGCGGCGACAGTTCCGCGTTCACGGCGGGCGGCGCGGGGATCGGCAACGACATCGTGAGCCGGGCCGGGGGCCGCAACGTCTTTTCCGGCATCCACAAGACCTTCGCCGATGTGTCCTGGGAGAAAGTCGTCGCGCGCAAGCCGGAGGTCGTGGTGATCTACGACTACGGCGGCACTCCCGTCGCGGCGAAGAAGAAGCGGCTGCTGAACGACCCGGCGCTGGCGGACGTCCCGGCGATCAAGCATCGCCGCTTCGCCGTGCTCCCGCTCTCCTCGGCCGTGCTCGGCCCCCGGGTGCCGGACGCGGTGGACGCGCTGGCCCGGCAGCTCCACCCGGACGCGTAGGCCGTGGGGGGCGGAGGACGCGGGGGCCCGCTGCGGTTCCTCGTGGTGACCGGGGTGCTGGGCGCCCTGCTGGTGCTCGGCGCGGTGGCGGGGCTGGCGCTGGGGTCGGCCCGGATACCGGTCGGCGAGGTGTGGCGCGTGCTGACGGGGCAGGCGCAGGCGGGGCCGTTCACCACGATCGTGCTCGATGTGCGGCTGCCGCGGGTGCTGCTGGCCGCCGTGGTGGGGGCGGGGCTGGCGCTGGTGGGCACCGTGCTCCAGGCGCTGGTGCGCAACCCGCTGGCCGACCCGTTCCTGCTGGGCATCTCCTCGGGCGCCTCCACGGGGGCCGTCGTGGTGGTGGTGCTCGGGGTCGGCGCCGTCTCCATGCCGTTCGGCGCCTTTGTGGGGGCGATGGCCGCGCTGCTCGTCGTCTACGCGATGGCCCGGCGCGGCGGGACGCTGACCACGGGGCGGCTGGTGCTGGCGGGGGTGGCGGTGCAGTACGTGCTCTCCGCGCTGACGAGCCTGCTGCTGGTGACTTCCTCGCAGGCCGAGCATCTGCGGGCGATCCTGTTCTGGACGCTGGGCGGCCTGGGCCAGGCCCGCTGGCACAGCCTGCTGCTGCCTGCGCCGGCGCTGCTGGTGGGGCTCGTGCTGCTGCTGGCGCTGGCCAGGCCGCTGGATCTGCTGCTGGTCGGCGAGGAGGGTGCCACCGTGCTGGGGCTGGATGCCGGGCGGTTCCGCGCCGCGGCGTTCGTGCTGGCCTCGCTGGTGACAGCCGTGCTGGTGACGGCCGCGGGGGCGATCGGCTTCGTCGGGCTGATGGTGCCGCACGCGGCGCGGATGGCGGTCGGCGCGGCGCACCGCGCGCTGTTGCCGGTCTCGGCGCTGGGCGGGGCCGTCTTCCTGGTGCTGGCCGATCTGGCGGCGCGTACGGTCGCGGCGCCCGAGGAGATTCCGGTCGGGGTCCTGACGGCGCTGACGGGCGGCCCGTTCTTCCTGTGGCTGCTGCGGCGCGGACAGCGCGCCGAGGGGGTGCCGGCGTGAGCACACGGGAGGCGCGGGCGGGGGCGGCCCGGTTGCGGGTGGCGGAGGTCTCGTACGCCGTACGCGACCGCATGCTCCTCGACGGCGTGACGCTGGAGGCCGGCCCCGGGGAGACCGTGGGCGTCGTCGGTCCCAACGGCAGTGGCAAGACGACCCTGTTGCGCTGCGTCTACGGCACCCTCTCCCCCGCCGCCGGGCGCATCCTGCTGGACGGCGCGGAGGCGGCGGCGCTCGGCGTCAAGGAGCGGGCGCGGCGGGTGGCGGCGGTGCCGCAGGAGGCGAGCGGCGGCTTCGAACTGACCGTACGGCAGGTGGTGGCCATGGGCAGGTCCCCGCACAAGCGGTTCTGGGAGGCGGATACGGCCCGCGACGCGGAGTACATCGAGGCGGCTCTGGAGCGGACGGGCGGCACGGCGCTGGCCGAGCGGAACTTCGACGGGTTGTCCGGCGGCGAGAAGCAGCGCGCGCTGGTGGCCCGCGCGCTGGTCCAGGCGCCGTCCCTGCTCGTCCTCGACGAGCCGACCAACCACCTCGACGTGCGCTACCAGCTCGAACTCCTGGCCCTCGTGCGCGGCCTGGGCACCACCAACCTGCTGGCGCTGCACGACCTCAACCTCGCCGCGCACTTCTGCGACCGGCTGTATGTGCTCGACTCCGGCCGCGTCGTTCGCAGCGGCACGCCCGAGGAGGTGCTGACGGCGGAGATGCTGGCCGAGGTGTACGGCGTGCGGGCCGAGGTGAGCACCCATCCGACGACCGGGGCACCGACGGTGGTCTACCTGCCCCCGGACCCGGCCTCCGCACCCCGCGAAGGCCGGGTGAGCGCGCGATGAGGGAGCAAGGGGAGACCCAACACCCGCCCAGAGAAAGGGAGTTGGATGACCCTCCCGCACGGGCACTGGACGAGCTGACGGCGCTGACCGCTCTCACCGGGCTCGCCTCGGCGCACGGGGCCCGCTACCACCTCCTGGCGGGCGAGCCGCCACCCTCCGAGGCCGCCGCATGGCTGCCCGCCGACCGGCTGCTCGCGCCCGGCACCCCGGAGCTGGAGCGGCTCCTGGATGCCGAGCACCAGGGCAGCGGCCACCGTACACGGCACGCCGCCGCGCTCACCCTGATCGCCGTCTACGCCGGACGCGTCACGGCCGCCGCCGTACTGAACTGGGCACTGGACGGGCGAGTCTGGGACCTCCGGCCGCACAACGTCCTGGTCAGACCGGGGCAGCACGGTATCGACGGGGTCCGGATGCGCGTGCCGGCGCTGCTGGCCGACCCCGCGGCAGCACCGGGAGCGGCAGCAAAGGCCCGGCGAGCCGCGCTTCCCGCGCTGCACGAGGCGGTGCTGGACTCCCATCTGCTGCCGCTCGCCGAGGCGCTGCACCGCGCCACCCGGGCCGGTCTTCGGCAGTTGCACGGCGGGGTCGCACACGGCTGCGCCACGGCGCTGTGCGCTCCGCCGCGCCTGGACGCGGAGGAACTCGCCGCACGCTGGGCCGAGTTCACGGCGCCACTGCCCGCGCTGGCCCGGCTCGGGGAGCCGGTGGCGGTCGTCGGCGCCACCGGCCGCCGACACCTGCGCTATCTGCGCCGCACCTGTTGCCTCTACTACACCAGCGCGGAGTCCGTACGCTGCGCGAGCTGCTGCCTCACCCCGCGCGCCGAGCGGATCCGCGCCTACGCGGCCCGTCTCGGCGCCACTTGAGACGAGGCCGCCTCGGCGCCACCTGAGACGGCGCCGCCGCTGCCCGTGGACAGCGCCGTGGCGATCGTGGATACGATCGCCGTACTGCACCGGTATCGCACAGACGTACGGGGGATTTCAGGTGTTCGGAATAGTCAGGCCCTGCCGCCATCGCCTCTCCGAGGCGCTCAGAACCGAGTGGATGGCGCACCTGTGCGGGCTGTGCCTCACCTTGCGCGGGGACCACGGGCAGTTCGCGCGGATCGCCACCAACTACGACGGGCTGCTGGTGTCGGTGCTGACCGACGCGCAGACCGGCCGCGCCGACGCCGGCCGGCGCACCGCCGGGCCGTGCCCGCTGCGCGGTATGCGTACCGCCTCGGTGGCGCGGGGCGAGGGCGCGCGGCTGGCGGCCTCCGTCTCCCTCGTGCTGGCCTCGGCCAAGGTCCGCGACCACATCGCCGACGGCAACGGGATGCTGCGCCGCCGCCCGCTCGCCCTCGCCGCGCGCAAGGTCGCGCGCGGCTGGGACCGGGCCGGTGCGCGCTCGGGCGGCACGCTGGGCTTCGATACGGCGGTGCTGGTCGAGGCGGTGGACCGGCAGACCGGTATCGAACTGCTCGCGGGCCCCGGCACCCCGCTGACGGCCGTCACCGAGCCGACGGAGACGGCCACTTCGGCGGCGTTCGCCCACACCGCGAAGCTGGCGGGGCGGCCGGGGAACGCCGCGCCACTCGCCGAGGCCGGACGGCTGTTCGGGCGGCTGGCGCATCTGCTGGACGCCGTGGAGGACCGCGCGGCGGACGCCGCCGAGGGCGCCTGGAACCCGCTGACCGCCACCGGCGCCGGACTCGCCGAGGCGCGGCGGCTGTGTGACGACGCGCTGCACGGCATCCGCCTGGCGCTGCGCGAGGTCGAGTTCGCCGACCCGGCGCTGGCCCACACGCTGCTGGTGCACGAGCTGCCCCGTTCGGTGGACCGCGCGTTCGGCACCACCACCTGCGCCCACCAAGGGCAGCAGCCGGGCGGCCCGTACCCGTTCGGCCGGCAGCCACCGCAGGGTCAACCGGCCTACGGCCAGGGGCCGCTGGGGCTCAACGGGCCCCAGCACCCGTACGCGGGCGACCGGATACCGCCCGGCGGCGGAGACGGCGGCCACAGCGGCGGGCCGGGGGGCTCCGGCGGCTGGGGGCCCCACCTGCCGCCGGAGCCGCCCGGCCGGAAGCCGCCGCGCGGGCTCCTCGCCGGGTGCGGGGTGTTCCTGGGCCTGTGCTGCACCTGCAAGATGTGCTGCGCGAGCGAGTACGAGGGCCCCTGGTCCCGCAAGTCCCGCGAGGGCTGCTGCCAAAGCTGCGACGGTTGCGATTGCTGCGACAGCTGCGATTGCTGTGAGTGCTGCGGCTGTTGCGACTGCGGGGGCTGAGGCCGGACCTCGCCGTCCGACGCTCCACACCGGGCGGGCCGGTGCGGGGCAGCGCCGCGCGGGGCCGTGCGGTGCGGGTCCAGGATTCTGCAAGGACATGGCAAGGGATCCGTCACACCGGCCGGGCAGAGGCTCTTCAGAAGACGCGCAGCGATCTCGAAGAGTCGGGGGTGGCCCAGTTTGTCTGCGTTCGAAGAGGCATTACCTGCATTCGAAGAAGCACATGGCCTCATACACGCTCCGGGGAAGGAGCCGGGCGGCCGTCAGTGGCTCACCATGACGGACCGCAAGACGGTGCTGGTGGTCGTGCACACCGTCGTCTACGGGCGGCGGCTGCTCGACATCTTCCCGCTGCTGGGGGCGGACTTCAGGGTTCAGGTGCTGTTCACAGCGCCGCCGCACGCCTTCCAGGACGGCGTGGAGCAGTTCCTGCGGGGGCTCGGCAGCGCGGTGGTGCCATGGAGCCAGGCGGTGCGGATGCGCTTCGATCTGGCGCTGGCGGCCGGTCCGCGCGGCATGGAAGAGGTGCGGGCGCCGGTCGTCATGGTCCCGCACGGGGCGAACTTCCTGAAGCGCATGGTGGGAGAGGCCAACTCCCCGGTCCCCGGGCTGCGTCCGGGCGACCTGGCACCGGGCGGCGGGAAGCTGCCCGCCGCCGTGGTCCTCGCACACCGCGCCGACACGCGGGAGCTGGCCCGGACCTTCCCTGGGGCGCTGCCGCTCGCCGCGGTGGCCGGGGACCCGGTGCACGACCGGATGACGGCCAGCTTGCCGGCGCGGGAGCGCTACCGGGCGGCGCTCGGTCTGCGCGCGGGGCAGAAGCTGCTGGCGCTGACCACCACGTGGGGGCCGCGGTCGTTCTTCACCCGCTTCGAGGCGTTACTGCCCTGGCTCGCCGAGCAGGCAGGGCGGGCGGACATCCGCGTCGTGGCGCTCATCCACACCAACGTGTGGTCCGGCCACGGCGCGTGGCAGGTGCGGTCGTGGCTGTCCCGGTGCCGCGCGTGGGGCGTGCACCTCGTCCCGCCGACCGCCGACTGGCGTGCCACCGTCCTGGGCGCCGACTGGGTCATCGGCGATCACGGCTCGGCCACGCTCTACGCGACCCTGACCGGGGCCCCGGTCCTGCTGGCCGCGACACCCGAGCAGGAGATCAACCCGCGCTCCCCGGCCGCCGCGTTGGCCCGCGTCGCGCCCGCCCTCAGTCCGGCCCGCCCGCTGACGGAACAGCTCGCGTACGCGGCGGAGGAGTACCGGCCGGAGGAGTACGCGCCCATCACGAGCCGGATCACCTCGGAGCCGGGGCGGTTCAGCCGGAACATGCGCGCCTTGATGTACCGGCACCTGGGCCTGGGCCAGCCCGCCTACCCGGCCGAGACACGGCCCTTGCCGATGCCGCCGCCGCTGCGGGAAGGCGACGCGGACGAGGTGTGGGAGGTGACCGCGTGAACGGGCGGGAGGCGGAGGGGCGCGCGCTGCGGCGGCGCTCCCGGGCACCGGCATCGACGCGGGTGTGGCTGTGCGGCGAGGCCGCGGACGGGCGCGGGCGCACGGGTCTCGCGCTGGCCGCCGCGCAGCCGCTGACCGACGGGTTCGTCGCCACGGCGGTCGTCGGCCTCGGCCGCCGGGGCGCCCCGCGACAGCCGTACGCCCCGCGGCGGCCGGGCGGTTCGGGGCAGCCGCGCGCGCTGCGGCAGCGCGGGCCGGTCGAGCGGGGGCTGCATCTCGCGCTGGACGTGGACGGGAACGCTCCGGCCGGACTGCTGGAGTGCGCCGACGTCCTGTACGGGCACCGCCCCCGGCCCCGGGGCGTGCTTCCGGCCCTGTCGCGGAGTCTGCTGGCGCAGTACCCCGGCTGCGCGTTCGTGGCCCTGCCCGGGGCGGGAGGGGTGTGGGCGGGAGCCGCGCGGACGGGTCCGACCCTGTGGTTCGCCGCACCCCACGGCGCCCGGCTGCTGCCGTCGTGCCTGTACGGGTGGCTCACGGCGGGCCACCTGGCCGGTGGGCCGGAGGTGGCGGGCGTCAGGATTCTGCCGTGCCTCCGGAGCGAGCCGGGCCGTCCGCGTCGCCTGGCCCGCGCGGGCGGTGGGGGGCTTCGGACTCGTCCTGCCCCGCCGGGCCAGGAAGGCGGCGCAACCGGTCCCGCAGCCGTGCCGCGTCGTGTGAGCTGACGCCGCTCCAGGCCGCGAGCCCCTGCTCGTACCAGGCGCGCGCGGCTCCGGCGTCGTGCTGGGTCTCCGCCAGGAGGCCCAGCATCTCCAGTGCGCGCCCCCGCCAGTGCGCGGAGCCCGCACGGGTGAACTCCTCCAGGGCGCGGGCCAGTTCGCGGGTGCCCGCCCCCATGTCACCGGCCCGGCCGTGCGCGAACCCGAGGAAGGCCAGCGCGCGGGCCTCGTCGTGCGGGTCATCGACGGTGCCGAGCGTGCGGTGCGCATGGGCGAAGTGCTCCACCGCCGCCGTCGGGTCTCCTGCCTCCAGGGCGATCTCGCCCAGAACGATCCGCGCCAAAGCCGCGCCCCGCAGGTATCCGATGCGCTCCCACACCTCGATCGCCTCCCGCAGCACGGGCACGCCCTCCGAGCCCCGGCCCGACTCGTACATGCAGGCACCGATCCCCAACAGAGCCTGCCCGTAGGGGCGTTCGGCGCCTTCGGCGCGGGCGGACGCCAGGGCCATCCGGTACCACTCGATGGCTTCCGGCAGCCGGCCGAGGCTGCTGAGGCCCGCCGCTCCCGAGGTGAGCATCTGCCGCTCGGCGGTCGCGTCGCATGCCTGGCGGGCGGCGGTCAGGCCGAGCCGGTGCGCCTCGATCCAGTCGTCGTAGTGGCGCAGCCGCAGGAAGAGCGGCCACATGCTGTCCGCGAGCTGCCAGACGGCGTGGTGCCACTTCCTGGCAGCGGCTTCCCTGAGCAGGCGCATCAGGTCGAGCCGCTGCGCGTCCAGCCAGGTCAGCGCGGCGGGCGGACTCTCGAAGCGCGCCACCAGCCCGGGCGGCGCCGCGTGTTCGCGGGCCAGTGGCCGCCGTGCGGGGACCAGCAGCCGTTCGGCCTCCGCGACGGCCGCCAGCCGCACATCGAAGGCCCGCCGCACGGTGGCCTCCCGGGTATCGTCGTCCGCCGCCGCACGTGCCCGCTCGGCCGCGTGCAGCCGTACGAGGTCGTGGAAGCGGTATCCCGCCGCGCCGTGGTCCTCCAGCAGGTTCGCCTCGGCCAGCGCCTCCAGCCGGGTCTCCGCCTCCGCGGGTGGCACCTGGCAGACGGCGGCGGCGAGGCGGGTGTCGAAGGCCAGCACGGGCAGCATCCCGAGCGCGCGGTAGAGCTGCGCCACCGGCTCGCTCAAGCCGGCGTAGGACTCGTCCAGCACTCCTCGCACGGCCCGTTCCCCCTCCACGTTGAGTACGGTGAGCCGCTCCTGTTCGCTGGAGAGCGCCTCGGCCATCGTTCCCACCGGCTGTTCCGGCCGGGCCGCGAGGCGCGCCGAGACCAGGCAGAGTGCCAGCGGCAGCCCCGCGCACAGCGCGACCACGCGTGCGGCTGCGGCGCTGTCCCGCTCGATGCGCTCGGAGCCGAGGCCGCGCCGGAGCAGTTCGGTCGCGGCGACGGGTGGCAGGGAGCCCAGCTCGTGCACGTCGGCGCCGTCCGTCCGCAGGCCGGTCAGCCGCCTGCGGCAGGTGACGGCGACAAGGCTGTCCGCTCCGCTCGGCAGCAGGGGCCGCACCTGTGCGGCGGTGAACGCGTTGTCCAGCAGGACGGCGATGCGCAGTTGGGCCGTCGCCGAGCGCCACAGCGCCATCTGCTCGGCCAGCCCGGCTGCCGGGGGCGCTCCGACGGCCCGCAGAAACTGTCCGAGCACCTCGCCGGGGGAAGCCGCGCCGTGTGCGGCGTGGCCCCGGAGGTCGGCGTAGAAGTGGCCGTCCGGGTACTCCTCGGTGAGGCCGCTCAGCCAGCGTGTGACCAGTGTGGTCTTGCCGACGCCCGCGGGGCCGGTGACCACGATCAGGGGTGGCGCGGAGGCTCCGCGCCGGGCGTGGAGTTCGTTCAGCGCGCGGATGTCGGATTCGCGGTCGGTGAAGTGGCGGGAAACAGGCGGCAGTTGGCGCGGGATCGGCCGGGGCGCGGGCGGCAGGTGCGCGTGAATGCCGCCGTGCACCGCTCCGGCCTGCACCGTCATTCCGCTGAGTGTCACCTGGCCGTCGATGATGTTGCGCGCGGGAGCGGCGCCGTCCGCGCGGGGCGCCTCCTCGGCTCCGGTATGCGGCGCATGGCCCCCCGCGGGGTGCGCCACGTCTTCCGGGGGCCGCGCCGCGCCTTCCGTGCGGTGCGGTTCCTCGCCTCCGGCGAGGTGTGAACCGTCGCTGTCCGCGCCCATATACCGCTCCCGCCCGACGTCCCCGTACATGCCCGGGACATATGACACCACCGTTGAACAGCTCTTTATGCCTTACCCAGCGGCAATGCCCCCAACGAGCCCTATCCGGCCAACAGTTCGGTGCGCCCCGGCCCTCGTCGCCGTCAGGCCGCCGAGAAGTGTTCGCGTGCCCAGGTGGCGAACGCGGTGACCGGAATACCGAGGGAGCGAGCGGTCTGCGGGTAGGCCGGCTGGACGACGGCGTTGTTCCACTCGTGGCCGGCGCCCCACGCCGGCATGCCTGCCGCGAGCGCCTCGGCCAGGTCCATCGAGGGCGCCACCACCGGAACGCCCCACACCGCGGACAGCGTGCGGGCGATCTGCCGCATCGTCAGCCGGTCACCGGCCAGTTCCAGCCGCACCTCGTGGAAGCGGTCGGGATCCTGGACAGCGTGCGCGACGGCGGCACCGATGTCCGCCGCGGCCACCAGTGCCAGCTCACTGTCCGGCTTGAGGACCGTCGCCAGCCCGCCTTCGGGGCCGTGCGGCACGAGCGCGCGCAGATTGTCCATGAAGAACGCGGGCTTCACCACGGTCCAACGGGCGAAGCCCGCCTGGCGCACCGCATCCAGGATCCGCTGCTTGGTGGTGAAGTACTCCTCCATGGCCGACCAGCGCCCTTCGGCCCAGCCGGGGGCCTGCGTATGCCGTCCGACACCGGCGGTGGAGGACTGGACGAACTGCCGGACCCCGGCGGCCTGTGCCGCCGCGATCAAGTTCGTGGCCTGGGCCAGTTCTCCGGCAAAGTCCACGCTGGTCTCCGTCATCGGCGGCATCTGCACGGAGAAGACCGCGCCCACTCCGCGCACCGCCGGAGCGAGGGAGTCCGGGTCGGCGAGGTCGCCCCGGACGAGTTCCGCGCCCTCGGCCTCGATGGCCTTGGCGCGCGGCGCGTGCGGGTCGCGCACCAGCGCGCGGACCGGCGTGCCCACGGCGAGCAGCGCCCGGGCCGCCGCCCCGCCCTGACGCCCGGTGGCGCCGGTGACCAGCACTGATTCAGCAGAGGTATTCATGATCGCGGCATTCCTTCTGGCTCGGCAGACAGAAACGGCGGGGCCCGCCGTTTTCTGTTGGATACGATATGGCGGGCCCCGCCACTTAGCAACATCACCCCTCAGCGACACCCCTCAGCGACATCACCACCCGGCGTCATCACCACCCAGCAACCTGGAGCGACCATGACCGGTCAGCGCTCGGACGCGCTGCGCAACTACCAGCGGATCCTCGCCGTGGCCGAGGACGAGATCGCGGAGTCCGGCGCGTCGGCCTCCCTCGAACGAGTGGCCCGCCTCGCGGGCGTCGGCTCGGGCACCGTCCGCCGCCACTTCCCCACGCGTCAGGCCCTGCTCGAAGCCGTCTTCCGGGAGCGCGTGCAGGCCCTCTGCGCGCGGGCGGGCGAGCTGAGCGACGACGGCGACAGCCGCGCGGCCCTGCTCTCGTGGCTGGCTGACCTCGTGGACTACTCGGTCTCCGCCCGCGGCTTCGCCGACACCCTCGCCTACGAGCCGCCCACCGAAGCCGCTTCCCCCGCCTCCTGCGGGACAGCGCTCGAAACCGCCGCCGCCACACTGCTGCGGCACGCCCAGCGGGACGGGGCCGTCAAGCCGGACGTGACCAGCCACGACCTGCTGACCGCCGCAGTGGGCATCGCACTGGCCACCGAACACCACCAGACTCCCGCCCGGCAGGCCGCACGCCTCCTGGCCATGTTCGTGGAGGGCCTCAGCCCCCAAGGACGCCCGAGCACGTCTCCGGGCAGGGCGTAGCCGGGGCCCACCGGCCGGTCGATGGCCGCCGACTCCCCGCCTACCGCGTGTGCTCCGTCCGCTCCGGGGCACCCGCGCCAGAAGCCGTCGGTGCGAGGTATCGGAGGGGTTATGGGGATATCCGTCGCAAGGGCGTACAGCCGGGGCAACACGCGCAGAGCGAGGGCCAACGCGCGCCCCGTGGTCAGTGGGGCCGCGCGGGCCGGGTTCGCGGCGCGCGGCGTCATCTATCTGCTGGTGGGGCTGCTGGCGCTGCAAGTCGCCTTCGCGGGCGGCGAGAAGGGCGGGGGCGGGCAGGCCGACCGGGGCGGCGCTCTGCAGGAGGTGGCGCGGCAGCCGTTCGGCGCCTTCCTGCTGTGGGCGCTGGGGCTCGGGCTGGCGGGCATGGCGCTGTGGCGGCTGTTCGAGGCGCTGTTCGGCGCGGCCGAGCCGGACGGGCACAAGGTGCGCAAACGGCTGCTGTCGGCGGCCCGCGCGGTCTTCTACGGGTTCGTCGGCTACTCCGTGCTGGCCTTCGCCGCGGGGGACAAAGGAAGCGGAAGCGGCGCGAGCGACAAGCAGTCGCAGGATGTGACGGCCAGGGCCCTCGGACTGCCGGGCGGGCAGTGGCTGGTGGGGATCGCGGCGGCCGGAGTCGTCGTCGCGGGCGGGTGGATGGCGGTGAGGGCGCTGCTGCGCAAATACCACGACCAGCTGCGCATGGGCCGGCTGTCGCGCGGCCAGCGGCGGCTGGTGGACAGCACAGGTGTCGCGGGCGGGGCGGCACGGGGGCTGGTATTCGCGGCGGCGGGCGCGTTCGCGGTGCGGGCGGCCGTCGAGTACGAGCCGGACAGGGCCAAGGGCCTGGATGACACCCTGCGCTCCTTCACCGACACCCCGGCGGGACCGTGGCTGCTGGCGGCGGTGGCGCTGTGCCTCGCGCTCTTCGGGGTCTTCTCCTTCGCGGTCGCGCGCTGGCGCAGGGTGTGACGTACCGGTACGGGAACTCGTGACGCCCCGGTGCGAGGTAACGCGACGTAAGCGGAAGGGTCCCGGGAGCGGCGGACTGCCACTCACGGGACCCTTCTCCTGCGCCCGGATGCCTCTCCGGAGCCGAGGGGATTCCCGGCGCCGGAGCCCAGGGAGATCCTCGGCTCCGGCGCGTCCGGATGCCTCGGCTCAGCGCGGCGAGCGCGTCAGCTCAGCGCGGCGAGCGCGTCAGCTCAGCGCGGCGAGCGCCTCGTTGAGGGTCTTCGAGGGGCGCATGACGCCCGCGGCCTTGGCCGGGTCCGGCTGGTAGTAGCCGCCGATGTCGGCCGGGGAGCCCTGGACGGCGAGCAGCTCGTCGACGATGGTCCGCTCCTGCTCGGCCAGGGTCTGGGCGAGCGCGGAGAACGCCTGCGCGAGCTGGGTGTCCTCGGTCTGCCAGGCCAGCTCCTGCGCCCAGTACAGGGCCAGGTAGAAGTGGCTGCCGCGGTTGTCGATGCCGCCGAGCTTGCGGCTGGGCGACTTGTTCTCGGCGAGGAAGGTGCCCGTGGCGCGGTCGAGGGTGTCCGCGAGGATCTGGGCGCGCGCGTTGCCCGTCTTCTGCGCGAGGTGCTCGAAGCTGACCGCGAGCGCGAGGAACTCACCCAGGCTGTCCCAGCGCAGGTAGTTCTCCTTGACGAGCTGCTGCACGTGCTTGGGCGCCGAGCCGCCGGCGCCGGTCTCGAACAGCCCGCCGCCGTTGATCAGCGGGACGACCGAGAGCATCTTGGCGCTGGTGCCCAGCTCCAGGATGGGGAACAGGTCGGTCAGGTAGTCGCGCAGCACGTTGCCGGTGACGGAGATCGTGTTCTCGCCCCGGCGGATGCGCTCCAGGGAGAAGGCGATCGCGTCCACGGGCGACATGATCTCGATGCGCAGGCCCTCGGTGTCGTGCAGGGCGAGGTACTGCCGGACCTTCGCGATCAGGTTGGCGTCGTGCGCGCGGCCCGCGTCCAGCCAGAAGACGGCCGGGTCGCCGGTCGCACGGGCCCGGGTGACGGCGAGCTTGACCCAGTCCTGGATCGGGATGTCCTTGGTCTGGCACATCCGGAAGATGTCGCCCTCGCCGACGGCCTGCTCCAGCACGGCTTCGCCCGCGCCGTCCAGCACCCGCACCGTACCGGTGGTGGGGATCTCGAACGTCTTGTCGTGGCTGCCGTACTCCTCGGCCTTCTGCGCCATCAGACCGACGTTGGGCACCGAGCCCATGGTGGCCGGGTCGTAGGCGCCGTGGGCGCGGCAGTCCTCGATGACGGCCTGGTAGATGCCCGCGTAGCTGCTGTCCGGGATGACCGCGAGGGTGTCCTGCTCCTGGTCGTCCTTGTTCCACATGTGGCCCGAGGTGCGGATCATCGCGGGCATGGACGCGTCCACGATGACGTCGCTGGGCACGTGCAGGTTGCTGATGCCCCGGTGCGAGTCGACCATCGCCAGGTCGGGGCCCTGCGCCAGCTCGCTGTCGAAGGACGCCTTGATCTCGGCGCCCTCGGGGTGCGACTCCAGGCCCTTGTAGATGCCGCCGAGACCGTCGTTGGGGGTGAGCCCGGCGGCGGCCAGCTTGTCGCCGTAGGCGGCGAACGTCTTGGGGAAGAACGCGCGCACCGCGTGACCGAAGATGATCGGGTCGGAGACCTTCATCATCGTCGCCTTCAGGTGCACGGAGAAGAGCACGCCCTCGTCCTTGGCGCGGGCGACCTGCGCGGCGAGGAATTCGCGCAGCGCGGCGACGCGCATGACGGAGGCGTCCACGACCTCACCGGCCAGCACCGGCACCGACTCGCGCAGCACGGTGGTGCTGCCGTCGTCGCCGGTCAGCTCGATGCGCAGCACGCCGTCCTCGGCCAGGACCACGGACTTCTCGGTGGAGCGGAAGTCGTCGCCGTCCATGTGCGCGACGTTGGTCTTGGAGTCGGCCGACCAGGCGCCCATGCGGTGCGGGTTCGAGCGGGCGTAGTTCTTGACCGAGGCGGGGGCGCGCCGGTCGGAGTTGCCCTCGCGCAGCACCGGGTTGACGGCGCTGCCCTTGACCTTGTCGTAGCGCTCGCGTACGTCGCGCTCCTCGTCGGTCTTCGGGTCGTCGGGGTAGTCCGGCAGCGCGTAGCCCTGCTCCTGGAGCTCCGCGATGGCGGCCTTGAGCTGCGGGATGGACGCCGAGATGTTCGGCAGCTTGATGATGTTGGCCTCGGGCGTCTTGGCCAGCTCACCGAGCTGGGAGAGGGCGTCCTCGATGCGCTGCCCCTCCTCCAGACGCTCGGGGAAGCCGGCGATGATCCGCCCGGCCAGCGAAATGTCGCGGCTCTCCACGGCGACACCCGCCGTGGAGGCGTATGCCTCGACCACGGGCAGGAACGAATACGTCGCCAGGGCCGGGGCCTCGTCAGTGTGCGTATAGATGATGGTCGAGTCAGTCACCGCTACTCCGCTTCGCGTCTACATCGTCTCGACATCAAGATATCTCGTGGTGCGGCCCATGCGGACAGCGCCCCTTTCCCGGAAATCTCCGGGACGGCCGGAGCGGGCGGTACGGCGTCCCGGCGGCGGGCCCCGCGGAGAGCCCGGCCCGCCACCCCCGGACGGCCCGCCGGTCCGCCGGTCCGCCGGTCCGCTGTCAGCCCTGCCAGCCCGGCACCACGAACACTCCCCAGGTCACCAGCGGTACGACGATCACCAGGCTGAAGCCCCACGCCATCAGTCCGCCGGGGGTGCCGTCACAGCAGCGGATCCCCCCACGCTGGTGCCGCCACCCGCGCGGGTGTCCCGACATCGGCGGCCCCCCAGAGCGAACTGACGTTCCTGGCCGACTCGTTCACCACCTACGCCGAACCCGCCATCGGCCGCGCGGCCACCGAACTGCTGGAGCAGGCGGGCCGGCGCGTACGGCTGGAGAGCCGCGGGTGCTGCGGACGGTCGAGCCTGTCCAAGGGCCTGGTGGACGACGCCCGCACCCAGGCCGCCCACCTCTCCCGGCCGCTCACCCAAGAGAGCGCCCCCGGCTCCCCCGTCGTCGGCTGCGAGCCCTCCTGCCTGATGACGCTGCGCGACGAGCACAAGGCCCTGCTCCCCGGCGACCCCGCCGTCCAGGACCTCGCCGGACGGGTCCGCCAGGTGGAGGAACTCCTCGTCGAGGCCATCGACGAGGGCCGCCTGCACCTGCGCGACGACACCTGGCCCGCCAACCGCCGCCTGCTCTACCACGGCCACTGCCACCAGAAGCCGAGGCCGGCACCGCCGCGACCCTCGCGCTGCTCTCCCGCATCCCCGGCGCGCGGGTCGAGGTTGCTGACCTGGGCGTTTACCGGGAGACGCGACCGTTCTGAGCAACAATCAGGGATTCGGACATTTCACCCCTCGGTTCAACGAAGCTCCACCACGCATCCCACTGAACGCAGGATACGAACGAGAAGTTCGCCTGTGCGGCTGACCGCCGTGAAGACAGAGCCGCTGGGTGCCGCGCACAGAGCGAGAACGTCCCGGCCTCCCACCAGCCCTTACGCCGGGCGCTCGCCCGAGAGTCCGCTGTCGGCTTCGGACCGAGCCCGAGGTACTCCGGGACGACAGCCACGAGGGCGCGCACCCGTTCCCGGAGAATAGACAGGCGTCCATGCCGATTTCCCCCCGCAGCGATCGCGCATCGTGCTGGAGCGGAGAAGAGCGCGCATGGGCGACCTGAAGGTCTTCCGGGCCCAAGGCGGTCGGGCGACGGAGATACCGGGTGCGGCGGCGGAGCGGGAGTTGCAGTCGCTGATCGAGCCGACATGGAAGCGTTGCCCGGCCTTCGATTCCCGGCCACGGAATACCGGACCGGTCGGCACCGGGGCCGGGGGCGCTCGGGCTGGATGAGAGCGGCACTCCGGTTGAGCCCGATCCGGCGAAGGGGCCGAGAACGGTGCCAGCGGGAGGGCAGATCTTCACCAGTTCCTGCATCACCTCGACCGGCCTCCGCGTGATGTGCACCTGCCCCTTGCGAGGCTGGCCGGCGGTGTAGCGGCCAGGAAGGCAGAAGGGGTTCCGATCGGCATCGGCGGGCCCTGGCGCCCCGGACGATGTACTCGCAGGCCCTGCCTGAGCCATCCCTTCCGCGGGCGGGAGGCTGGCTCGTGCTACCAGGCGATCCCCCGGCATATCCACCCCGCCGCCTGCGACCCATCGGTCGTCACGGGGAGTTGGCGCCAGTCGGTGAGGGTTTCAGGCAGGAGCAGCGCGACTTTCGCCGCAGCCGCCGACCGCGACAGGCGATTCGGCGACGGCGGATCCTTCCGCGCTGCGGCGCGGTAGCCGTACGCGGATGGGGACGCACTGCCGCCTACAGCGGCGGGACCCGCGTCACCTATCGACAACGGAGAGGCTCCTGCCGTGAATTCCGGGGCCGCCAACAGCAACCGCGCGGCGCCGCTGGCGGAGCCTGCTCCCGGATCGCGCGTCCTCGGCCTCAGACCGTCGGCGCCGGCGCCGGGTAGGTCGGGTACTCCGTGCCGGAGACGTGCTGGACGACGCGGATGACCTGGCAGGAGTAGCCGAACTCGTTGTCGTACCAGAGGTACAGGATCGCGTTGTCGCCCTCGACCTTCGTGGCACCGGCGTCCACGATCGAGGCGTGGCGCGAGCCGATGAAGTCGCTGGAGACCGCGTCGGGTGCGCTGATGAAGTCGATCTGACGCTTGAGCGGTGAGGTCAGGGAAACCTCGCGGAGGTGGTCGAGCACCTCGGCGCGGTCGGTTTCCCGGGCCAGTTGCAAGTTGAGGATGGCGATCGAGACGTCCGGCACCGGGACCCGGATCGAACTGCCGGTGATCTTCGCCTGGAGGTCGGGCAGCGCCTTGGCGACGGCGGAGGCGGCGCCGGTTTCGGTGATGACCATGTTGAGCGCCGCCGAGCGGCCACGGCGTTCCGAGTTGTGGTAATTGTCCAGCAGGTTCTGGTCGTTGGTGAACGAGTGGACGGTCTCCACATGGCCGCGCAGGACGCCGTATTCGTCCGCCATCGCCTTCAGCGGCGGGACGATGGCGTTGGTGGTGCAGGACGCGCAGGAAATGATCTGCTCGTCCGGCTTGATCATGTCGTGGTTGACGCCGTGCACGACGTTGGGCACATCGCCCTTGCCCGGTGCGGTCAGTACGACCTTCTCGATGCCCGGCCGCAGGTGCTTGGAGAGGCCCTCGCGGTCGCGCCACCTGCCGGTGTTGTCGATGAGTACGGCGTCCTCGATGCCGTACTCGGTGTAGTCCACCGTCGTCGGGTCGTCGGAGTAGATCACCTGGATCTCGTTGCCGTTGGCGATGATCCGGCTGTTCGTCTCGTCAACGGTGATGGTGCCCTGGAACTGGCCGTGAATGGAGTCGCGGCGCAGGAGCGAGGCTCGTTTGACCAGGTCCTGGCCGGCTTGGCCGCTGCCCTTGCGCACGACGATGGCCTTCAGCCGCAGCCCGTTGCCGGAGCCGGCCTTCTCGATGAGCAGCCGGGCGAGCAGCCGCCCGATGCGGCCGAATCCGTAGAGGACGACGTCGCGCGGCCGACGGCACGCGATCTTGTTCGCGCCCGTCGCCCCGGCGACCGCCTCCGCGGTGAACTCCGCCACCGGGAGGCCGCGGTCGTCGGACTTGTACGTCGCGGCGAGCATGCCGATGTCGATCTGAGAGGGCCCGAGGTCGAGGTCGGCCAGAGCCCGCAGGAACGGCAGGGTCTCGGTGACCGAGAGTTCCGCACCGGCGATCTGCCGGGCGAACCGGTGGGCCTTGAGGATGCTGACCACTGATTTGTTCACCAATGAGCGGCTGTGCAGCAGGACGGTCACGTCCTGCTCGCGGTGCAGCTTCCCGATGATCGGGATCATGGATTCCGCGATCTCCTCGCGGTGCTTCCAGTTGGTGAACGCGTCATCGTTGGCAGTCACAGATTTATCTTTCGAGCTAGGCGGTGCTCACATGATACCCCCGCCTTTCCGCGCGTTCGAACAGGGTTCCCCTCTGCCGGGAAGGGCGGCGTTCCCCTCTGCCGGGAGCACGATGACGGCCCGCCCCCGCCGCGCCTCTTCAGGGGCGCGGCGGGGGCGGGCGGGGCACGGCAGGGATACCGCAGCGGCGCGGCAGGGACGGGGCAGCGGCGCGTAAGCCGGTCACGCGGCGCTCTTCTCCTGGGTGCGCACCCCGCCGGTACGGCGCTTCAGCAGGCGGAACGCGATGAGGACCAGCACCCCGCCGAAGACGAGGGCCACGGCGGCCGAGGTGAGCTGGAGGGCCCAGTAGTGGGAGAAGGGGTGGTAGTCGCGGTAGTAGCTGACAGCGTGGATCTTGTCGTACGCGGCCTGGCAGTGGGCCTGGCCGGCGCCGCACTCCGGGAGGGGGTGGCGGGCGCCGCTGGAGGTGATGACGCCCTCATCGACCCCCAGTCCCCCGCCTGCCGGTGCGCCGGGCCCCAGTCCGCTGACGCGGGTCGCGCTGGGCCACAGGTAGGGCCGCGCCAGGTTGAGGGCGCCGAAGGCGCCTGCCGTGACGAGGACGGAGGTGAGGAGGGCGGGCAGGGCGCGGCGCCAGGCCAGGCCGGCCAGGGCACCGGCGGCCAGGCCGACCAGCGCGAGAGCGACGATGACGGGTCCGCCCGTCAAGAAGGTCGCCGGGTCGTACCAGCTCTTGGCCGTGTCGATGTGGCCCCGCCCGGAGGTCCAGGCGACGTGGTGGAGCCCGCCGAGCAGTCCGGCGCCCACGGTGACGAGGGCCGCGGGGACGGCGAGTTCGACGGCGAGCCAGCGGGCCGGGGACACCGACTGGGTCCATGCCAGCCGCGCCGTGCCCGTCTCCAGCTCCCGGCCGGTCAGCGTGGCCCCGGCCCAGGCGGCGACGAGGAAGGGGACGGCGAAGACGGCGTAGGTGAGGTACTGGTAGACGTCCTTGTAGAGCAGGATCGCGGGCTGATCGTAGGTGCACCGGGTGTTCATGCCGCACGCGTCGTACTGCCGCCAGGCCGCCGCCGCGGCCTCGGTGAGCGGACCCGACAGCCACAGCAGCGCGGCCGAGAGCACGAGCACGAGCCCCGCCCAGATCCACAGCGCCGGCCGGTGCAGCCGCAGCTGCCAGCGGGCCTGCCGGGATACGGCGGCCCGCCGGGGCTCCGCCGACGGGGGCCGGGTGGGCTCGGGGGCGGTGGGGGCAACGGCGGTCATGCGACCGTCTCCTCGGAAGTGGCGGACGTGGATTTGGACGTGGATGACGTGGCTGTGGACGTGGAGGCCGGGGCGCCGCCGGGGTCCGGAGCCGGTCCGGGATCCGTCATCGGCACGGGGTCGAGGGTCAGCGAGGGCGCCGCCGGGGTGCGCAGGTGGGCGAGCACCAGTTCCTCCAGGGTGGGTTCGCCGGCCTGCCAGTCGTCGGGCAGCGGGCCGGCGGGACGGATGAGGGCCGTGAGCTGCCGCCCGGTCGTACGCGCCTCGACCACGGTGTGCGGCCCCATCCCCCCGCAGGCGCCGCTTCCGGTTCGGGTTCCGGTTTCCGTTCCGGCGCCGGTTCCGGTTCCGCCGTCGGCCTCGGTCTGGGCATGGGCATGGGCGTTCGCGTTCAAGTGCACGTTGGCGTCGGGATCGGCGTGGGGACCGGCGTCGGCCGGAGCGCCGGCCTCCGGCGCGGGGCGGACGACGAGGCGGTGGGCGGCCAGCAGCTCGTCGATGTCGCCCGCCAGGCGGACGCGCCCGCCATGGATCAGCAGCAGGAAGTCGCAGCAGTCCTCCAACTCGGCCAGCACGTGTGAGGACAGCACGATCGTGGTGCCGTGCTCCGCGGCGGTGGCCATGAGGATGCCCAGCAGCTCGCGCCGGGCAAGCGGGTCCAGGTCGGCCATCGGCTCGTCCAGCAGCAGCAGTTCGGGCCGCTTGGCCAGGGCGACGGCGAGCACCACGCGGGTGCGCTGACCGCCGGAGAGCGAGCGGATGCGCGCCTTGGGGTTCAGGTCGCCGCCGGCCACGATGCGCTCCGCGGTGGCCGCGTCCCAGCTGCCGGGGTTGAGGTCGGCGCCCATGCGGAGCGTCTCGGCGACGGTGAGCTGCGGATACAGCGGCTTGGTCTGGTCGACGAACCCGATGCGCGGCCGGGCGTCGGCGGGGTGCCGGCCGAGCACGGTGACCGTGCCCTCACTGGGGGCGATCAGCCCGGCGGCGAGCCCCATCAGCGTCGACTTGCCCGCACCGTTGGGCCCCACGACGGCGCAGACGCGACCGGCGGGCAGCCGGAACGCGCAGTCGCGCAGCGCCCACATCCCCCGCCGCTGAAACCGTTTGCCGAGCCCGGCCGCCTCGATGGCGGTCATGGTCATCGTCGTTCCTCTCTGGTGGTCGCGAAGTGCTCGTCCAGCACGGCGGCGAAGAGCGCGGCCACGTCGTCCCGCTCCAGCCCGGCCTCCCGGGCCCGCTTCACCCATCCGTCGAGTTCGCTGCGCAGCGGCGAGTCCTCAGACACGGCGCCGAGCGCTTTGCGAACGAAGGTCCCGAGCCCCCGCCGCGCCTCGACGAGGCCCTCCCGCTCCAACTCGCGGTAAGCCTTGAGCACGGTGTTCGGGTTGACGGCCAGCGCCTCCACGACTTCGCGTGCCGCGGGAAGCTTGTCCCCGGGCTTCAACATGCCGAGCCGCAGGGCGTGTTTGGTCTGCTGGACGATCTGCAGGTAGGTGGCGACACCGCTGCGCCGGTCGATGCGGTATTCGACCATCCGGCAACCACCCTTTCACTAATTGAGTAGTGAAAGGGTGCGCGAGCGCGGACACACTTGTCAAACGCCGGAGAGATTGCCGGAGAGATGGCGGGGAGACGCCGATGAGATGGCGGGGAGACGCCGGGAAGACATGGAGAGCCCGCCAGACCAGAAGCAGACCTGACCGGACGGAAGCAGACAGAACAGATGGAACAGATGGAAAGGGAACCACGGATGCCCCACCCGCGACCGGACCAGCCCACCGCCCTCCCGCCCACCCGGGACTCCGCGACCCTGCTCGTGGCCGCGGTCATCCTCCACGACAGGGCCACCGACCACGTCCTGCTCCTCCAACGCGGCCCCCAGGCCAAGTTCGCCCCGAATCACTGGGACTTCCCCGGCGGCAAGAACGACCCCGGCGAGCCCGTCACCGCGACGGCGATCCGCGAACTGCACGAAGAGACCGGCGTCACCGTGGGGCCGAAGGACCTCCGCCTGGCCCATGTCATCCACAACGCCTGGGGCGTCGATGCCCCGGGCGGCTTCGTCACGGTGGTCTTCTCCGCCGACGAGTGGTCCGGCCACCCGGAAAACCGTGAGCCGCACAAGCACGCCCACGTCCGCTGGACCCCCACCACCGCCCTCCCCACCCCCTTCGTGAAGTCCACCGCAGCCGCCCTCCACCACCACCTGACAGGCGACGGCCCCCAGATCTCGGAGAGCGGGTGGGGGTAGGGCCGGGCGACGGCGAGGCGGAAGCCGGCGCTCGGGATCGGTGGCGGCAGGCGGGGCCGCCCGCCCCTGGTCGGTGGCGGTCCTCCCACCGGAGTGCGCGGCGGCCGGGTCGTCACCGAGGACATCTACTGAGCGATCCCGAATGGGACGATCACCCGGCGCCGAGGTCCTGAACCGCGCATCGCCATCCAGCCGTACAAACACCGCAAGGCCGCCACCGCCCGCAGCGACAACAGCGCCCGGGGCCAGCGGACCGACGTGCCGCACCTGACGACACCCCACCCTCCGCAACCCGACCGCCACAACCGTCGTCAGAAGCGTCGCTGAGGGGCGGGCTGCTCCGCCCCACGAGTATGCGTTCACCGCCGGTGGACCGGGACGTGCTCAGCTTCGGTGCGGCTCCCGATCAGGTGCGCGGTGGAGGGCGGTGAGGCGGGCGGTTTCGTCGTCGCGGAAGTTGCGGACTTCGGCGCAGCGTTGGCTCATGACGAATTCGCCGAGGGGGAGGCAGAGGTCCATGCGTTGGATGCAGACGCCGATCATGAAGGGGCCGTTCTTGGCGCGGTACATGCGCACGCCGTAGTAGCCCTCTTGGCACGGAACCGAACCCGCGATGCGGTGCACGTTCAATAAGCGCTTCTCGACGAGTCGGCAACTCCGGTCCACCTTTCGCAGGGCCTTATGGGCCGTAGGTTCAAGTTCCCTCCCCCTGAACTGCTGTGCGGAGGGCCCTGCCGGGAGCCATCCTCGGGGCCCGGTCCCCAGGTCGCTGTCACCCTCCCCGCCTCGTCCGAGTCGAGAGCGAGTGCCTTCTCACCGCACCCTCGATACGGGTCGCCCCTCGCAAGAGCCCACGGTCCTGGTGGGAGGGGCCGAGCAAGAACGGCGAGGGCCGCCGTCCCAGGAGTCGGGATGGCGGCCCTCAACAAGGCTGACGCAGCATCAGCAATTCGGGCTCCCGGTGCACATCCGGTGCACACGAGGATGGACATGAGCTGGGAACAACGAGAAACGTTGAACGCTGTTTCCACAGGTCACAGCAGGTTCCCCAGTCAACCCCGCAGGTGGCCCGAACCGGCGTTTTAGATGTCGAAGTAGAGCTCGAACTCGTGCGGGTGGGGCCGCAGCTGCATCGGGGCGATTTCGTTGGTGCGCTTGTAGTCGATCCAGGTTTCGATCAGGTCGGCGGTGAAGACGCCGCCGGCCTGGAGGTACTCGTTGTCGGCCTCGAGGGCGTCGAGGACGGCCGGGAGCGAGGTGGGGACCTGGGAGACGTCGGCGTGCTCTTCGGGGGCCAGCTCGTAGAGGTCCTTGTCGATGGGCTCGGCGGGCTCGATCTTGTTCTTCACACCGTCGAGGCCGGCCAGGAGGAGGGCCGAGAACGCCAGGTAGGGGTTCGAGGACGGGTCGGGGGCGCGGAACTCGACGCGCTTGGCCTTCGGGTTCGAGCCCGTGATCGGGATACGCATGGCCGCGGAGCGGTTGCGCTGGGAGTAGACCAGGTTGACCGGGGCCTCGAAGCCGGGGACCAGACGGTGGTAGGAGTTCACCGTCGGGTTGGTGAAGGCCAGCAGGGAGGGGGCGTGCTTCAGGATGCCGCCGATGTAGTAGCGGGCGGTGTCCGAGAGGCCCGCGTAGCCCTGCTCGTCGTAGAAGAGGGGGTCGCCGCCCGCCCACAGGGACTGGTGGACGTGCATGCCGGAGCCGTTGTCGCCGAAGATCGGCTTCGGCATGAAGGTGGCGGTCTTGCCGTTGCGCCAGGCGGTGTTCTTGACGATGTACTTGAACAGCATCAGGTCGTCCGCCGCCGCCAGCAGCGTGTTGAACTTGTAGTTGATCTCCGCCTGGCCGGCCGTGCCCACCTCGTGGTGCTGGCGCTCGACCTCAAGGCCCGCGCGGCCCAGTTCCAGGGAGATCTCGGCGCGCAGGTCGGCGAAGTGGTCGACCGGCGGGGCGGGGAAGTAGCCGCCCTTGTAACGCACCTTGTAGCCGCGGTTGGTGCCGTCCTCCAGGGCGCCGGTGTTCCAGGCGCCGGCCTCGGAGTCGATCTCGTAGAAGGCGCCGTTCGCCCTCGTCTCGAAGCGGGCGCTGTCGAAGACGTAGAACTCCGCCTCGGGGCCGAAGAAGGCGGTGTCGGCGATGCCGGAGGAGGCGAGGTACGCCTCGGCCTTCTTCGCCACGTTCCGCGGGTCACGGCTGTACTGCTCGCCGGTGATCGGGTCGTGGATGAAGAAGTTGATGTTGAGGTGCTTCTCGGAGCGGAACGGATCGACGCGCGCCGTGGACAGGTCCGGGACCAGGGCCATGTCGGACTCGTGGATCGCCTGGAAGCCGCGGATCGACGAGCCGTCGAACATCAGGCTCTCGGTCGGGTCGAAGGACTCGGCCGGCACCGCGAAGTGCTGCATGACGCCCGGCAGGTCGCAGAAGCGGACGTCGATGAACTTGACGTCGTTGTCCGCGATGTATTTCTTGGCCTCGTCGGCGTTCTGGAACATCCAAGTCCTCCTAGTCCCGCCGCGTCGGGACGGGCTTGCTCCGGGGCGCGGGCACAGTGCGGGGGCGCGCCTGGTGACCGACCATAGGCAGGGGCCATTTCTCCAGCATGACCCGATTGTTTCGCCGATGTTAACCAGCAGGCGGCGGCCGGCGCCCGGCTTCGGCGACGTGCCGCGCCAGCGGGGTGCGCGGGGGGCCGCGGGCGGGGGAATACGGCGCGATACCGTTGACGGGTGGACAACAGGGAAGCAATCGGATCGTGGCTGTCCGGTCCCCGCGCTGCCGCGGAGGACATGGGAGCCGACTTCGGCTACCGCGGGAAGCGGCTCGGCCTTCCCGAGGACGGACCCGGATCCATCGCGCCGATCGGCCGCAGGTTCGGCGCGATCTTCATCGACTGGGCGATCGCGGCCGTCATCGCTTTCGCGCTGACCGACCGCCGGATCGAGGCCACCAACAACTGGGCCCTGGTCGTCTTCCTGGTCATGACCCTGCTGACTGTCGGAACGGTCGGCTCCACCCTTGGCAAGCGGCTGCTCGGCCTCCGCGTCGTCTCGCTGAACGGCCTGGGCAAACTGCCGGTGTGGCGCACGCTTGTGCGTACCGTGCTGCTGGGGCTCGCCATCCCCGCCCTCATCTGGGACCGCGACAACCGGGGGCTGCACGACCGGCTCTCCGGCGCCGTCCAGGTACGGATCTGAACCACCCAGGTGCGGATCTGACCCGTCCAGGCGTGCGGATCCGGCCCACAGCTCTTGACGTGCGCGGGCTGCCGCCGGGCGCCCACCGCGTACGAGAGGGCGGGCCCGTCTCGCGGGCCCGCCCTCTTCTCGTTTTCCTGTTCTCCACCGGGGTCGTCCGCCGTTCTCCCCCGGGAGGCTCGGCGTCCTCGGGAGGAGTCAGTGCGTCCCCGGGAGGCGTCAGCGGCCGTTCGGCCCCTTCGGCAGCTTCATTCCCTTGGGCATCGGGCCCTTGGGGACGGGCATGTTGCTCATCAGGTCGCCGAGTGCGCGCAGCCGGTCGTTGACCTGGGTGACCTGCGCGCCCTGGAGCACCCGGGGGAGCTTCATCATGTGGGTGCGCAGCTTCTTCAACTCGACCTGGCCCTCGTCATGGCCGACGACCACCACGTGGACGGGGACGTCGCCCACGACGCGTGCCATCTTCTTCTTCTCCGACGCCAGCAGGCTCCGCAGCCGGTTGGGGTTGCCCTCCCCCACCAGGACGATGCCCGCCTTGCCGACCGCCCTGTGGACGACGTCCTGACTGCGGTTCATCGCGACGGCCGGGGTCACATGCCAGCCCCGCTTGAAGTTCTCCAGTACGGCCGCCGCCGCCCCGGTCTGGCCCTCCATCTGCCCGAAGGCGGCCCGCTCGGCACGGCGGCCGAAAACGATCGCGCACGCGAGCAGCGCCAGGAGCACGCCCAGGATGCCCACGTAGACGGGGTGGCCGATCAGGAAGCCGATCGCGAGGAGTACACCGAAGGTGACGAGCCCCACGCCGGCCAGGATCCAACCGATCTTCCGGTCCACGCGCCGGGTCATCTTGTACGTCTGGGCGATCTGCTTGAGCCGCCCAGGGTTCTCGGTGTTGTTGTCCTTCCTCGCCATGGGGGGAAGTTTACGGTGCGGGATGCCCCGCGGTCCCCTCGGCCCAGCCCTCCCCCGGCGCTGCCCCGGTCGTCCCCCGGCCCCGGGTGGCGGCTCAGCCGGCGGAATTCGCCTTGGGCCGGGAGACCGCCTCGAAGACCTGCTCCGCCTCGTGGCGGGCGCGGGCCCTGCGGCGGTCTTCCAGGACGGCCGTCCACGCGTTGTGCCGCGCTGTGCGCCGGCCGCCGGCCAGCAGGAACTGCTCCAGACCCTCCAGTGCGCGCAGGGTGGTCCGCACAGTGATCCCCTCCGTCTGTGATGCGGCGCGCGGTGTCGCGGCCGGTATCGCGGTCGATGTGGCGGTGCGTGGTTTCAGCGTCACGCCTCGGTGTTACCAGCGGATGACCGGAGGGTCAAAGTCCACGAAAGCCTGTGCGGCGAAGCTCACTCCCGAGCCCGCCGCACAGCTCCCGTCCGTCCACATTCGTCCCGTACGCGCACCGCGCCCCTCTCGCCGTACGCGCACCGCGCGCGTGCTACGCCGCCGAGGTGGCAGACGTAGCGGACGCAGCCTCCTGCGCCTCCTGTCCGGCGGTGCTCGTGTGCACGCCCTGGCGGGCGTCGATCGCCTGCTGGTAGAGGCGGCCGGCGCGGTACGAGGAGCGGACCAGCGGGCCGGACATCACGCCCGCGTAGCCGATCTCGTCGGCCTCCTGCTTCAGCTCCACGAACTCCTGCGGCTTGACCCAGCGCTCGACCGGGTGGTGCCGGGGGGTGGGCCGCAGGTACTGGGTGATGGTGATCAGTTCGCAGCCCGCGTCGTACAGGTCCTGGAGGGCCTCGCTGATCTCCTCGCGGGTCTCCCCCAGGCCGAGGATCAGGTTGGACTTGACCACCAGGCCCGCCTCGCGGGCGCGCGTGAGGACCTCCAGCGAGCGCTCGTAGCGGAAGCCGGGGCGGATGCGCTTGAAGATGCGCGGCACCGTCTCGACGTTGTGCGCCAGCACCTCGGGGCGGGAGGAGAAGACCTCGGCGAGCTGGTCGGGCTCGGCGTTGAAGTCGGGGATGAGCAGTTCGACGCCGGTGCCGGGCATCAGCGCGTGGATCTGGCGGACCGTCTCGGCATAGAGCCAGGCGCCGCCGTCGTCCAGGTCGTCGCGGGCCACGCCGGTGATGGTGGCGTAGCGCAGCTCCATCGTGCGGACCGACTCGGCCACGCGGCGGGGCTCGTCGCGGTCCAGCTCGGCGGGTTTACCGGTGTCGATCTGGCAGAAGTCGCAGCGCCGGGTGCACTGCTCGCCGCCGATCAGGAAGGTCGCCTCGCGGTCTTCCCAGCACTCGAAGATGTTCGGACAGCCCGCCTCCTGGCAGACCGTGTGCAGGCCCTCGCTCTTGACCAGGTTCTGGAGGGCGTTGTACTCGGGGCCCATTTTCGCCCGGGTCTTGATCCACTCGGGCTTGCGCTCGATGGGGGTCTGGCTGTTGCGGACCTCCAGGCGGAGCATTTTGCGACCGTCGGGTGCGACAGCGGACACGTCCGGCTCCCTACGTACTTTCGATTCAGCGGCGGGTATCAGCCTACGCCTGCGCTTTACGGGGTCTCCTGCGGGCCATGAGGGGGACCCGCGGTACGGGGCCGCCCTCACGGACCGCTCAGACCGCTCAGACGGCCCGCAGCACGGAGGCGGCGGGCTCCGTGGGCTTCGCTGCCTCCGCACGCGGCATGGGGTCCGCGGACTCCAGAACCTCGCGCAGGTGTTTCTCCATGAGGGGAAGCACCTCGGCGACCGGAACATTCCTGCCCAGCTCGTTGGAGAGCGAGGTGACGCCCGCGTCGCGGATGCCGCAGGGGACGATCCGGTCGAAACCGGTGTTGTCGGGGTTGCAGTTCAGCGAGAAGCCGTGCATGGTCACGCCCTTGGCGACGCGGATGCCGATCTGCGCGAGCTTGCGGTCCTCGCCGCGCTGGCCCGCGTTGGAGGGCGCGTACTCGGGGCCCATCAGGCGCGCGTCGTAGTCGTCCTGGTTCAGGCGGGGGTCGAAGTCCAGGGAGAGGCCGGGGAGCGAGGGGCGCTCCGCCACCGGGTCGCCCAGCACCCACACCCCGCTGCGGCCCTCCACCCGGGTCGTCTCCAGGCCGAGGTCGGCGCAGGCGCGGATCATGGCCTCTTCGAGGCGGCGGACGTGCGCCACGACGTCCACGGGGCGCGGCAGCTTCAGGATCGGGTAGCCGACGAGCTGGCCGGGACCGTGCCAGGTGATCTTGCCGCCGCGGTCCACATCGACGACCGGAGTGCCGTCAAGCGGGCGCTCGTCGTCGGTGGTGCGCCGTCCGGCGGTATAGACCGCGGGGTGCTCCAGCAGCAGGCAGGTGTCCGGGATCTCGTCGGCGAAGCGTGCCGCGTGCACCCGGCGCTGCTCCTCCCACGCCTCCAGGTATTCGACCGCGTCGGCGCCGAACCCCAGGTGGACAAAGCGAAGTTCACTTCTCGGCCGACTGCTCGCCAGGGGTTGCCCCATGCCGTTCCTCCTCGTTCCACCGCTCGGGCCCGGCGGATCCGCGCTCGCGCTCCACCGCCACTCTACGGCCGGGGCGCGCTGTCCCCGCAGGTGGCTGTCTGCTCACACGTACGGATGAATGCGCGACGAAGGGGGCGAACGGTGTGCGAGGGCCCCGTTACATTCGCGCCGTTCCAGCAGGGCGCCCCGGCGTCTGCCGTAAGCCGCGAGGGCAGGAGACCGTAAACCTGATGACGATGGAACGACCTGGGGGCTCCGTGAGCGACGCGACCCAGTCATCCCAGCAGCGCATCCCCAACCGCCAGCTCGCCGCGCTGATCGCCGAGGCGGGCTTCTCCAACGCCGGGCTCGCCAGGCGCGTGGATCAGCTCGGCCTGGAACACGGTCTTGACCTGCGCTATGACAAGACCTCCGTGACGCGCTGGCTGCGCGGACAGCAGCCGAGGGGCACGACCCCCGCGCTGATCGCCGAGGTCTTCACCCGTCGGCTCGGCCGGCGGCTGACCGCCCAGGATCTCGGCCTGGACGCGTGCGCGCCGGTCTATGCCGGACTGGAGTTCGCCGCGACCCCGGCAGAGGCGGTGGACATCGTCAGCGGCCTGTGGCGCAAGGACTCCGGCAGTCACGCCGAGCTGCGGAAGATCGCCTTCACCCCCGCGGGGCTCGTGGTTCCCAGCCGCGACTGGCTGATCGGCCGGGCCGACGAGCGAGTGGCGCGCGGCCCGGAGCCCGAAGGGCCCGCAGGCCGCCCGCCGGGACCCGGTCAGACCCCGGCCGGCCCGGGGTCCGGGCCGGGCGCCGGACCCGCATCCGGACATGGCCCCGGGCACGGCCCCGGCCAAGGACACGCCGCCGGCCACGGGCCGGGGCACGGGCATGCGCAGCCGCACGGGCATGCGCAGCCGCACGGGCCCGGCGCCACCGCCCTGCTGCACGGCGGCGGGGTGCGGGTGCCCGCGCAGACGACGAGAGCGGCGGGGCCCGGTGTGATGGCCCGGCCCACGCTGTCGGCCGCGCGGCTCGACCGGGTCGAGCGCGGTCCCGGCCAGCGGGTCTCCGGTGGCGACGTGGCGGCACTGCGCTCGGTCTGTGAGCTGTTCCGCGCCCTGGATCACGCCTACGGCGGCGGCCACGCCCGGCAGGCCCTGGTGCGGTACCTGGAGCACGAGGCCGAACCGATGCTGCGCGGCGTCTACGGCGAGCAGCTCGGCCGCCGGCTCTTCGGCGCCGCCGCCGACCTGACGCGGCTGGCGGGCTGGACGTCGTACGACATCGCCGCGCACGGGCTCGCGCAGCGCTACTTCGTCCAGGCCCTGCGGCTGACCCAGGCCGCGGGCGACCGCGCCTTCGGCAGCTACGTGCTGGTGACGATGAGCAGGCAGGCCGTCTACCTGGGGCACGGCCGCGAGGCGGTGCAGCTCGCGCGGGTCGCGCAGCAGGGTGTGGGCACGTCCGCCGCACCCCTCGTCCAGGCGCTGCTGCACGCCGCCGAGGCGCGCGGGCACGGGGTGCTGGGTGAGGTCCGGGCCTGTACCGCCTCGCTCGCGCGGGCGGAGCGGGCGCTGGAGAGCGCGCGGCCCGGGGAGGAGGTCCCGCAGTGGGCCCGCTTCTTCGACGAGGCCCAGCTCGCCGACGAGTTCGGGCACTGCCACCGCGATTTGCAGCAGTATCGCGCGGCGGCGCAGCATGCCGAACGGTCGCTCCAGCTGCGCGGCGCGGGCTTCGCCCGCAGCAGGCTCTTCTGCCGGGTGGTGCTCGCCTCGGCCCGGCTTGGGCTCGGGGAGATCGAGCAGGCGTGCGCGCTGGGCGTCGAGGCGGCGCACCAGGCGGCCGAGATGCGCTCGGTGCGCGCGCACGAGTATGTGCGGGACTTCGAACGCCGGCTGGAGCCCTACCGCGACGCGGCGCCGGTGCGGCAGTACCGGGAGAAGGTGTCGGCGCTCGTGTGAAGTGCGGGGGCGCCCCGCCTGGGGTCTCTCGTGTGGATCTTCGTGGATCGGGCCGCGGCGTCGGATGCGGTGCCTCGCAAGGCGGAGGAGCTTCCTCGTACTGGGCGTACTCGGATGCTCCGACAACGCGGCGAGGTGCCGTAGCTGTCGTCGCGGACCCGGAGATCCACACGAGAGACCCCAGGGCGCCCCCGTCCGGGAGGTGTCCCGCCGCGTTCGTGTGCTGCTGCGGGTTCCCGTGTGTGCGCGGTGCCGTAGCGAGCGGTGTGGCGGTGAGCGCCGGGGGGTCAGAGCTGGGCGAGCCGGGCCAGCGGGGCGACGGTGTCCGGCTCGTGGGAGGCGAAGGCGCCGTGGTCGCTGCGCCAGGTGACCGTGTGGGTGGCGCGCTGCGTGAAGCGGCGTTGCAGCTCCGGGTGGATGTACTTCAACCGAATTCATCCATCAGTGCTGGTCAGCGGCTTGAGTGTGGAGGGTGCAGCGGGCTGGGCGAGGGCCGGGGCGGTCTTTGCCGGACGGTCGCTTCCGCAGAAGGAGGGCGTCCGGCGCTCCTGTGTGCTCCATCGCACCGGGCTCCTGCCGCGCCGCGACAAGACGGCCCTGTGCACAGGGGATCCGCGGCTGCGGACCCTCGTCCACTTCCCGCTGTCGCCATGAGTAGAGTCCACGCCGGTCGTTGGAATGTCCACGACCAGCAGATTCCGGTAGCGACGGCAGGCGCGGCGGACTGAACAAGGGAAAGGTGCAACGCATGGGTGCCAGTGGCATCACCGACGAGACCGAGACAGGAGGGACCGACCCCGCACAGCCGTCGGCTCCCCCGCCGGGCACGATCGAGGGGGGTGTCTCGGGGGAGCGGCTGGTGCTGTTCACCGACGCGGTGACCGCGATCTCCATCACCCTGCTGATCCTGCCGCTGGTGGACCTCGTCCCCGAGGCCGCGTCCGCCCACGAGGGCGCCAGCGAGGTGATCACCGGTCATCTCGACCAGATCTGGAGCTTCCTGCTCAGCTTCGCGGTCATCGCGAACATCTGGCAGGAGCACCACCGGACATTCTCGACGGTCGCGAAGCTCACCCGCTCCCTGACGGTGTGGAACATGGGGTGGCTGCTCTCGGTCGTCGTACTTCCTCTGCCGACGGAGATGATCGGCACCTTCGGCCGCGACCGGTTCGTGGCGGCGTTCTACTACGCGGTGCTCCTGGCCAGCACGGTCTGCCGGTTCGCGATGCTGAGGATCCTGAATACCACCCCGGCGCTCCTGGAGGAAGACGGCCGGGCGGCCCGCCAGAGGACCGAGGACTTGTACACCGAGAGCTACCTCAACGTCCTCGCCCTGATCACCGCTTTCGTCATCGCGCTCGCCGTACCCGCCTTGCAGTACTACAGCCTGCTGCTGCTCGCCGTCCCGCCGAGGCTGGCGCGCCTCCGGCGCCGACGCGCCGCCCGCTGACCACGGGAACGGCCGGCACCCGGCGCCCGGGGCATGGCCGGGCACTACCAGGAGACCGGCAGGCCGGGGATTTCCATGGTGACCATCGTGGGGCCGCCCGGCGGGCTGGTGAGGGCGAGGACGCCGTCGAACTGGCCGAGGCGGCGTTCGATGCCCGCTATGCCGGAGCCCTTGGTGAGGTCGGCGCCGCCCTTGCCGTCGTCGGTGACGGTGATCCGGAGCATGCCGCCCGCGTCATAGGTGTGGCCGATGTCGAGCCAGATCCGGTCGGCCTCCGCGTGCTTGGCCGCGTTCGTGAGGATCTCGCTGGTGGCGAAGTAGGCGGCCGTCTCCACCGGTTCGTCGAAGCGGCCCGGCAGGTCGATGTCCACCTCGACGGGAACCCGCATGCGCAGCGCGAGCGCCTTCGCCGCATCGCCGAGGCCGCGTTCCGCCAGCACGGGAGGGTGTATGCCCCGCACCAGGTCGCGCAGCTCCGTCAGCGCCTCGGCCGAGGACTCCCGTGCCTGGGCGATCAGCTGCTTGGCCTTCGCCGGGTCGTGTTCGACGAGGGCCTCGATGGTGCCCAGGCTCATTCCCATGGCCACCAGGCGGGCCTGGGCGCCGTCGTGCAAGTCGCGTTCGATGCGGCGGAGTTCGGCGGCCGATGTGCCCACCGCGTCGTGCCGGGTCTCGTAGAGCCGCTCCACTCGCTGGGCCAGCAGGGCCTCTCGGGTGGGTGACAGGAAGGCCCGGGCGACCTGGAAGTGGGCCTTCACCAGGTGTTGGCCGGCGTTCAGCGCGAGGAGCAGCAAGAGGGTGCCCAGCAGGGCGCACTGCACGGCGTCCCCCACGTTCTCCACATGGACGAAGCCGTACCAGTAGTCGCCGGCGACGGCACGCCACAGGCCGCAGAGCACCACCCAGCCCTCCACACCGTAGGTGATCAGGGCGGGCGGGAGGAGGGCGAGGGCGAACCCGACCGTGGCATCGACGATCAGCCAGATCAGGTCCCGCCAGGTGGCGGGGTCCTTGAGCATGAGGAGGCAGCACTCGATGTGGCCCGTGACGCCCCCGCGCGTCCGGGGCAGCGGGCGGTAGGGGGCGAGAAGCCGCGTCCCCGCCCAGTCGCCCGCCAGAACCCGCCGCTGGTCGGCGTGTGTCCGCACGGCGTGCAGGACCCATGGGGTGGTGAGGAAACCCACTCCCGTCAGGAGGAGGGCGAGGGACACCACCGTGATGATGAACAGTGTCAGGGAACCGGCCAGCGACAAGAACGCCAGCACGACCCCGCGCGAGGCCGCGAGCCCCGCGGACCGCAACCGTCCCCCGCGCGAGCCGGGGCCGGCCCGGCCGTCGGCCTGCCGGTCCGGCCGCAGGGCGGCCGGCGCCGCGCGTGCCGCTCGCGCCGCGCCGTCGCTTCTCGCCATCGTCCCGTTCATCTCATTCACCCTGGCTTGCCCCGTTCTCGTATGCCCGCTCGCCAGGCACTCCGTCAGTCTGCGGCTCCGGCCCCGGGCGCCGCACTGGCGCGAGCCACCGGACCTTGGTGCACCTAGCACCACCCTCGGGACTCGTGCTGTCCGCCGGTCGCGTCGTCCGTGAGGTGCGCGCCCGGGGCGTGCGCCGCCGCCCCGGTGCCCCGAACTCCCCGCGTTTCACGGGCTCCATGCGCCCTTCGCGTGCCATGCCCTCCGCGTTCCACACCCCCCGCGCACTCCTCGCCGCCGCGCGCCGGATCCCCGTAACTCCCCCCTCGTGGACGGCCGGCGCGGGCGCATCGGGGCGGTCCCCTACGGTGCCGTATCTCCTACGCTGCCGCCATGAGATTTGGACTGCTGGGCACCGGCCCCTGGGCGGACCGCACACACGGCCCCGCCCTCGTGGCGCACGAGGACGTGGAACTGGTGGGCGTGTGGGGGCGCCGAGCCGAAGCCACCGAGGCGCAGGCCGCGCGCCTGGGCACGAGGGCCTACGCGGACGCCGACGCGCTGTTCGCCGAGTGCGACGCGGTCGCCGTCGCGCTGCCGCCCGACGTACAGGCGCCGCTGGCCGTACGGGCCGCGCGGGCCGGGTGTCATCTGCTGCTGGACAAGCCCGTCGCCACCACGCCCGGGGCGGCGCGCGAGGTGACCGCCGCCGTCGAGCGGGCGGGGGTGGCCTCCGTCGTCTTCTTCACCCTCCACTTCAGCGACACCACCGCGCGGTGGCTGCGGCAGCAGGCCGGAGAGACGGGCTGGCAGGTGGGCCGCGCGGACTGGCTCTCCCCGGTGTTCGGCGGGGCGGAGTCCCCGTACGCGGCCTCGCCGTGGCGGCGCGAGAAGGGGGCCCTGTGGGATGTGGGGCCGCACGCGCTGTCCGTCCTGCTGCCGCTGCTCGGCGCCGTGACAGAGGTCACAGCGGTGCGCGGGGCCGTGGGCGACACCGTGCACCTCGTACTGCGGCACGAGTCGGGAGCCTCCAGCACCTGCGCGCTCAGCCACTCGGTGACACCAGCCGCGGCGGGGGTCACCGCCGAGGTGCGCGGACCGGCGGGCGTGGCCGCCCTCCCCTCGCGCGAGGAGGCCCCGGACGTGGCCTTCGCCCAAGCCGTGGGCGCCGTCTTGGACGCTGCCCGCACCGGCACCCCGCACCCGTGCGACGTCCGCTTCGCGGAGGCGGTCACCGGGGTCCTGCACGAGGCCGAGTCCCAACTGCCGTCTGTTTGAGGCGCCCCCGGTACGCCCCGCGCCCTCGCCCTCCGCCGTCGCCCCCGTCGTGCGGCACCCCCGGTTCGGGACGGTCCGGGTCCCGGTTCGGGACGGTCCGGGTCCCGGTTCGGGACGGTCCGGGCCCACCGCGGTCCGCTCAGCCGGGCCGCGTCGCCGTCAGAGTCGTGGCCGGGAAGTCGGGGGAATGGGAGATCTCCACGGTCAAGAGGGCGGCTTCCAGGAGGCGGGCCGCCGCCCCGGACTGGTGGGCGCTCGTCTCCGTGAGGAGCGATCCGCCCGGGGCGAGCCAGTCGGGGGCCTCGGCGGCGACCCGCCGCAGGAGGGCGAGTCCGTCGGGGCCGCCGTCCAGTGCGGCGCGCGGCTCGAAGTCGCGGGCCTCGGAGGGCAGGAGCGCGAGTTCGTCCGAGGGGACGTAGGGGACGTTCGCGGTCAGTACATCGACGCGTCCGCGCAGTTCACCGGGCAGCGCCGCGAACAGGTCGCCCTCGTACACGAGTCCGCCCGCACCCGCGAGGTTGCGCCGGGCGCAGCGGACGGCGGCGGGATCCAGATCGGCGGCGTACAGCTCGCCCCGCCCGCCGAGCGCGGCCAGCACGGCGGCGCCCACCGCGCCGCTGCCGCAGCACAGGTCCACCACGACAGCGGGCTCCCGCCGGGACGCGGCGGGAGCGGCGGCAGCGGCGCGCTCCACCAGGAACTCCGTACGGCGCCGGGGCACGAACACCCCGGGGCCCACCTCGACGCGCAGACCGGCGAACTCCGCCCAGCCCAGGACGTGTTCGAGCGGGTGCCCGGCGACGCGCCGCCCGGTCATCGCGGCCAGCTCGGCCGCGGTGCGCGCTGTCCCGTACAGGAGCCGCGCCTCGTCCTCGGCGAAGACGCAGCCTGCGGCCCGCAGTCGGGCAACCAGCTCGGTCATCGGCTCGGACATCTGCTGGGACATCGGCTGGGGCGCCGGCTGGGACATCTGCTCAGCCATCGGCTCGCCGAGGGGCTCGGACATCGGCTGAATACGGGGGTCCGGCTCGGGCGGCGCGGCAGGAGCGGAACGGGTGGCACGCGCATCACGGGCAGAACGGGTGGCACGCGTGGAATGTGCGGGACGTGCGGAATGCGGTGACATGAAGCCTGGGAGCCTTCCGGGGTACTGGGGCGCTCCCGGGCGGCCGACGGCCCCCGCTCACCTGGAGGAGGGTGGCCTTCGGACACAGGGCGGGAGCGCCCCGCCTGCTACGGCGGTAATCGGTCCCACCTCCCTCTTCTCGTCGCGTCGGGATGCGTATCGAACATCCGTTGCCGGACGCGAACAATACCCCCGGCCCCGCGCCGTCGCACCCCGTAAAAACCACCCCATGGCGTCACGGTCCGTGAGGCAAGGCCACTGCCCGGGTCACTCCGCGCGGGCCGGCCGTTCGTAGAGCAGCTCGCGGCCGTCCCGCTCGTCCCACTGCTCCCCGACGTGGGTGAAGCCGAACGGCGCGAGTGTCGCGAGGGACGCCGCGTTGTCGGGGGAGACGGCCGCGCGGACGACGCGCACGGAGGGGTCGGCGGCGCAGCGGCGGAGCAGTTCGGCGAGGCCGGCGCGGGCGTAGCCACGGCGACGGTAGGCGGGGGCGATGACATAGCCGACCTCCACCATCCCCGCCTCGTCGGGCGGCCCGTGGAAGCCGACATGTCCGACGGCCACCTCCCGCGTACCCCGCAGCTCGTCGCCCGGGTCCGCGTCGCCCCGGCCCGCGTCGGCGCCCGCGCCACCGTCGGCATCCTCGGTATCGTCCGTGACCGTGCCGAGGACGATCTGTCGCACGCACCACGCGGCGCCCTCGGGGTCCGCGTCGATCTGGGCGAGGCGGTAGCGCCACAGCCAGCGGGCGCCTTCGTCCACGAAGATGTCGGGCAGGTCCAGCCCCACCGCACGCGAGCCCGCCGCCAGCTCTCCGGCCGCCAGCGCTTCCATGGCCGTTCGGCCCAGTTCTCTGAATCCGGTATCTGTCACGCCCGCATGGTCGTCGCACCCCAGGGAGAGGGCCACTCCTTTTCAGGTCCGGCGCGGGTTTTCAGGTCCGGCGCGCCCCTCGGACCCGGCCCCGGCTCCCAAGTGCGCCTCCAGCCCGGAGGGCGGGGACACCTGGGGCATCCGGGAGGCGACTTCCGTACCGACAACCCGGGCGGCAACGCCGGAACGCGCGGAGGCACCTTCGGTGCGGCGACCCTGACGACGGCCGCGGGGGCTCGTCCGTGCGTGCCGGCGGACGGCCGTCCGCCCCCCGGGAGCGGGTCCCGGTACAAGACGGACTCGGTCTGGTGCGACCGGCCTGAGCCTTCTCCTGTCAGAGGACTGATCGAGGGCGTCTCCCCGGGAGGGCCAGGGCTTTCCACGTCCTGACGCGTCCCGGGGACACACCGTCTCGGCCAACTACCGTTTTCGGTGGTCGGGCTGAGACGCGTGTCTTGGAGCGGCCGCCCTTCGCAGAAGGATGTCGGCCTTGCGCTCCGGACTTTCGACGCACATCCTGCTCGCCACTCCGGCAACTGCTCTGTCCCCGCTGGTCGCGGTGATCGCCGGCGTGCTGTCCTGGGCGGCGGACGGCAGCGTGCCCCGCGCGGTGCTGTGCGGCGGTGGGGCTCTCGTCGCATGGATGGCCCTCTCCGTCTCCCTGTGCTCCGCCCTGGGCCTGCTCGACCGGAGCGTCAGGTAGCTCCGGCATCACGGTGGAGGTATTTGCCAGTACGGCAAGGATCTTTGCCGTACTGGCGTGTGGGGGCGCATGGTCGGTGCCGAGGAGGTGGTCGAGATGACTGATCGACAGCCGGGGAACGGCTACGACGTGGTGGTGATCGGCGGCGGTGCCGCCGGCTTGAACGGGGCGCTGGTGCTGGCCCGCGCTCGGCGGTCCGTGGCGGTGCTCGGCGCGGGCGCGCCACGCAACGCGCCCGCCGAGGGCGTGCACGGACTGCTGGGCCACGAGGGGCTCCCGCCCAAGGAACTGCTGGCGCGCGGACGCGAGGAGGTCCGCGCCTACGGCGGCGACGTCCTGACCGGGGAAGTCACCGCGGTGGCCCGGGACGGAAGCGAGGGCGGGTCCGGGGACGACGGCCGGGACGACAGCCGGGGCGGCGACCAGGGCGCAGACGGGAGCGGGAGCGGATTCAGGGTGACCCTGGCCGACGGGCGCTCCGTCCGGGCCCGGCGGCTGCTGGTGACCAGCGGTATCACCGACGAGCTGCCGGATGTGCCGGGGCTGCGGGAGCGGTGGGGCCGGGACGTGCTGCACTGCCCGTACTGCCACGGCTGGGAGGTCCGTGACCGGCCCATCGGGGTGCTGGCGAGCGGTCCGATGTCGGTGCACCAGGCGCTGCTGTTCCGGCAGTGGAGCGACGATGTCGCCTTCTTCACCCACACCATGGCACCGCCCACGGACGAGCAGGCGGAGGAGCTGGCCGCCCGGGGCATCCGGGTGGTGGCCGGTGAGGTGGCGGGCCTGGAGATCACGGAGGACCGCCTGAGCGGGCTGCGGCTGGGCGACGGCACGGTGGTCGCGCGGGAGGCGGTGGCGGTCGCCTCGCGGATGGTGGCGCGCGGCGGCTTCCTGGCCCCCCTCGGGCTGCACCCCGTGGAGCACCCCAGCGGCGCCGGCGTGCACATCCCCGTGGACGCGGCCGGCCGTACGCGGGTGCCGGGTGTGTGGGCCGCGGGCAACGTCACCGACCTGGTCGGCCAGGTGGGGGCCTCCGCGGCGGCGGGCGCGGGCGCGGCGGCCCAGATCAACGCGGACCTGATCGCGGAGGAGACCCGGCAGGCGGTCGCCGCCCGCCGGAACGTCTTCCCGTCCGGGCACGACGGCGCCTCCCCCGGGAACCAGGCGCGCGTCGCCGAACCGTCCAGGGCCGAACGCCGCCACGGTCTGTGAACCGCACCGCACCCGCGCTCCCACGCACATTCGCCTCCGCATCCGCATCCGCATCCGCGACCGAGAGAGCGAGAGAGCGAGAGCGATCCGCGGGGCGCCCGTGCTTCTCGCACGGACGCCCCGCCGGGCGGCCCGCGGGCGGTAGATTCTTAGCGACCTGCCGCCAGACGGCCCAGTCCCGCTGCGAATTTGGAGTTTCCGTGCGTGTCGTGATCGCCGAGGACCTGTTCCTGCTCCGGGACGGGCTGGTGCGGATGCTGGAGGCATTCGACTTCGAGATCGCGGCGGCGGTCGACAACGGGCCCGAGCTGAGCCGGGCGCTGGCCGAACTGGAGCCCGATGTCGCCGTGGTGGACGTCCGGCTGCCGCCGTCGTTCAGCGACGAGGGGCTCCAGTGCGCGCTGGAGGCGCGCCGCAAGCGGCCGGGCCTGCCGGTACTGGTGCTCTCCCAGCATGTCGAGCAGCTGTACGCGCGCGAGCTGCTCGCGGACGGCACGGGCGGCGTGGGCTATCTCCTCAAGGACCGGGTCTTCGACGCCGACCAGTTCATCGACGCGGTGCGCCGCGTATCCGAGGGCGGTACGGCGATGGACCCGCAGGTCATCCAGCAGTTGCTGACGCGCCGCTCGCAGGACAAGCCGTTGGGGAATCTGACCTCCAGGGAGAAGGAGGTCATGGAGCTGATGGCGCAGGGGCGGTCGAACGCGGCGATCGCGGCCCAGCTGTTCGTGACGGAGCGGGCGGTCGCCAAGCACACCTCCAACATCTTCGGGAAGCTCGATCTGCCGCCCTCGGACGACAACAACCGACGTGTACTCGCCGTGCTGGCGTACCTCGACCGAGGCTGACCGAATCGTTAGCGTGCCTCCCCGTACGTGTCTTTGGTCACTTACGGGAGCGGAGGCGCCCCATGCACGAGCCGCACCAGCCCCACAACAAGTACGAGAACCACAACAGGTACGAGCCCCGCGACAAGTACGAGCCCCACACCGGCCACGCGCCGCACGACAACCACGCGCCGCACGGGCGGCACATGTACAGCCCGGCGCTCCCCCTCAACAGGCGCACCGTACTGGGCACAACGGGGGCGCTCGGCGCGGGTCTCGCGCTGGGGGCGGGGCACCTCCCCGCCATGGCAGCGGACGAGGCGGGCGCGGGGGGCATCAGCACAGCGGAGGCCGACCCGACCAGACCGGCGGCCGAAGCGGTGCGGCGGCTGCTGCCCCGGCACAGCGGCCAGATCAGACTCCAGCACATCGGCGGCCCCGAGCGGTTCACGGTCACCGGGCGGGCGGGCCAGGTCCAGGTCGCGGGAACCGGCCCGGTGGCGCTGCTGACCGGGGTGCACTGGTATCTGAAGTACAGCTGTGACGCGCAGATCTCCTGGTCGGGCAGCCAACTGGACCTGCCGAAGACGCTTCCGGCGCCGAGGTCGCCCCACGCGCAGCGCGCCACCGTGCCGCACCGCTTCGCGCTCAACGACACCCACGACGGCTACACGGCGCCCTACGCCGACTGGGCCCAGTGGGAGCGTTTTCTGGACATCCTCGCCCTGCACGGCTGCAACGAGGTCCTGGTCACCGCGGGCCAGGAGGCCGTCTACCACCGGCTGCTCCAGGACTTCGGCTACAGCGGGGCCGAGGCCCGTGCCTGGATCCCGGCGCCGACCCACCAGCCCTGGTGGCTGCTGCAGAACCTGGACCGCTACGGCGGGCCGATCAGCGCGGAGCTGCTGAAGAAGCGCACCGAACTGGGGCAGCGGATCACGGCGCGCCTGCGGGAGCTGGGCATGCGGCCCGTGCTGCCCGGCTACTTCGGCACCGTTCCCGCCGACTTCGGCGAGCGCAATCCGGGCGGGCGCACCGTCCCCCAGGGCACCTGGAACGGGCTGCCGCGCCCGCCGTGGCTGGATCCGCGCACGGCGGTCTTCCGCAAGGTGGCCGCCGCCTTCTACGCGCACCAGCGGAAACTGTTCGGCGAGGCGGCGCACTTCAAGATGGACCTCCTCCACGAGGGCGGCAACCCGGGCGACGTGCCGGTGAAGGACGCGGCGCGCGCGGTGGAGAAGGCGCTGCGGACGGCGCGGCCCGGCGCCACCTGGGTGATTCTCGGCTGGCAGGACAACCCGCGCAAAGAGCTGCTGGAAGCCCTCACGGACAAGAAGCGCATGCTCATCGTCGACGGCCTCTCCGACCTGGAGCGGATCACCGACCGGGAGAAGGACTGGGGCGGGGTGCCGTACGCGTTCGGCACGATCCCCAACTTCGGCGGGCGCACCACGATCGGCGCCAAGACCCATATGTGGGCGGACCGCTTCACCGCCTGGCGGGACAAGCCCGGGAGCAAGCTGGCCGGCACCTGCTACATGCCGGAGGCCACCCACCGCGACCCGGCGGCGGCCGAGCTGTTCAGCGAGCTGGCCTGGCGCGAGGAGGCCGTGGACCGCGAGAAGTGGTTCGCCGGGTACGCGCGGGCACGCTACGGCGGCGAGGACGCCAGGGCCCGCGAGGCGATGGCGGCGCTGCGCGAGACGGCGTACCGCATCAGCAGCAAGGACGGGCGCCCGCACGACAGCGTCTTCGCCGCCCGGCCCTCGCTCGCCGCCCGCTCGGGCGCCCACCACGCCACCCACACCCCGGCCTTCGACCTGCCGGGGTTCGACGCCGCCTTCGCCGCGCTGCTGGGTGTGGCCGGGAAGCTGCGCGGCGGCGACGCCTACCGCTATGACCTGACCGACCTCGGGCGGCAGGTGCTGGCCAACCGCTCCTGGCTGCTCATCCCCCAGCTCCAGGCCGCCTACCAGCAGGGCGACAGCGCGGCCTTCAAGCAGCTGGCCGCGCTGTGGCTGAAACTGATGGAGCTGAGCGAGCAGATGTCCGGCGGGCACCGGGACTTCCAGCTGGGGCCGTGGCTGGATGCGGCCCGGCGCTCGGCCTCCTCCGCCGAGGAGCGCGCGAAGCTGGAGCGCACGGCCCGGGTGCTGATCACCACCTGGGGCGACAGGCCGACGGCCGACGGCGGCCGGCTGGCCAACTACGCCAACCGGGACTGGCAGGGCCTGATCGGGGACTTCCATCTGCCGCAGTGGAAGGCGTTCCTGGACGACGCGCAGGACGCGCTCGAACAGGGCCGAGAGCCGGAGGACTTCGACTGGTACGCGCGAGAAGAGCCCTGGACGCGGCAGACCAACGACTACCCGATGCGCCCGGCCGCCGACCCGTACGGCATCGCCTCGCGGGTGCACGAGGTGCTCGCGAAGGCCCCGTATCAGGGCTCGCTGACCGTCACCGCCGAGCCGGAGACCGTCGAGCCGGGCGGCGAGAGCACGCTGAGCGTGGCCTTCCGCAACGAGAACGGGCTGCGCGCGACCGGCGCCGTCGATCTGTCGCTCAGCGGCCTGGAGGGAGCCGAGCCGCAGGATCCGACCTCGCTGCCCGGCGTCGGTCCGGGCGGCACGGCGCGGGTGCGCTGGCGGGTGAGCGCGCCCGACCGTCCGCTCTCCGACCCGTTGGAGCCACTGCCCTACGAGGTGCGGGTGCGCTACGGGCCCAAGGGGCAGAAGCGGGTGACCACCGGGCGCGAGGGGCGGCTCTTCGTGGCCGGGCCGCTGCCCGCGAAGGTGCGCACGGTCACCACCAACGCGGCCGTCTTCGGGCACGTGGACGGGCGCTACGCGGTCAACGGCGCCGGGGCCGACCTGTGGAAGGGGACGGCGGAGTTCGGCGCCGTCTGGCGGCCCGGCGTGCTGGGCGACGGCTCCTCGGTGACGCTGCGGGTCGTCTCCCAGGAGGACTCGGGCCCCTGGGCGCGGGCCGGCATCATCGCCCGCGACGACCTGGCGGACGCGAAGGCGGGCGGCTTCCTCGACCTGGCCGTGACCCCGGCCAGCGGGGTGGTGCTCTCCTACGACTCCGACGGCGACGGCTCCCTGGACACCTACAAGCGCGTGACCGGTATCAAGGCCCCCGCCGTGCTGCGGCTCTCCCGCTCGGGCGGCTCTTTCACAGGCGAAGTCTCGACCGACGACGGCAGGACCTGGCGTACTGTCGCAACCGTCGCCGTGCCGGGCGCGTCAGCCAAGCTGGACGCCGGGTTGTTCATGACGGCGGCCAGCGGTGGCGGCGGCGCGCGTGCGACCGTGGAGTTCGACGGCTGGGTGACACGCTAAGTTCTGTCGTCACATTCCCGTTGACGCCCGGAGGGCGGGGCAGACGGGGACCGATGGCGACAGAGCCCGGGCCGCGGCGCAGGGCGAGAGTTCAGGGCAGAAGGCAGAGGATCGTGGCAGAGGACAGACCGCGTGCGACGGTGCAGACACACGAGCTGATGCTCGCCCTGGTGCGGGGCCCGGCGCTCGCGCTGGTCTCCCTGCCGCTGTCGATCGTGCTGTTCGTGCTGTCGGTCGTGGCGATCGTGCTGATCCCGGTGGGGGTCGGCGTGGTCACCACCCCGCTCGCCCAAGGCGGGGTGCGCGCCTACGCGAACCGCAGGCGCAAGCTGGTGGAGCGCTGGAGCGGGCTGGCGGTGCCGGAGCCGTACCGCCCCTTTCCGCTGGACCTGCGCAAGGGGATCGTCGGCCAGGTCGAGCGGTGCACGCTGCTGCTGAAGGACCCGGCGACCTGGCGGGACATGGCGTGGCTGCCCACCGACATGACCGCCGGGTTCACCACCGCCCTGCTGCCGCCCATGCTGCCGCTCAACCACCGGCTCACCAAGGCGATGCTGGAGCCCACCCGGGAGATGCTGCTGGCCCGGCGGGTCGAGCAGCTGTATGAGACGCGGCACGACGCGGTGGACTCCTCGGCCGCCGAGCTGCGCCGCATCGAACGGGACCTGCACGACGGCGCGCAGGCGCGGCTGGTCGCCATGGGCATGAGCCTGGGCGCCATCGAGGCGCTGGTGGAGCGGGATCCGGCGCGCGCGAAGCAGATGATCGCCCAGGCCCGGGAGAACTCGGCGGAGGCGCTGACCGAGCTGCGCGACCTGGTGCGCGGCATCCACCCGCCGGTGCTGGCCGAGCGGGGCCTGCCCGACGCGCTGCGGGCGCTGGCACTGCGGATGCAGATGCCGGTCGCGGAGGACATCGAGCTGGCGGGCCGCTTCGAGGAACCGGTCGAGTCCGCCGTCTACTTCGCCGTCAGCGAGCTCCTCACCAACGCCGCCAAGCACGCCGCCGCCACCCGGGTGTGGCTGGATGTGCTCTACGCGGAGACCGCGTCCGGCCCGATGATCCGGGTCACGGTCACCGACGACGGCAAGGGCGGCGCCTCCCTGGAGAAGGGCACCGGCATGCAGGGCGTGCAGCGCCGCCTCGCCCAGTTCGACGGGGTCCTCGCGCTCAACAGCCCCGAGGGCGGCCCGACCATGGTCACCCTGGAGGTGCCGGCCGTGCCGCTGGACCCCTCCCAGGTGGTCTCCTCCGCCGACCGCGCGGACTGAGGGCGAGCGGGCCCGGGCGACCGGCGGGCGGGGCGCGCGGCTGCGGTCGTGGTGACCGTAGGAACAATGGGTCGTTCAGACCGATGTGACTGCCCGGGACGCAACTTCAGCGGCGGCTCCATGGACACCGTCCAGCACGGTGGACATCGAGCAGGCCGAGGCCACGCTCGTCGAGCACTACGCGAGACTCGTACGCCTCGCCTATCTCGTCCTGCCCCCCGGGATCGGCCGGCACCGCCGGGTGCTGGCGGCGCACGCGCTGACCCAGCGGGCACTGCCCCGCACACGCGTCTCCACCGCGCGGCTGCCGATCCCCGGGCCCCGTACGGGAGTTCCGGGCTGGGCCAGGCCGGATCCGGCCTACGTCTGGCTGCGCCTGTGTGTGCTGCGCGCCGCCCTGGCGGCCCAGCGCACCCGCGGACCGGGCCCCTGCCGACTGCGCGCGCTGCCGCTGCTGCCCGTGCTGCTGCCCTGGGTGCTGGGGCTGCGGCTCTTCCCGCGCGCCGCCGGGAGCGACGAACTCGACCTGGACCACGCGCTGTCGCGGATGTCGGCGGCCGGCCGGGCCTGCTACGTGCTGCGCGCCCTGGAGGGCCTGGCGGGCGCGGATGTGCGGCGGCTGCTGCGCGAGCTGCGGGTGCCGGACCCGGAGGGCGCGCTGGCGGAGGCGGACGCCGTCGAGACGCCGCCCGGCAGCAGGGACGGTTCGCTGCTGGAGTCGGCCGAATTCGACGCGTGCGCGCTCCACGCCCGCCCGACCGACCTGCTGCGCCGCCGCCAGCACAAGCGCGCGGCACTGGCCGCCGGGTTCGCGGCCCTGACCTGCCTGGGGCTGCTGGGCGCGCCCGGCAGCTCCTGGGGCCCCGGCAGCGCGGCGAGACCGCCGTACGCGCGCAACGCCGAGGCACAGCGCGCCCTCGATCCCGGCGCGCTGACCCGGGAGCGGCCCGGCGCCTGGCGGCACGCCTCGCGCGCGGACTTCGCCGCGTGGCCGGCCCGCGGTCCGCTGCGCGGCGACGAGGCACTGCTGCGGCGGGCGCTGGCCACCTGGGCGCACCCCGCGGGTGACGTACGGGTCTCCGCCGTACGCGGCACCCCCGCGGGGCCGCCCCCCGGGCCGCCCCAACTGCTGTACGCGGGACGGCTGGCGGGCACGGCCGTGGTGCTGCTGTACGACGGGCTGCGCGTCGCCCGGTACGCGGAGCCGCTCGACAGGGAGGAGACCGGGAAGGTCGGCGTCGCGCTGGAGCTGGCCCGTACCGCGGGCGCCGGAGCGGCCTCATCCGGTGCGCTGGTCGTCTCGCGCGCCGAGGGCGAGGTGCGCTATCTGACGGCGCCGTGGGTGCGGAAGGCGGCCGTGGTGGACCTGCTGGACCCGGCCGATCGCGGAGGCCGCACGCTGAGCCGGGACCGGGACGGGGTCACCGCGCGGCTGCGCACCCCGGTGACCAACCCGCGCCACTGCGAGAGCTGGCCGGGACTCGCGCTGACCGGCAGCGCGGGCATCGCCCCGGAGACCCAGCTGTACACGGATCTGGGCGAACTGCCCCCGGCCCGGCTGACGGACGGCAGGAAGCGGCGGCCCGCGACGGGCGAGGCGGCGCGCGTCCGGCTGGCCCGTACGGCCTGCCACTTCCCGGCCGTGCTGGCCGGCGGGGTGAAGTCCGTCAACTCCTGGGAGTTCGCGCACCAGCGGCTCCCCGAGGGCGACGGCGAAGCCGCCTGGGTGTGCACCAGGGCCAGCACCTGGCGCGGTACCGGGGCCAGGGTGATGGCCCAGTTCCAGCCCCCCGCGCGCTCCCCCGGCAGGCCGGGCGCCGCGGCCTCCCGCGCCGAGGACACCCCGGCTTGCGGGCCACGCGGACGGGAGGTGGTGTCGGGGGTGCTGTGGAAGTCGAGCAAGGGCCACTGGTATGTGCTCGCGGCGGCCAGCGACGAGGTGACCGGCGTACGCGTACACGGCACGGGCCTGCGCCCCGGCGAGGGCGGCGGCGAAGGAGGCGGAGACGGCCGGGACGGCGAAGGGGGCGGAAACAGCCGGGAAGCCGGGGCGGCCGGCAGCTCCACCGTCATCGGAAGCGGAACCCTGGCGGTACCCGCCGGGCCCGGCGCGCGGGCGGAGCTGTCGGGCAAGCGCGCCGACGGAGCCCGCGTCCCGCCCCTCGGCTGACGGCGCCCCGGGGGCCGCCCTCCTCCGCCGGGCCGGGCTCTCCCCCGGCTCCCGCGCACCTCCGTACAGCGGTGGGCAGTGCGGCGGTGACGGCTACCACCGCTGCGGCGAGCGCGAAGGACAGCGCGAGCCCCTTGACGGGATCGTCGCGGAACGCGGCGCCGCCGATGAGGCCGATGGCGGTGCTGGTGACGGCCCATATGCCGCTGCCCAGCGCGTCCAGTGCGAGAAAGCGGCGCAACGGGAAGCCCACGGTGCCGGTGACCAGGCCGGAGGTCACCCGGCCACCGGGCACGAAGCGCGCCGCGACGATCAACGTGGTGGCGTGCCGGGCGACCATGGTCCGGCCCCATGCCCAGCGCTGTCCGCCGCGCTCGCCGCGCAGCAGCCGGGCCACCGCCCTGGGCCCGAACCGGCGGCCCGCCCCGTAGCTGAGGCAGTCGCCGAACAGCGCGCCGGTGGCGGCGACGGCGGTGAGCAGGGCGAGGTCAGGGGGGTGGGGGCCGAGCAGCACGGCCGCCGTGACGACGGTGGTCTCGCTCGGCATGAAGGGCACCAGGGCGTCCAGGCCGGCCACCAGGAAGACGACCAGCCAGAGGTACGGAGAGTCGAGGCCGTCGTGCGCGAGGGCTGTCAGTGTGCCGAGCCAGTCACCCATGGGCGGGCAACTCCCTTCCGTGGACAGCGCGTTGGGCGGCGGCGGCCAGGGTCCGGCGGTCGGTGCGGCCCAGCAGCGCAGGGTGTGGCGTGACGTGGACGGTGAGCCCGCTGGCGCCGGCCACCCGGCGCAGACTGGCGCCGAAGGTCTCCTCGCCGAGGAAGGCGGCACAGGTGCTGGGGGCGCCGTATTGGCGGTAGGAGAGCGTCACCGGGCGCACGGGCGCGCCCGCGTCGATGGCCGCTTGGAAGACGGCGCGCCGGAACCGTCCGCCTGCGACGGTGCACCAGGTCGTGGCCTGCGGGAAGGTCAGCACGGAGTGGCCCGCGCGGAGCAGGCCGGCCACACCGGCCACAGCCGAGGGCAGTTGGCGGAGGTTCTCGCGGTCGATGAACCGGGTGCCCAGGCGTCCCGCCAGCGCGCCGACGACCGGCCACCAGCGCACTTCCCGCTTGGCGAGCGGGGTGGCCGGTTCGACGGCCAGCAGGGCGAGGACGTCGATCCAGGAGATGTGGTTGGCCACGATCAAGGTGCCCACGCCGGTGCGGGTGGCCGCATCCGGGCGCGCACCCGTATGCGTACCCGTGCTCGTGTGCTCGCCGCCCGCGTCCGTACCGGGGACGCTCAGCCGCGCGGACGTGGCTTCCAGGCGGATGCCGAGGGCCGCGAGCGCGCCGTGGGCCTGGGCGCGCAGCACCTCGGGGGCGGCCAGCGCCGCGCCGCGCAGGGCGACTCGGGCCAGCGTGGCGGCCAGCGCCGCGTAGCGGCGGGCGACATCGCAGGGGCGGGCCCGCAGCGTGGGAGGGGCCGCGCAGCGCGGGGTGCACGGGGCGTGCACGGACCAGGGGTGGGCCAGGGCGGTCATCGGTCCTCGTTCAGGAAGAAGCGGCGGTGACGGTCGCTGAGCCTCTCCAGGTCCAGGAGGACGAAGAAGTCGGCGACGTCGAACTCCGGGTCGTGGGCGGGCGCGCCGCACATCCACGCGCCGAGCCTCAGATAGCCGCGCAGCAGTGGGGGCAGGGCCGCGTAGGCGGGGTATTCGGGGTGGTGCGCGGTCGGCTCCGCGGGCGTCCACGGCCGCCGGGGGTGGACGCGCAGCTCGGGCGGCGCGGCGTGCCGGGAGGTGCCCAGCAGCCAGGCCGCCGCGGCGGAGGCGCCGCCGTCGGACAGCGGGACGGAGGCGCAGCCGGCCAGGTAGCGGTGGCCGGAGAGCAGGGCGTAGCGGGCAAGTGCCGACCACATGAGGTTGATCACCGCGCCCGAGCGGTGTTCGGGGTGCACGCAGGAGCGGCCCGCCTCGACCGTGGAGGGGCGCAGCGCGTGCAGCGCCCGCAGGTCGAACTCGCTGTCGGAGTAGGAGTGCTGGGCCCGGCCCGGCGGGATGAGGCGGTAGGTGCCGACCACGTCGCCGGTGGCGGTGTCGGTGACGATCAGGTGGTCCGCGAGGTCGTCGTAGGCGTCGATGTCGTGGCCGGGCAGGGGCGTGCGCAAGGTCGCGCCCATCTCCTCGCCGAAGACTTGGTGGCGCAGGCGTTGCGCGGCGCGTATGTGCTCTTCGCTACCGGCGATGGAGGCGGCGTAGGGGCGGTGGCGGCGGGCGGCCGGTGAGGTGGTGGCGGGGGTCGAGAGCGCGGAGCTCGCAGAGGACGCAGAGGACGCAGAGGACGCGGAGGACGCAGAGAACATGGCGGTATCCCTTTCGGTCGTTCTTCGGTGGGTTGGCGGGCACGCCGACGGGCGCCCGGCGCCGTATCGGGGCTGCGCCGCCACGGACTTGACGTCCCGTCAGGCCGCGTCGCGGAGCTCCGACGTGCAGCACTCGACGCTGCCGCCCGCTTTGAGGAGTTCGGACAGCTCGACGCCGATCGGCTCGTATCCGCGCTCCTTGAGGGCGGCGGCGAGGCCGGTGGCCGTGTCGGGGAGGAGCACGTGAGGGCCGTCGGAGAAGGCGTTGAGGCCGAAGACGGCGGCGTCCTCGTCGGTCGCCGGCAGGGCGCCGGGGAACATCTCCGCCAGCGCCGCCCGGCTGCCCGGCGAGAACGCGCCCGGGTAGTACATGACGTCGGCCGCGCCGTCGTCGCCATCGCCGAGCACGGCCAGCGCCGTGTCCAAGTGGTAGAAGCGGGGATCGACGAGGGTCAGGCCGGTGACGGGGAGGCCGAAGAACTCCTGGGCCTCGGCGTGCGAGCGCGGGTCCGTACGGAATCCGGTGCCCGCCAGGAGGCGGCGGCCTGCGAGGAGGTAGGTAGTCGCCCTCCCCTTCGTTGATGTGCTCGGGCCAGTGGGTGTGGCGGAAGCCGTGTTCCTGGAGCCAGGAGAGGTACAGCGGCCCTTCGCCGGTGCGCTGCGCGTGCCGGAACCGGGCCGCGAGCACCCGGCCGTCCACAACGGTGGCGCCATTGGCCGCGAAGACCATGTCGGGCAGCCCGCCGACCGGCTCGATCAGCTCGACACGGTGGCCGAGGTCCCGGTAAAGGTCGTGCAGGCGCTCCCACTGGGCGAGGGCGAGGCCGCCGTCGGTCGGCTTCCCGGGCTCCATCCACGGGTCGATGGAGTACGTGACGTCGAAGTGGCCGGGCCGGCACGTCAACAGGCGCCGCGGGCGGGCGGTCTTGGGCATGCAGCGTCCTTTTTCGCGAGGGTGCGACACGGGGCGGCCGGGTGCCCGGCACCCCTGGCTGATCAAGGACTCTAGGAAGCGGCCCGCCCGTGGACATTGCGCCTTCGTCAACGGCCGGCCTGCACTTTCGTCGGGTGGGCAGGCCCGGCCCACGAGGTAGCGTGGTGGCCGCCCGCGCGCCTACAGGCGTGCCAAGGGCCACGAGGCAGGGGCGGGGGACTGCATGATCCGAGTGCTGCTGGCGGACGACGAGGCGATGATCCGGGCCGGGATACGGGCCATCCTCGGCGCGGCCGACGACATCGAGGTCGTCGCCGAGGCCGACGACGGCCGCCAGGCGGTCGAACTCGCCCTCAGCCACCGCCCGGACCTCTGCCTCCTCGACATCCGCATGCCCCGCCTCGACGGGCTGCGCGCCGCGGCCGAACTGCGCCGCGCAGCCCCCGACATCGCCGTGGCGATGCTCACGACCTTCTCGGAGGACGAGTACATCGCCGCCGCGCTGGGCTCGGGCGCCTCCGGCTTTCTGCTCAAGTCCGGCAACCCCCGCGAGCTGATCGCGGGCGTCCAGGCCATCGCCGAAGGCGGCGCGTACCTCTCCCCCGCCGTCGCCCGCCGCGTCATCAGCCACCTCGGTGCCGGGCAGCTCGGCAGGCGGACCACCGCCCTCGGCCGCGCCGAGCAGCTGACAGCCCGGGAGCGCGAGGTACTGGCGCTGGTCGGGGCGGGGCTGTCCAACGCCGAGATCGCCCAGCGGCTGTCCGTCGTCGAAGGCACGGTGAAGGCGTACGTCAGCCAGATCCTCGCCCGGCTCGGCCTCAAGAACCGGGTGCAGGCGGCGATCCTGGCGTACGAGGCGGGACTCGTCCCCGAGGCCCCCGGCTAGGGTCTCTCCCGGCGGCCCTCACGCGCGCTCCGTGCACGAGGCGGGGAAATGTCCGGCGGGTCGGCGGCGCGTGAGGGGAGAACCGCTGGGCGGGCGGCGGCCGTTCAGGGAGCGGCGGTGGTGACGTCCACCTCCGTGATGGCCGCGTCGGGGTGCCGCGCCCCCGTCAGTACCTTGTCCTGTCCGGTGTCGCCGAGGAGGTAGCGGCGGAAGAAGGCACCGAGGTAGGTGGCGGCGACATGGCGCTGCTGCGGCTCGGTCAGCTGCCTGGCCGGTGCCGCGTCCTCATGGTCGGTGCACTGCCCGGGGTGTCCTTTCACCGGCGTGGCATTGTCGGATGCCGCGACCTGACGGCTGTGCGGTGACCACTGCGTGTTGAAGTAGTGGAGCTGCGCCCGCACGGCAGCGTTGTCATCCCCCGACAAGGCGGCGGCGTTGATGCCGTTGTCGGCCGCCTGCCAGGTGACCCTGTGGTTCGCCCCGTGGACGGCGAACCGGTAGAAGCCGGGCCCACCTGTCCGTCGCACGTTCCCCGAATGGCCGCGAAGGGGTCCGGTTCCCCTTCGCCGCGTCGGCGGCGAACGAGAACGCCTCACCGCCCGGCGGGCCGTCAGCCGGGCATCCGGCTCTTCGCGCGGTCCGCTGGATCGGACGGGGTATTCGAGGTATTCGAGGTGTTCACTGAACTCCCGTCATGGTTCTCCCCCTACTTTCGGCAGGGGCGCCGGACCGTGAGCTTCGGCGATGCTGGGGGCATGCGCAGCGAGCACGGCAGCGAGCACGGCAGCGAGCACGGCGAGATATTCCGCAGCGGCCTCCCCGGCCCGCCCCGCGGGCGGCGCAGCCGGCTCTACGACCTGGGGCTGTGGCTGATGGTGTGCGTACCGCCGGTCGTGGAGGCGCTGTCGCGGCCAGGGTGGCCGCTCGCCCTGGCGGCCACGGGGGTTCCGTCGTTGGGCGCCGCGGTCGTGGCCGGGCGACGGTGGCCGCTGGGGGCGCTGGCCGTGCCGGTGGCGCTGGCCCTGGCCCGGGACATGGAGCTGGCCGCGCCCGAATACTGGCCCGCGCTGGTGGCGTTCGGCTATCTGTCCGGATGCCGGATCGCGGCGGCCCGCCCGGCGCTCTGGTTCTTCGCCGCCGTCGCCCTGGCCGGACTGCCGCTGAGCCTGGTCGTGGCCCGCGACCCGTGGGACTGGCCTCAGCAGCTGCTGACGCTGCTGTTCACCGTAGGCCTGCCCTGGCTGCTGGGCCGCTTCCGCCTCCAGTACACCGAACTGATGCGGCGGGGCTGGCAGTTGGCCGAGCGGATGGAGCGCGAGCAGCGGGCCGTCGCCGACCGCACCCGCATCCGCGAGCGGTCCCGTATAGCGGGCGACATGCACGATTCGCTGGGCCACGACCTGACGCTGATCGCCGTACGGGCCGCGGCCCTGGAGGTCGATCCGACGCTGGATGAGCGGCAGCAGGCTGCCGCGGGCGAACTGCGGGACGCCGCGGCGACCGCGACCGCGCGGCTGCGGGAGATCATCGGCGTGCTGCGCGCGGACGACGAGCAGCCGCCGACCATCCCTTCGGGGGAGAGCGTCGCCTCCCTGGTGGAGCGGGCGCGCTCCGCGGGGCTCGCGGTCTCGTTGGAGGAGCCCGGGGAGACGGGCGGCCTGCCGCCCATGACCACCTTCGCCGCGCACCGCGTCGTCCAGGAGTCGTTGACGAACGCCGCCAAGCACGCGCCGGGCGCAGCGGTGCGGGTCCGCCTCGTCCGGGGCGGGCCTCCGGAGGGCGGCGGGGCGGGAAACCGCGCGCCCGACGGTGGGCCCGCGTGGCTGAGGGTCACCGTGGCCAACGGCCCGGCCCCGGCGGCAGCGGTTCCCACGGGGGTGGCCTCGGGCGGCACCGGGCTGGTGGGGCTGGACGAGCGGGTGCGGCTGGCGGGCGGTGTGCTGCGCGCCGGGCCCACTCCGGAGGGCGGCTTCGAGGTCGCCACAGCGCTGCCGACCGCCGCCGACGCGTGGCCGCGCGCCGCCACACCCCGACCCACCGCCTCGACACGGGAGTTGACCCACGCCCGGCAGCAAGTGCGGCGGCGCCTGCGGCAGACCGTCGTCGCGCCGCTGGCGGTGCTGGCCGGGATCGCGCTGCTGATGCTCCCGATCAGCCTCGTCAACGCGTCCTTCTCGGTCCTGGAGAGAGGGGACTACGAACGGCTGGCGGTCGGCGAGGCGCGCGGCGACGTGGAGGCGCGGCTGCCGTACTTCACCAAGGACGGCCCGCCGGACGGCGCCCCGCCCGCACCCGAGGGAGAGGCGTGCGTCTACTACAGCGTGCGAGGGGATGCCCTCACGGCCTACCGGCTGTGCTTCGCCGACGGGCGGCTCGCCTCCAAGGCGGTGGTGGACCCCCAGACTTCGTCCGGGGGGACCCCCGTACGCCAGCCCTCCCCGTAGGTTTCCGGTCCTTTGAGCCCTCTTACGCAAGGACACGGCGCCCAAGGGTCCGGAAGGCGACGTCCAGGAAACATGAGGGCGCCCAAAGGTTCGGATCGGGGGCTCCCAGGGGAGCAGAGCCCCGCACGGAGGCTGGGGGAGGAACCGGCCCGACGCCCGGCCGGTGAGGTCAAGGGGGGTTGGGGGCGAAGCCCCGGCATCCGCCGCGCGGGAACGTCACGGCGCGGCAACCCCCCAGAAATACCTTGCGGTAAATTTCTGCAAGGAATGGGTCAACTTCCGGAAGCCGAGTAACCCGGGAGTCGGGCTCCCAGTTGAGCCCTGGACCGTGCCACCCGTGCCCGCCGTGATTCCCCGACCCGCCCCGGGTCCCGCCCGAGAGGGAAACCTCATGACCCAGCACGCCGTCAGCTCCCTTCCCGCACCCGCAGGCTGCCCGGTTCCCGACACCCCGACCCTCGGCTGGTGGCGCGATGCCGTCATCTACCAGGTGTACGTCCGCTCGTTCGCCGACAGCGACGGGGACGGCATCGGCGACCTGCCCGGCGCCCGGCAGCGGCTGCCCTATCTGGCGGGGCTCGGTGTGGACGCGGTGTGGCTCACCCCGTTCTACGCCTCCCCGCAGGCCGACGGGGGCTATGACGTCTCCGACTACCGCGCCGTCGATCCCCGGTTCGGCGACCTCGCCGACGCCGAGAGCTTCATCGCCGAGGCACACGGCCTGGGCCTGCGCGTCATCGTGGACATCGTGCCCAATCACACCTCCGACCAGCACGCCTGGTTCCGTGACGCGCTCGCGGGCGACAAGGCGGCCCGTGCCCGCTACCACATCCGGCCCGGCCGGGGGGAGGCACGTCAACTGCCCCCCAACGACTGGGAGTCCGTCTTCGGCGGCCCCGCCTGGAGCCCCCTGCCGGGCGACGAGGGGCTGTGGTACCTCCACCTCTTCGCCCCCGAACAGCCCGACCTGGACTGGGAGAACCCGCAGGTACACGCCGAGTTCGACGCCGTCCTGCGGTTCTGGCTGGACCTGGGCGTGGACGGCTTCCGCATCGACGTGGCACACGGCATGGTCAAAGCGGCCGGGCTGCCCGACATCGGCCGCAAAGAGCAGGCCCGCATGATCGGCGCGCAGCGGCTGCCGTTCTTCGACCAGGACGGCGTCCACGAGATCCACCGCTCCTGGCGCCGACTGCTGGAGTCCTACGGCCCCGACCGGATCGGCGTCGCCGAGGCGTGGGCCCCCAGCGCGGAGCGCCTGGCGCTGTACGTGCGCCCCGACGAGCTGCACCAGGCGTTCAACTTCCAGTTTCTGCGGGCCGGCTGGGAGGCGCGGGAGCTGCGCGAGGTGATCGAGGAGTCCATGTCCGCGACCACCCGGGTGGGCGCCCCGACGACCTGGGTGCTCTCCAACCACGACGTCGTACGCCACCGCACCCGCCTCGGCAGCCTGGAGCGCGCCCGCGCCGCCGCGCTGCTGATGCTCGCCCTGCCCGGCTCGGTCTACCTCTACCAGGGCGAGGAGCTGGGCCTGCCCGAGGTGCGGGAGCTGCCCGACGAGGCGCGGCAGGACCCCGCGTTCTTCCGGGCCACGGCCGCCGGGGACCAAGCCGGCCAGGACGGGCTGCGCGACGGCTGCCGGGTACCGCTGCCCTGGGACACCGAGGGCCCGTCCTGCGGCTTCGGGCCGGGGGACAGCTGGCTGCCGCAGCCCGCCGAGTGGCGCGGGCTGTCCGTGCAGGGCCAGACCGGCGACCCGGACTCGACGCTGGAGCTGTACCGCACCGCGCTGCGGCTGCGGCGGCGCCTGCCGGGTCTGGGCGACAGCGCGATGGAGTGGCTGACGGCGCCCGAGGGCGTGCTGGCGCTGTCGCGGCCGGGCCTGGTGTGCGTGGTCAACACCCGTGACAGCGCGGTGGAGATGACGGTCCCGGGCCGGCTGCTGCTCTCCTCGGCCCCGCTGGACCCGGCGGACGGCGCGGCCCCCGTGGACGGCCCGAACGCGACGGCGGCCGCGGTCCTCCCGGCAGCCGCGACCACAGCGCGCCCAGCGCACCCGGTGGACGCAGGGGGCGCAGCGAAACCAGCGGGCGCCGCGGACCCGGCGAACGCGGCGGCGAGGCTGATCCCGGCGAATTCCTGCACTTGGTGGGCAGCGTGATGCACTGCCGGTAAGGTCCAGTCCTGTGACCGCACGGCTAGCTGACATCGCAGCACAGGCGGGGGTCAGCGAAGCCACGGTCAGCCGGGTCCTCAACGGCAAACCGGGTGTCGCCGCGGCCACCCGTGAATCCGTCCTCGCGGCGCTCGACGTGCTCGGGTACGAGCGCCCCGTCAAGCTGCGCCGCCGCAGCGAGGGCCTGGTCGGGCTGATCATCCCGGAGCTGGACAACCCGATATTCCCCGCCTTCGCGCAGGTGATCGCGCAGGGCCTCACCCGGCAGGGATACACCCCGGTCCTCGCCACCCAGACCCCCGGCGGCTCCACCGAGGACGAGCTGACCGAGATGCTGGTGGACCGGGGTGTGGCCGGAATCATCTTCGTCTCCGGACTGCACTCCGACACCACGGCGGACACCGGACGCTACGAGCGCCTGCACGCCCGGGGGGTGCCGTTCGTCCTCATCAACGGCTTCTCCCCCGGGGTGCGTGCCCCCTTCGTCTCGCCCGACGACCGGGCGGCCATGCGGCTGGCGGTCACCCACCTGGTCTCGCTCGGGCACGAGCACATCGGCCTGGCGCTGGGCCCCGAGCGGTTCGTGCCCGTACAGCGCAAGATCGAGGGCTTCACCCAGGCGATGCGCGAGCAGTTCGACGCCGACCCCGCCGAGCTGATCGAGCACTCCCTCTTCACCCTGGAAGGCGGCCAGGCCGCGGCGCTGACACTGCTGGAGCGGGGTTGTACGGCGGTCGTGTGCGCCAGCGACATGATGGCGCTGGGCGCGATCCGCGCGGCCCGGCACCGGCGGCTGACCGTGCCCGGCGATGTCTCGGTGATCGGTTTCGACGACTCCCCGCTGATCGCCTTCACCGATCCGCCCCTCACCACGATCCGTCAGCCGGTGACCGCCATGGGGCAGGCGGCGGTGCGCGCGCTGCTGGAGGAGATCGGGGGCACCCCGGCGCCGCACACCGAGTTCGTCTTCCTCCCCGAACTGGTCGTACGGGGCTCCACCGCGTCGCGCGGCAAGCGGGCGGCCGGTCGGGGGGCCGGGCCTCTGCCATAGGTATCAGCGCAGATCAGACGTAAGGACGAGGCAATCGGCCCAAGACCCGACCGCAGGATGATCGGCCGGGTGCCCCCGTCTGGCAGACTGTCGCCTTATGGGGGTACCGACCACGAGGACCACAGCAGACCGCCGCCAGGACGCCACCGCACAGGACGTCACCGAAGCTCCGGCGGCATCAGCCCCTACCCGCACCAAGCCCGGTCCGCTGCAGAGACTCCGCTCTCCCCGGCGCCCCCGCATCTGGTTCGAGATCGCCCTCATCGCGGTCAGCTACTGGACGTACAGCCTGATCCGCAACGCGGTCCCCGAGCAGCGCGCCGAGGCCCTGCGCAACGCGGACTGGATCTGGGCGACGGAGCACGCCCTGGGCATCGCGGTCGAGCAGTCGATCAACCATGCGGTGAACGGTGTCACATGGCTGGTCCTGACGATGAACTACTACTACGCCACGCTGCACTTCATCGTGACCATCGGCGTCCTCGTCTGGCTCTACCGCAGCCATCCCGGCCGGTACGCCGCCACCAGGCTGGTGCTGTTCGCCACCACGGGCCTGGCCCTGCTGGGTTTCTACCTCTTCCCCCTGGCGCCCCCGCGCCTGATGTCCGGCGGCCACTTCATCGACACGGTGCAGGTGCACCAGACCTGGGGTTCGATGGCCTCGGGGAACCTGGCGCAGATGTCCAACCAGTACGCGGCCATGCCCTCGATGCACATCGGGTGGTCGGTGTGGTGCGGGATCACCATCGCGATGCTGGCCAAGCCGGTGTGGGCGAAGGTGCTGGGGGTCCTGTATCCGGTGACGACGCTGGCGGTCATCGTCAGCACCGCCAACCACTTCTGGCTCGACGCGATCGGCGGCCTGCTCTGCCTCGGCCTCGGCTTCGCTGTCTCCTGCACCTGGTACGGGCGCCTCTCCTACCGCCTTCCCCGCCTCGCGACGAACCCGGCGTGACCGGGCCTTCGGCCCTTCCCGTCGTGCGGGCCGATGTTCCAGCCGGGTGCCCGAGAACGAGGGCCCGGACTCACTCCGTGTCGTAGAAGAGCCGGTCCACCACGCCGCGGGCCCGCCGCGTGACCCGGCGGTAGTCGTCGAGCATCTCGCCCACGTGTCCGGGCTCGTAGCCCAGGTAGCGCCCCACCGCGCCCAGTTCCCGCGAGTCCGAGGGGAAGGTGTCGCCGGGGCGGCCCCGCACCAGCATCGCCGCGTTCCGCACCCGCGAGGCCAGCACCCACGCCTCGTCCAGGATGCCCGCGTCCGTCTCGTCCACGAGGCCGGCCTCCAGCGCGGCGGCCAGCGCGGCCCGGGTGCGGGTGGTGCGCAGGCCGGGGATCTCGGCGGCGTGCCGCAGCTGCATGAGCTGGACGGTCCACTCGACGTCCGTCAGCCCGCCCCGGCCCAGTTTGGTGTGGGTGGTCGCATCGGCGCCGCGCGGCAGGCGTTCGCTTTCCATGCGGGCCTTCAGGCGGCGGATCTCGCGTACGGAGTCCTCGCTGAGGCCGCCGGCCGGGTAGCGCAGGGGTGCGATGAGTTCCATGAAGCGCCCGGCCAGTTCCTCGTCGCCCGCAACGTACTCGGCGCGCAGCAGCGCCTGGCTCTCCCAGACCAGCGACCAGCGCCGGTAGTAGGCGGCGTAGGAGTCCAGCGAGCGGGCCAGGGCACCCGACTTGCCCTCGGGGCGCAGGTCGGCGTCGATGACCAGCGGCGGATCGGCGGTGGGCAGCTGGAGGAGCCTGCGCATCTCGGTGGCGACGGCGAAGGCCGCCTTGCCGGCCTCGTGTTCGCCCACGCCGTCGCGGGGTTCGTGGACGAACAGCACGTCGGCGTCGGAGCCGTAGCTCATCTCGTGGCCCCCGAAGCGGCCGAGGCCGATGACGGCGAAGCGGGTGGGCAGCTCGGCGCCCCACTGGGCGCGGACGGCGGCGCGCAGCGCCCCGGCCAGGGCCGCCGCGTTGAGGTCGGTGAGCGCGTCACCGACCCGGTCGAGGGATTCGGCCGGGTCCTGCGGGGCCACACCCTCGGTACCGTAGGCGCCGATCAGGTCGCCGGCGGCCGTACGGAACAGCTCGCGGCGCCGTACCCCGCGGGTCGCGACGACGGCTCCTTCCGCGTCGGAGGCCCGGCTGACGGCGGCCAGGGTCTCCTGGGTGAGCGCGCGGAGCGAGCGGGGCCGCAAGCCGCCCTCGTCGCCGAGCAGGGCGACGGCTTCGGGAGCGCGCAGCAGCAGGTCGGGGGCGAAGCGGCCGGCGGACAGGACGCGGGCGAGGTTCTCGGCCGCCGCGCCCTCGTCGCGCAGCAGCCGCAGGTACCAGGGGGTCTTGCCGAGCGCGTCGGAGACCTTGCGGAAGGCGAGGAGGCCGGCATCCGGGTCGGCGGAGTCGGCGAACCAGCCCAGCAGCACCGGCAGCAGGGTGCGCTGGATGGCGGCCTTGCGGCTGACCCCGGAGGCCAGCGCTTCCAGGTGGCGCAGCGCGGCGGCGGGGTCGGCGTAGCCGAGGGCTTCGAGGCGCTGGCGGGCCGCCTGGGTGGAGAGGCGGACCTCCCCGGCGTCGAGCTGCGCCACGGCGTCCAGCAGCGGCCGGTAGAACAGCTTCTCGTGCAGCCGCCGCACGGCTGAGGCGTGGCGGCGCCATGCCTTGTGCAGTTCGGTGACGGGCTCGCTGCGGTACCCCAGCGAGCGCCCCAGCCGCCGCTGGTCGGCCTCGGCCTCGGGCATCAGGTGGGTGCGGCGCATCTGGTAGAGCTGGATGCGGTGCTCCATGGTGCGCAGGAAGCGGTAGGCGGCATCCATCGCCGCCGCGTCCTGGCGGCCGACGTAGCCGCCGGCGGCCAGTGCGTCGAGCGCTTCGAGGGTGGTGGGGCTGCGCAGCGTGACGTCGCTGCGGCCGTGCACCAGTTGGAGGAGCTGTACGGCGAACTCGACGTCGCGCAGCCCGCCGGGCCCCAGCTTCAGCTCGCGCTCGACCTGGGCCGCGGGGATGCTGGCGACGACGCGGCGGCGCATCTGCTGGACGTCGGTGACGAAGTTGTCCCGCTCGGATGCCTGCCACACCATCGGTGAGACGGCGTCCACGTACTCGAAGCCCAGCGCCGGATCGCCCGCCATGGGGCGGGCCTTGAGCAGCGCCTGGAACTCCCACGTCTTGGCCCAGCGCTGGTAGTAGGCCAGGTGGCTGCTGAGGGTGCGCACGAGCGGCCCGTTGCGGCCCTCGGGGCGCAAGTTGGCGTCCACGGGCCAGATGGTGCCTTCGGCGGTGGTGTCGGAGCAGATGCGCATGAGGTGGGCGGCCAGCCGGTTGGCGGCCTTGAGCGCGGTTTCCTCGTCCGTGCCGTCGGTGGGCTCGGCGACGTAGATGACGTCCACATCGGAGACGTAGTTCAGCTCGTGGCCGCCGGCCTTGCCCATGCCGACGACGGCGAGCCGGCAGGCCGCCGCGTCCTCGGGGGCCTCGGACTCGGCCAGCGCGAGCGCGGCGCGCAAGGTGGCGGTGGCCAGGTCGGCCAGCTCGGCGGCGGTATCGGCCACATCGCTGGTGCCGCACACGTCGCGCGCGGCGATGGACAGCAGGGCGCGGCGGTAGGCGACGCGCAGCGCGTCAGGGTCGTCCACACCGCGCAGCGCGGCCTCGAACTCCTCGACTCCGGGGTGCAGGTCGGCGGATTCGTAGGTGACCAGCGCCTGCCAGTCCGCCGGGTGCCGGGCGAGGTGGTCGGCGAGCGCGGTGGAGGCCCCGAGGACGCCGAGGAGGCGGTCGCGCAGGGGCTTGGCGGCGCGCAGAGTGTCGAGGAGGGCCTGCGCGTCCTCGCCGAGCGACTCCACCAGGCGCAGCAGACCGACGAGGGCGAGGTCCGGGTCGGCGGTGGCGCCGAGGGCGTCGAGGAAGAGGGTGTCCGTGCGGACGGGGGCCAGTTCCCCGGACGCGAGCAGGCGCTCCGCGGCGTCGGGGTCGGTGAACCCGTGCCGCAGCAGCCGCCCGAACATACTGTTGCGCCGCCCACCCTGTGTCACGCTCACTCCTTGTCCTGCCCTGGTCCCTCCCCGGCCTCCGGCGGCGGCTTCACAGCACCGGCAAGCTCTTGCGCAGCTCGAACGCGGTCACCTCACTGCGGTACTCCTCCCACTCCTGCTTCTTGTTCCGCAGGAAGAAGTCGAAAACGTGCTCTCCGAGGGTCTGGGCGACCAGCTCGCTGCGCTCCATGAGGCTGATCGCCTCGCCGAGGTTCTGCGGCAGGGGCTCGATGCCCATGGCGCGGCGCTCCGCGTCGGAGAGCGCCCAGACGTCGTCGTCGGCGCCGGGCGGCAGCTCGTAGCCCTCCTCGATGCCCTTGAGGCCGGCGGCCAGGAGGACCGCGTAGGCGAGGTAGGGGTTGGCGCCGGCGTCCAGGGAGCGCATCTCGATGCGGGTGGAGCCGGTCTTGCCGGGCTTGTACATGGGCACGCGGACCAGTGCGGAGCGGTTGTTGTGGCCCCAGCAGATGTAGGAGGGGGACTCGCCGCCCTCGCCCGCCGTGCGGTTGGCGCCGCCCCAGATGCGCTTGTAGGAGTTGACCCACTGGTTGGTGACGGCGGAGATCTCCCCGGCGTGCTGGAGCAGCCCGGCGATGAAGGAGCGGCCGACCTTGGAGAGCTGGTATTCGGCGCCGGACTCGTAGAACGCGTTGCGGTCGCCCTCGAAGAGCGAGAGGTGGGTGTGCATGCCGGAGCCGGGGTATTCGGAGAACGGCTTGGGCATGAAGGTGGCCTGCACCCCCTGCTCCAGTGCGACCTGCTTCATGACCAGGCGGAACGTCATGATGTTGTCGGCCGTTGACAGCGCGTCGGCGTAGCGCAGGTCGATCTCCTGCTGGCCGGGTGCCCCCTCGTGGTGGGAGAACTCGACGGAGATGCCCATGGACTCCAGCATGGTGATGGCCTGGCGGCGGAAGTCCATGCCGACGTTCTGCGGGGTGTGGTCGAAGTAGCCGGAGGAGTCGGCGGGGGTGGGGCGGGTGCCGTCCACCGGCTTGTCCTTGAGCAGGAAGAACTCGATCTCGGGGTGGATGTAGAAGGTGAATCCGAGATCGGAGGCGCGGGCCAGGGCCCGCTTGAGGACGTAGCGCGGATCGGCGTAGGAGGGCGAGCCGTCCGGCATGAGGATGTCGCAGAACATGCGGGCGGTGCCGGGGGCCTCGGCCCGCCAGGGCAGTATCTGGAACGTGCCGGGGTCGGGCTTGGCGATCATGTCGGACTCGTAGACGCGGGCGAAGCCCTCGATGGCGGAGCCGTCGAAGCCCATGCCCTCGTCGAACGCCTGCTCAAGCTCGGCGGGCGCGACGGCGACCGACTTCAGGAACCCGAGGACGTCGGTGAACCAGAGCCGGACGAACCGGATGTCGCGCTCCTCCAGCGTCCGGAGGACGAATTCCTGCTGCTTGTCCATGGGCCTATCCTTGCAGGTCAGAGAGGTTCGCTCGGGTCGCCCGGCGCTGTGGGGCCGTATCAGCATTCCACCACAGGGTTTCCGGAAGATTGCCGGTCCGAACTGATCGTTTCACAGGCGTCCCCCGGCACGGCGGGCCGAGGACGGGGATGGGCGGCGGATGGCGGCCGGGCAATGGGAGACCAGGGGGCGGCGAGAGGGGTGCGCGGGCCCGCGGTGGGAATTCCTGGGATGCCGGAAGCATTGAAGGGGATGTAGTTCAATGATCAACTAAACCTCTTCGGCCACCCGGCCGGCGAGGTCAGCCGGCACAACAGGCACCCATCCAGGTCACCCCCATCCGCAGGAGGACGGCGAGCACCATGACGGCCACCCCCATCCAGTTCGGGATCTTCAGCGTCGGCGATGTGACCGCCGACCCCACGACAGGGCGGACCCCCACGGAGCACGAGCGGATCAAGGCGATCCTGACCGTCGCCCGCAAGGCCGAAGAGGTCGGGCTCGACGTCTTCGCCACCGGCGAGCACCACAACCCGCCCTTCGTCCCGTCCTCCCCCACCACCATGCTCGGCTACCTGGCGGCCCGCACCGAGCGGCTGCTCCTGTCCACCGCTACCACGCTGATCACCACCAACGACCCGGTCAAGATCGCCGAGGACTACGCGATGCTCCAGCACATCGCCGACGGCCGCGTCGATCTGATGATGGGCCGCGGGAACACCGGCCCGGTCTACCCCTGGTTCGGCCAGGACATCCGGCAGGGCATCCCGCTGGCCATCGAGAACTACGCACTGCTCCACCAGCTCTGGACCGAGGACGTGGTGGACTGGGAGGGCCGCTTCCGCACGCCCCTCCAGGGCTTCACCTCCACGCCGCGCCCCCTCGACGGCATCCCGCCGTTCGTCTGGCACGGCTCGATCCGCAGCCCGGAGATCGCCGAACAGGCCGCCTACTACGGTGACGGCTTCTTCGCCAACCACATCTTCTGGCCCACCGGACACTTCCAGCGGCTGATCAACCTCTACCGCGACCGCTTCGAGCACTACGGCCACGGCACCCGCGAGCAGGCCCTCGTCGGACTCGGCGGCCAGGTGTTCATGCGGCCCAACTCCCAGGACGCGGTACGCGAGTTCCGCCCCTACTTCGACAACGCACCCGTCTACGGGCACGGCCCCAGCCTGGAGGAGTTCACCTCCCAGACGCCGCTGACCGTCGGCAGCCCGCAGGAGGTCATCGAGAAGACCCTGACCTTCCGTGAGCACTTCGGCGACTACCAGCGCCAGCTCTTCCTCATGGACCACGCGGGCCTGCCGCTGAAGACCGTCCTGGAACAACTGGACATGCTCGGCGAGGAGGTCGTCCCGGTGCTGCGGAAGGAAATGGCCGCCGGCCGCCCGGCCGGAACGGCGGACGCGCCCACCCACGCGGCGCGGGCCGCAGCCGTGCGCAGTGCTGCCGCACGGGATGGCGCCGTACCGAATGACGAGCCTGAGCAGGAAGGGGCCGCCGTATGACAGCCGCACCACACACCCAGCCCGTACGGCCGGTACGTCTGACCGTCGTCTCGGCCGGGCTGGGCGAGCCCTCGTCCACCCGGCTGCTGGCCGACCGGCTGGCGGAGGCGACCCGGGTCGCGCTGGCGGAGGACCGCGTGGAGACCGAGACCGAGGTCGTCGAACTGCGCGGCCTGGCGACGGGGATCGCCCACGCGTTCGTCACCGGCTTGACCGGTGACGAATTGAGGGAGGGGGTGGAGAGGGTGACGGACGCCGACGCTCTGATCGCCGTCACCCCGGTCTTCTCCGCCTCCTACAGCGGCCTGTTCAAATCCTTCTTCGACGTGGTGGGCATGACCGACAAGGACGCGCTGGCCGGAACACCGGTCCTGCTCGGTGCGACCGGCGGCTCCCCGCGCCACTCCCTGGTACTGGAGCACGCGCTGCGCCCCCTGTTCACCTACCTGCGCGCGGTGACCGTACCGACGGCGGTCTACGCGGCAACCGACGACTGGGCCACGGCGGACGACGGCCTCACCCCCTCCCTCCCCCGCCGCGTAGCCCGAGCGGGCGGCGAACTGGCCACCCTGACCGCCCCCCGCGCCACCACCGGAAGCCCACACTCGGCCGCCCCCGAAGTAGTCCCGTTCGAACAGCAATTGGCCGCCCTGCGCGTGAAGAAGTAGCCCGCCTCTCGGGGCCCGAATGGGCCCCGTACGGGGCCCATTCGCCTCACGCATCGGATCGCATCGCCTCACGCGAACCCGCATTTGCGGCCCTTCATCCTGTCGAATAACGAACCCGTATGCTGAATTGCGCGGTTACATCAGTGCAACCCACGAAAGCACGGGTTTATGTCGCGTCAGGCACCCTGACGGGTGAATGCGGGCATATCGGCGTTTCTGGTGACCGGCGGTGAGCCATTCTCTCTCTCGCAGGCAGCACTCACCCAGTGCTCCATACAAGAGGGGTCCACATGCGGGTTCGTTCAACAGCTCTGCGTTGTCTCTCCATCGCGGCCGTCACCGCCGCAGCCGTCGCCGGCGGCATGTCCGCCGGAGCGCAGGCCGCCGAAGCCCCGGCAGCCGCGCACAACCGGGTGGTGGAGATCAAGACCTTCGCGGGCAAGTGCCTCGACGTCGAGGGCGCCAGCCGCGCCGACGGGGCACGGCTCATCCAGTACCGCTGCCACAACGGCGCCAACCAGAAGTTCAACCTGCGGGGCGTCGGCAACGGCATGTACGAGATCCGCACCTTCGCGGGCAAGTGCCTCGACGTCCAGGGCGCCAGCCACGCCGACCGCGCGCGCATCATCCAGTACCGCTGCCACAACGGCGCCAACCAGAAGTTCCACCTCGCGAACGCCGGCGGCGGCCACGTCGCCATCAAGACGTTCGCGAACAAGTACTTCGACGTCGAAGGCGCCAGCCAGGCGGACCGCGCGGCGATCATCCAGTACCACTGGAACGGCGGCGCCAACCAGAAGTTCCGCCTCGTCTGACCCTGACGCGGCTCCCACCTCGCACAACCCGTGGCCCGGTGCACCCAGCACCGGGCCACGGCCTACGGTCACACGGCTCACATAGCTCTGCGTGTATCCGGTGGCGACGGCGAACGCCGTCTGGGAGATGCCTCGTGCCTGCCGCACTCGGCGGATGTCCTCACCGAGGCTCGGCGGGACCTTCATCCCTGCGGGCCGCTTGCGGTTCCTACCCACGCTGACCTGCCTTAACTAGTCGCGCACGCACGTCACTTGGTGAGGCATCCATGAGGAAACCTCCTCATAGCGCACCATCGCAGGCCCTTCCCCGTTGTTCTAACCACAGTGCGTAACGACGCATGGGAGGCGGGCACGATGGAGCGACGGAAGCGCGCCGCGCAGCGGGCGGAGTGCGCGGACTGCGACTGGTACCGGACGCGGATCAACCGCGCGGCGGGGGACCCGAAACCCCGCGCCGATCTCGAAGCGCTCTTCGGCGCACATCTGCGCCGCAAACACGGGGGCGGCGACGGCGCCCGCGACGGCCTCCGGGCGGTCTGACATGTGGGCCGTGGGCGAGATCGCCCAGGACCGGAAGACGGGCAAGACGGGCAAGGTCGTCCAGGTGACCGGGCCCGCACCCTTCATCTACCGGATCATGCTGAGCGCAAGCCAGGACGCCGCCGAGGCACCGATCATGATCTACCGGTACGGAGATCAACTACGGCGCGTGCCGCGCTCGCCCCGGTGATTCGTATAGATCTCGTCAGTACATGAGCCGGAAGCCGTTTTCCTTCGTATACGAAGGCGAGCCGAGGCGAACGCCTTGGAACACGCCGACCAAGCGAGGAAGAAGATGCGGTACCACGTCTCCTATCGGCGACACATGACGGCAGCAGGCATGGAGGGGTTTCCTCTCGTCCTGCGACGGTTCGGTACTGTCACCAGATATCAGGCAGTCCCCGGGGGGATACAACGGGTCGTCTGCGAGGTCCAGCGCTATCTGCGCGTCCACAGCTTTCCGGCATCGAATGCCAGCGCGCGCAGCCTCGCCCGGGGTGGCCCCGGCGTCATGGCGCACCGCGTTTCCCACTACGCGACGAAGGTCGTCCCGCTGCGCAACGGCGGCGTCTCCCCGGACCCGGGGTCCGGCGCGTCGGTCGGTGACCTTCGCAATCCGCTTGCCCCGGGCAGCAATGCCGCGATGTCGCAGACGTCGGCCATGCGACTGAGGGAGCAGGAGAACAAGCGGCTTGCCAGGGCCGAGGAGGACCCGGCCAGCGTTTCCTACAAGGGCCGTCCGTACGCCCGGAGTCCGCGCCGCGAAGAGGGCCGGCGTCACGCGCTCTGAACTGCGACGCTGAAGCCGACCGCCGCGCGGGGGCCCGCTCTCGGGGCCCGCGCGCGGCGGTCGGTGCAAGAAGGGCAAGAGCCGAACACGCAGCCGCGGCCCGGTGTGTGGGGCACCGGGCCGCGGCTGGGTCAGCGGTTCAGCTCACCGGTTCGGCTCAACCGAACCGGCGTATCAGTCGATCGTGCTCACTCGACAACGTTGAGCAGCAGGTTCGGGGAGCCCTCGCCGGGGTTGCCGACGACATCCTTGGCGGCGCCGTCGGTCAGGGCCTTGGAGACCGCGTCCGGCTTGGCGTCCTTGTGCCCCGACAGGTACACCGCCGCGGCGCCCGCCACGTGCGGGGAGGCCATCGAGGTGCCGGAGATGGTGTCGGTGGCGTCGTCGCCGGTGTTCCACGCGCCGGTGATGTCCACGCCGGGGGCGTAGAGGTCCACGACCTTGCCGTAGTTGGAGAACTCGGCCTGCGCGTCCTGGTCGTCCGTCGCGCCGACGGTGATGGCCTCGGGAACCCGCGCGGGCGAGCTGTTGCCCGCGTCGGAGGACTCGTTGCCGGCTGCCACCGCGAAGGTCACTCCGGCCTTGATGGAGTTCTCGACCGCCGTGTCCAGCGCTTCGTCCGCGCCGCCGCCGAGGGACATGTTGGCGACCGAGGGCGCCTTGGCGTTCTTGGTCACCCAGTCGATGCCCGCGACCACGCCTTCGGTGGTGCCCGAGCCCTGGTCGTCGAGGACGCGGACCGCGACGATGTTGGCCTTCTTGGCCACGCCGTGCGCCTCGCCCGCGACGGTGCTGGCGACGTGCGTGCCGTGGCCGTTGCCGTCCGTGGCGTCGTCGTCGCCGTCCACCGCGTCGAAGCCGCTCTTGGCGCGGTCGCCGAAGTCCTTGTGGGTGGTGCGGACGCCGGTGTCGATGATGTAGGCGTTGACGCCCTCACCCGCGCTGTCGGGGTAGGTGTACTTCTTGTCGAGCTTCAGCTCGGGGGTGTCGATGCGGTCCAGGCCCCAGGAGGGCGGGTCGGCCTGCTCGCCGGTCATGTGGTGCTTCTGGTTCGCGTAGACCTTGTCGACGGCCGGGTCGGCGGCCAGCTTCTCGGCCTCGTCCTCGGACATCTTCGCCGAGTATCCGTTGAGGGCCGCCGTGAAGGTCCGCTTCACCTTGCCGCCGTGCTCGGCGATGACGGACTTGCCCTTCGCCGACTGCGACTTGGTGCTGAGGGCCGACTTCTTCATCGTGACGATGTAGCTGCCCTTGACGGCCTTGGCCGAGTTGGCTCCGACGACCTTGCCCTCGACAGGGGCCGCTGTCGCGGGGAGCGCCGATACCGAGCCGATGGCCGCGGCGGCCACTGCCGCCGATATGCCGAGAGCAAGCTTCTTGCGCGTCACTGCCATGGGGAGGGTTCCTCCTCGTGTGGGGGGTGCGCCTGTGGGGGGCGCGCTCAGCACGCTACGCGCATCGATACGACCGAGACAAGAGATCCAATTGCCGGGCACAGAAGGGGCATTCGGCAAATCAGCCGCCATTGGTGGCGGTTCGGGCAGCCGCCGGGCAGCCCTTTCGGCAGCCGTCAAGCGGCCCTTTCGGCAGCTGTCAGACGGCCCCTTCGGGCGGGCGGGCGTGGGGGGTCGGAGTCACCCAGCCGAGGCTCGCGGCGCGCATTCCCAACTGGAACCGGGTGGCGGCCCCCAGCCGCTCCATCAGCCCGTGCAGCCGCCGCTGAAAGGTGCGGTAGCTGACGCCGAGCTGCCGGGCCATCACCTGATCGGTCATCCCCGTCGTCAGCAGCGCCAGCAGTCTGGCCTCCTCCGGGCTGGGCCCGTCCGGGGCGCCGGCCCGGTGGCCCGACAGGTACTCGGAGATCGGCAGCGCCCGGCTCCACAGCACTTCGAAGAACTCGCACAGGACCTCCAGCAGCCCGGAGGGGTGGACGACAACGCTGCTGGCCAGCTCGTTCGGCGCCGCGCGCAGCGGGATCAGGGCGATGCGGTCGTCGGCGATCAGCATCTTCGTCGGGGTGTCCGCCATCACCCGGGCCTCCTCCCCCAGTTCGGCGGCGGCCCCGATGTCGGCGTCCAGCCGGTGGAAGGTGGCGAGTCCGTCGGTGTCGTAGATGACGCGGTAGCCGACCCCGCGTCCCATCGTCTGCGCCTGTACCGGCATCATGCCGGTCTTGGGGTCGAGCCGGTCCGGGTCGCTGTTGGCGTACGGGGGCCGGTCGATGCCCCGTATCTCCTGGCGCGCGCTGCGCTGGAGATGATCGACCTGGCGGATGACCGCGGCACGGCCGGTGACGATCTCGACCAGGTCGAGGGGATCGCGGCCCACGGCGTTCATCCGGAAGCGGGCGGCCAGCAGCTGGATGTGGCGGCGCGTACGGTGGATCTCCTCCTCGCGGGCGAGCAGGAGCGATTCGAAGGCGATCTCCGGCGCCACCGGCAGGTAGCGCTCCTCGCCGCCCCGCTCGGCGGCGAACCGTCCCACGAGGCTGAGCTGCTCCAGGGCCGAGAGCGCCGCTTTGACCCCCGCGGCGCTCATTTCCGTGGCGGAGCGCAGTTCGGCGACGGTGACGGCACCATCGACCAGGGCCTCGTAGATCTGCTGCTGGGCAGGGTCAAGATCCAGTGCCTCCCACATGCTGCGCATCCTGGCCACGGTGGCGAGTTCGCGTCAATGACCGATCGCCGCCAGTGCCCGGATGAATGCCGTGGAATGCCGCGAAGTCCCGATCAGTCACCCGCCGATCCTGCCGGCCCAGCCGGTCCCGTCGGCCCTGCCGACCCCGCCGATCCCCGCCGATCCCCGTCGGCCCACGCCGACCCCCGGTCCGCCGCCCCGGTCTGCCCGCCCGTGCGGCACCCGCACGGCACCCGTCCAGCACCCCCGCATCCCGCCCCCGCTCATAACGTCAGGGCGACGATTACACTCGGCGGCGTGGCTCAACTACGTCTCGCCCTGAATCAGATCGACTCCACCGTCGGCGACCTGGAAGGCAACGCCGCCTCGGTCCTGGAGTGGACCCGGCACTCCGTCGAGCAAGGCGCCCATCTGGTCGCCTTCCCGGAGATGATGCTGACCGGCTATCCGGTCGAGGATCTGGCGCTGCGCGGCTCGTTCGTCGAGGCGAGCAGGGCCGCGCTGCGGGAGCTGGCCGCGCGGCTGGCCGAGGAGGGCTTCGGACAGGTACCCGTCGTCGTCGGCTATCTGGACCGCTGCGAGCAGGCCCAGCCCCGCTACGGCCAGCCGGCCGGCTCCCCGCAGAACGCGGCGGCGGTGCTGCACGGCGGCGAGGTCGTCCTGGCGTTCGCCAAGCACCATCTGCCCAACTACGGCGTCTTCGACGAGTTCCGCTACTTCGTGCCGGGCGACAGCATGCCCGTCGTGCGGGTCCGCGGCGTCGATGTGGCGCTCGCCATCTGCGAGGACCTGTGGCAGGACGGCGGCCGGGTCCCGGCGGCGCGCAGCGCGGGCGCCGGGCTGCTGCTGTCGATCAACGCCTCCCCCTACGAGCGCGACAAGCACGACACCCGCCTGGAGCTGGTGCGCAAGCGGGCGCAGGAGGCGGGCTGCACCACCGCGTATCTGGCGATGATCGGCGGCCAGGACGAGCTGGTCTTCGACGGCGACTCGATCGTGGTGGACGCGGCGGGGCAGGTCGTGGCCCGCGCGCCCCAGTTCGAGCAGGGCTGCGTCGTCCTCGACCTGGAGCTGCCCGAGGCCCCCGCGACCCCGCCCTCGGGTGTGGTGGACGACGGGCTGCGCATCGACCACGCCGTCGTCTCCGCCGAGCCGCTGCCCGCCTACGAGCCGGAGGTCACCGGCAGCGAGGCGCCGCGCCTGGCGGACGACGAGGAGATCTACACCGCGCTGGTGGTGGGCCTGCGCGCCTACGCCGCCAAGAACGGCTTCCGCTCGGTGCTGATCGGCCTGTCCGGCGGCATCGACTCGGCGCTGACGGCCGCCATCGCCTGCGACGCGATGGGCGCGCGGAACGTGTACGGCATCTCGATGCCCTCCCGCTACTCCTCGGACCACTCCAAGGACGACGCCGCCGAGCTGGCCGAGCGCACCGGCCTCAACTACCGCACGGTCGCCATCGAACCGATGTTCACCGCGTACATGGACGCGCTCGGGCTCACGGGCGTCGCCGAGGAGAACCTCCAGTCGCGGCTGCGCGGCACGCTGCTGATGTCGGTGTCCAACCAGGAGGGCCACATCGTGCTGGCCCCGGGCAACAAGTCGGAGCTGGCGGTCGGATACTCCACGCTCTACGGCGACTCGGTGGGCGCGTACGGCCCGATCAAGGACGTCTACAAGACGAACATCTTCCGCCTGGCCAAGTGGCGCAACCGCGCCGCAGAGGAGCGCGGCCACACCCCGCCGATCCCGGAGGCGTCCATCACCAAGCCCCCCAGCGCGGAGCTGCGCCCCGGGCAGGTGGACACGGACTCGCTGCCGGACTACGACGTCCTCGACCGCATCCTGAAGCTCTATGTGGACCGCGACCAGGGCGCCGCCGAGATCATCGAGGCCGGGTTCGAGGCGGAGACGGTGCGGCGGATCCTGCGGATGACGGACCGCGCCGAGTACAAGCGCGGCCAGTACCCGCCGGGTACGAAGATCTCCCCCAAGGGCTTCGGCAAGGACCGCCGCCTGCCCATCACGAACGCCTGGCGCGAGGGCTGAACCCTCCCTTTCCGGCTGCGCTGGGCCCCTGGCTGCCCCGGCCTCTGGCCCCCTGGCCCCCTGGCCCCCTGGCCCTCCGGAGCCCACCACGCGAGCGCCCCGCCGCCGAACCGCTGAGAGCGGACGGCGACGCGGCGTTCGTCGGTACGGACCGGGGCGTTCGTCGGTTCCGGACCAGGCAGGCCCGGCGCCCGGAGCAGGGACGCCCGGCGCCCGGGTCAGGCGCCCGAGCGCACCCCGGCAGGCGCTTCGGCCTCGTACTCGATCTCGTACTCGGTCCCGGCCTCGGCGCCGCGGGCCACCACCCGGGAGTCCCCCCGGGCCAGCGCACCGGCGACGACCGCGATGGCGAGGCCCGCCAGGGCCAGCACCGCGCCGACCAGCGTCGGGGACATCCAGCCCCAGCCGGCGGCGATGACGACGCCGCCGAGCCACGCGCCGCCCGCGTTGGCCAGGTTGAACGCGGAGTGGTTGGAAGCCGAGGCGAGCGTCGGCGCGTTGGAGGCCGCGCGCATCACCAGCATCTGGACCGGCGTGGTGATCAGGAAGCCGACGGCTCCCAGCAGCCCCACCAGCAGCAGCGCCGCCCACTTCACGGGCGCCGCGAAGTGGAAGACGACCATGAGCACGGCCAGCGCGCCGAGTGCCGCGTACAGCGTGCGGCGCGGGGCGCGGTCGGTGAGCGGGCCCGCGACCAGCGTGCCCAGCGTCATGCCGATGCCGAACAGGGCCAGGACCCAGGTCACCGAGGTCTCGGCGAGGCCGGTGACCTCCGTCATCATCGACGCGAGGTAGCTGTAGACGGCGAAGACCCCGCCGAAGCCGAAGACGGCGGTCAACAGCCCGAGAACCACCTGACGGCTACCCAGGGCGCGCAGCTCGTGCCGCACGCCCCCCTGGTGCTCCAGCGGAATGCGCGGCACCAGCAGCGCGAGCGCGGTCATGGCGGCCAGGCCGATGACGGAGACGACCACGAAGGTGGCGCGCCAGCCGAGCTGCTGGCCCAGCGCGGTGCCGCCGGGTACGCCGACGATGTTGGCGACGGTGAGCCCGAGGAACATCGTCGCCACGGCGCGGGCCGAGCGGCCCTCCTTCACGAGCCGGGCGGCGACCACCGCGCCGACCCCGAAGAAGGCGCCGTGCGGCAGCCCCGCCAGGACGCGTCCGGCCAGCAGGGTGCCGAACCCGGGCGCGAGAGCCGAGGCGAGGTTGCCGACGGTGAACAGGCCCATCAACAGCAGCAGCATCGTCTTGCGCGGTATGCGGGCGCCGACGGCGGTCAGCAGCGGGGCGCCGAGCACGACACCGAGGGCGTAAGCGGAGACGAGGTAGCCCGCGGTGGGGACGGACGTGCCGAGGTCGTCGGCGACGTTCGGCAGCAGGCCCATCATCACGAACTCGGTGGTGCCGATACCGAAGGCGCCCACGGCGAGTGCGAGCAGAGCCAGAGGCATGCGGAGAAAACCTTTCGAACACGTGCGGAAGCAGGACGGGATACGAACCCGGGACGGGATACGACCCCGGACGGGATACGGAACGGCACGGAGCACAGCGGGCGTGAGCGCGCACGAGAGCGCTGAGCACCTGCACACTCAAGGGGTGCACGGCTCAGCGCGGCTCAGCACAGCTCAGCGGACGCGCGCTCGGCGCGGGGTACGGCAGAGAGACGGAGGGCGGAAAGGGACGAGGGCGACACTGCCCGTAATGTTTTGCCGTAGAACAAAGTCTCGCAGCCAGATGTTCCAGGGCGCAAAACGCGGCGTTACCGGTCGGCGAACCCCTGGATCCAAGAGGTCCGACGCACCCCGGGCCACAGGACCCGAGACGTATGCATGCGGTGACGGACCGTGCGCGTGCACGGTCCGTCACCACGCACTCAGTCCGAGAGCTTCACCCGGGCCGCGATGGGCAGGTGGTCGCTGCCGGTGGAGGGCAGCGACCAGGCGGAGACCGGGCCGACGCCCCTCACCATGATCTGGTCGATGCGGGCCATCGGGAACGAGGCGGGCCAGCTGAAGCCGAACCCGCTGCCGGCCGCGCCCTGCGCCGAGCGCATCTGGGAGGTGATCGGGGCGAGGGCGCGGTCGTTCATGGTGCCGTTGAGATCGCCGAGCAGGACGACCCTGGCGGCCTTGTCCCGCTCTATGGCGTCGCCGAGCGCCTGCGCGCTGCCGTCCCGCTTCCCGGCCGTGAAGCCCGAGCGGAACTGGACGCGGACCGAGGGCAGATGCGCCACATAGACCGCGACCTCGCCCTTCGGGGTCTCGACGGTGGCCCGCATGGCGCGCGGCCAGCCCATCTTGATGTCCACGGAGCGGATGTCCTTCATCGGATACTTGCTCCACAGCCCGACCGTGCCCATGAGCTTGTGGTGCGGGTGCGAGGCCGCCAGCCCCTTGCGGTAGACGCCGGCCTGCCGCCCGGTGACCTCCTCCAGCGCGACGACACCGGCGCCCGAGTGCGCGAGGGAGCGCGCGGTGCCCGCCGGGTCCGGGTTGTCGGCGTTGACGTTGTGGGTGAGGACGGTGAGGTCGCCCCCGGAGCCGGACTTGTCGTTGATCGACCCGCCGAACAGGTTCACCCACACCAGCGTCGGCAGCAGCAGCGCGATCAGCGCCACCGGGGCGCGGCGCAGCAGGGCCAGACCCAGCAGAGGGATGATCAGCAGCCCGCCCCAGGGGAGGAACGTCTCCCACAGCGAGCCGCCGTTCCCGATGGAGTTGGGGATCTCGGAGTGCAGGACGAAGGCCAGCCCGAGCAGGATCGACAAGGCGGCCAGCACCCAGCCGCGGCGCCACATCTTCCGGCCGCCCCAGCGGGAGCGACCCGGCCCGGAGCCGCCCGGGCGTCGCTTGCGGCCCGCGTACCGGGACAGAAATCCCGGCCGGTCGCCGCCCTCCACGGGGTGTGCGGCCTCCGCTGTCTGCGCGCGCGCCATCGCCGTCCTCACTCGCCTGTGCTGGTGCCCGTTGCTGTCATGTCCGGTGCCCTGTGTCCGGTATCCGGTCCCGGGTCCGGCATCCGGGGCAGTGCCCGGGGGCCGGGATCCGGTGTCCGATGAACGTTAGGGGATACCGGTTGTTCTGCGGTTGAACCCTTCGGCCCAACTGCGGCTTTCGTCCTGTGAATGAGGGACGTGTGCGGTGGCCCGGCAGGTTCCGCTTACCCCTGCCTGTGACACAACGCGCACATAGGGTCGCGGCATACCGGCGCACCCCACCCGGGATGCGTGGCCGCCCCCCGCCCTACCTGCCGCCCGCACAGCGTCCGCGCGCCGCCGGCGAACCGGCGGGCAGGCCCTCGGGGAAATCCTCCCAGACGCGCGGAGCGCCACGGACCGACTCGGGAGAGTCAGGGGGCCGGAGAGACGGGAGAGATGGAAGAAATGAGAGAGGTGGGAGGGGTGAGAGGGCCAGGGAGGCAAGGAGAGTCCGGGGAGTTCAGGAGAGTCAGGGAGAAGTCGTCCGCCCGGGCGGTCCCACGGCCCGGTTCCGCTTCCCCCGGCCGTCCGGGAACGGCCATCCGGCGCACTACCGGCGGCGGGGCGCGCGTGCCAGCATGGGCGTGGATCCGGAGACGCCGCAGGGGCGCTTCGAGACGACGACACAGGAGTTCAGCCATGCAGCAGCCGACGCAGCCTGCCCGGAAACAGGACGAGACTCCCACCCTGAGCGCCCTGTACGGCGGCAAGCGCAATCGCCGCGTGAGCGTGCGGGACCTCGCACTCGCCAAGGAGCGGGGCGAGAAGTGGCCCATGCTCACCGCCTACGACGCCATGACCGCCTCGGTCTTCGACGAGGCCGGCATCCCCGTGCTGCTGGTCGGAGACTCGATGGGCAACTGCCACCTCGGGTACGAGACCACCGTGCCCGTCACCATGGACGAGATCGCCATGCTGACGGCGGCCGTCGTACGGGGCACCAGCCGGGCCATGGTCGTCGCCGACCTGCCCTTCGGCGCCTACCAGGAAGGCGCGGTCCAGGCACTGCGCAGCGCCACCCGGCTCGTCAAGGAGGCCGGGGCCGGAGCGGTGAAGCTGGAGGGGGGCGAGCGCTCGGCTGAACAGATCCGGCTCCTCGTCCAGTCCGGCATCCCCGTGATGGCGCACATCGGGCTGACCCCGCAATCCGTTCACACGATGGGGTACCGCGTGCAGGGACGGGGCGAGGAAGCGGCGGCGCAGCTGCTGCGGGACGCGAAGGCCGTGCAGGACGCGGGCGCCTTCGCCGTGGTGATGGAGACGGTGCCCACGCCGACCGCCACGGAGGTCACGCGCTCGCTGCACATCCCGACCGTCGGCATCGGAGCCGGCCCCGAGTGCGACGCGCAGGTCCTGGTCTGGACGGACATGGCCGGACTCACCCCGGGCAAGCTGCCGCGCTTCGTGAAGCGGTACGCCGAACTGCGCGGCGCACTCGGCGACGCGGCCCGCGCCTTCGCCGAGGACGTCACCTCCGGCGGGTTCCCGGAGGAGCAGCACAGCTTCCGGTAGAGCCGCCCGCCGGGTGCCCGGTGCCGTCCCTCGTGCCGCCTTTCGTGCCCGTCCCTCGTGCCGCCTTTCGTGCCCGTCCCTCGTGCCGCCTTTCGTGCCCGTCCCTCGTGCCGCCTTTCGTGCCCGTCCCTCGTGTCGCCTTTCGTGCCCGTCCCTCGCGCCCGTCCCTCGCGGAATGTCCGCGTCCGCGAGGGGCGGGGCGCGGGTGCGGGCCGTGCGGGGGCCGGGCTGTAGGTGGGATGTCGGTCGTTTGTCGGTGCCGCCTGGCACATTGTCCTCATGACGCGAGAGAAGACGACGAACGCGGTCGAGGTCCGCGGACTGGTGAAGCACTTCGGGGAGACGAAGGCCGTCGACGGCATCGACCTGGATGTACGCGAGGGCACCGTCATGGGTGTGCTGGGGCCCAACGGGGCGGGCAAGACGACCCTCGTCAGGATCCTCTCCACCCTGCTGCAGCCCGACGCGGGCTCGGCGAAGGTCGCGGGGTACGACGTGGTGCGCCAGCCCCGCCAGCTGCGGCGCACCATAGGACTCACCGGGCAGTACGCCTCGGTGGACGAGAAGCTTTCGGGCAGGGAGAACCTCTACATGATCGGGCGGCTGCTCGATCTGTCCCGCACGGAGGCGCGCAAGCGCGCCGACGAGCTGCTGGAGCGCTTCTCCCTGACCGAGGCCGCCAAGCGGCCGGCCAGCAAGTACAGCGGCGGCATGCGGCGCAGGCTCGACCTGGCCGCCTCCATGATCGGCCGCCCCAAGGTGCTGTATCTGGACGAACCGACGACGGGCCTCGACCCCCGCACCCGCAACGAGGTGTGGGCCGAGGTGCACAACATCGTGGCGGACGGCAACACCGTGCTGCTCACGACCCAGTACATGGAGGAGGCCGAACAGCTCGCCAAGGAGCTGACGGTCATCGACCGGGGCAAGATCATCGCCGAGGGGCGGGTGCCCGAGCTGAAGGCGAAGGTCGGCGGTCGCACGCTGGAGATCCGCCCCGCCGATCCGGGCGAGCTGAGCCGGATGGTCGGCGCACTCGCCCAGGCCGGGCTCGACGGGATCGGGGGTGCCACGGCCGACGAGGAGGCAGGCGTGGTGAGCGTGCCGATCATCAGCGACGAGCAACTGACCGCCGTGGTCGGCCTGTTGGGCGAGCGCGGCTTCGCGATCGCCGACATCGCCACCCACCTGCCCAGCCTGGACGAGGTCTTCCTGGCCCTGACCGGTCAGAAGGCCACCCACAAGGACGACGAGAACGAGCTTGAGGAGGTCGCGGCGTGAGTACCGCCACCGTCAAAGCGCCCCAGTCCACCGGGGGATCCTCCGGGCGGGAGGCGGGCTCGCAGCCCGTGCCGTCCGGCAAGGACGAGGGCCGGATCGGACTGCGGGCGAACCTGCGGCACATCGGCGCGCTCGTACGCCGCAACGCCCTTCAGATAAAGCAGGACCCCGAATCGATGATGGACGCGCTGCTGATGCCCATCATCTTCACGCTGCTGTTCGTCTACGTCTTCGGTGGTGCCATCGGCGGCGGGGGCGGCGGCGGCAGCCGTGAGCAGTACGTGCAGTACCTGATCCCCGGCATGATGGGCATGATGGGCATGTCCATCGCCATGGCCGTCGGCACCGGCATCAACGAGGACTTCCGCAAGGGGGTCATGGACCGCTTCCGGTCCATGCCGATAGCCCGCTCCTCGGTACTGATCGCCAAGTCCGTGGTCGAGGTCGCCCGGATGCTCGTGGCGATCGCGGTCCTGCTGTCCGTCGGATTCCTGGTGGGCTTCGACGTCCACGGGCACTGGCTCGGCATGCTCGCGGCCGTCGGCCTGACCGCGCTGTTCGGCGCCTCGCTGCTGTGGATCTTCATCCTGCTGGGGCTGACCATGAGCACGGCACAGGCCGTGCAGGGAGTCTCCTTCCTGGTGCTGATGCCGATGCAGTTCGGCTCCTCGGTGTTCGTGCCGACCGGCACGATGCCCGGCTGGCTGAAGGCGTTCACCGACGTCAACCCGCTGACCCATGTGGCCAACTCGGCACGCGGCCTGATGCTGGGCGAGGGTGCGGTGGCGAACCCGGTGATGTGGACCGTGATCTGGTCGGTCGGCCTCACGGTGCTGACCGCGCCGCTGGCCATCTCCAAATTCCGCAAGAAGACCTGACGGTCTGTCGGGGGTGGGGTGGTGCGGGCCGTCGGTTCTCCGACGGCCCGCACCACCCCACCACGCTGTCGGCTGTTGCCTGTCGTGTGGTTCGGCCGGTTGTTGCCTGTCGGCTGTCGCCGTGCCGGGCGAGGGGTTCGGTTGTCGGGGATTCCGCCGGACCCGGGCAGTGGGCGCCGCTCGCCGTTGCGGCGGGAAGGGGGACCCCGCCACGGCGGGAAGGGAGGCGCCGTCCGGACGGGAAGGGGGACCCCGCCACGGCGGGAAGGAAACGCCGTCGGGACGGGACGAGGGGGTCGTCTCGGCGGGACGAGGGGGGCCTCTCGGCGGGACGAAGGGGCGTCTCGGCGGGACGAGGGGGGCCTCGCGGCGGAGCTGGGGGTCCCGGGGAGGGAGGGCCGGTTGAGGAGGGGTCAGGGGGCTTTCAGCAGGGTGACGGCCTCGGCCAAGGGGAGGCTGGTGCCGACGGCGTACGCCTCCGCGTATGCCGCCTCGGACAGCGCTTCCCGGGCCGCCGCCTCGGCGGCCTTCCGCGCGTCGCGTTCGACGGGGTGCGGGAAGTGGCCCTCCGGAAGCGAGGATTGGGTGTCGTAGACGCCCAGCAGCCGCGCGGCCGTGACGGGTTCGTCCAGCGAGGCCAGGGCCTGTGCGGCGGTCAGGAGTTGAGTGAGCGTCAGGTGCGGGGCGATGGCCCGCGCTATCGGGTCGCGCGTCTTGCCGATGGCCTCCCGTACCTTCGCCAGGGCTTCGCGCGGGCTGCCCTCCAGCGCGTACGTCCAGCCCAGCAGCCCCTGCACCATTCCGGAGAACAGCTCGGGGGCGCGGTCCGCGAACTGTGCGGCCAGCGGCTCCAGTTTCTCCCTGGCCTGTTGGGTCTGCCCGGTGCGTGCCAGCCGGGTGGCGAGCTGGATGGCGGCGAAGGTGGGCGCGTCGCCGCCGAGGCGTCCGGCCTGCTCGACCGCCTCCCGCAGCAGGCCGTCGCCCTCCTCGGTCAGCCCGGCGTCGCCCATCTCCACCAGCACCGCGCCCAGCCGGGACTTGAGCTGCGGGACCTGGCTGTGTGCGCCGAGTTGCTCCGCGCGCTCGATGGCCAGCCGGTAGTCGGCGGCGGCGGACGCGAACTCACCGCGCGCGGTGAGCGATTCGGCCCGGCCCGAAAGCGCCTCGGCCTCGCCCCAGGCATCCCCGGCCCTGCGGAAGATCTCCAGGCTTTCGGCCGCGTCCGCGGCCGACCGCTCCCACGTCCGGGGGGAGTCGCCGGTGATTTTGGAGCGGAGCCGGAGGGCGAAGGCCAGCTCCCACTCGTAGCCCAGCTCGCGGCAGCCCTCGACGGTCCGGTCCGCGACCTCGCTGAGTCCCGCGAAGTCGCCGCGCATGATCCAGGTGAAGATCCACATGCAGCCGGGGACACGGCAGGTCTGGGGCATTCCGGGGGTGTAGGCCAGCGCGATGTTGGCCAGCGTCTCCTGCCGGCCCGGCGCCGCCAGTTCGGCGACCCCGTCCTCGGCGTCGGCCAGCACCATCAGCCGCACCCCGCGCCGGGCCTCCCACAGCATCTCCTCGCTCAGGGGCGGCGGCGCGTCCGTGCAGCGTTCGTACAACGGCGGTGCGGGCCGCACCGGCGCTGCGAACGGGTCGGGCCCCAGCTCGGCGACGGCCGTCGCCCAGGCACGGGCGTCGCTGCGGTGGTCGCGCAGCTGCCAGAACCAGCCCATGGACAAGACCAGGCACAGCGCCTCGTGCTCGTCGCGCGCGGCCAGGGCGCGGCGCAGCGCGGAGCGGATGTTGTCGTGTTCGCCCTCCAGCCGGTCGAGCCACACCGCCTGCTGGGGACCGCGCAGCAGCGGGTCGGCCGTACGGGCCAGTTCGCGGTAGGCCACCAGGTGGCGGCGCTCGGCCCGCTGCCGCTCGCCGGGCACGGCGTCCAGTTCCCCGGCGGCGTACTCGCCGACCGTCTCCAGGAGCCGGTAGCGCATCCCGTCCCCGTTCGGGTCGGGGACGGCGACGACCAGGGACTTGTCCACGAGCGAGCCCAGCAGCGCCACGATCTGGTGCCCGGCGCCGTCGGGAATGTCGGCGCAGACCTCCTCGGCCTGCTCCAGCCGGCAGCCGCCCGCGAAGACCGACAGCCGCCGCAGCACGGCCCGTTCGGGCTCGCTCAGCAGTTCCCAGGACCAGTCCACGACGGCACGCAGCGTCTGCTGCCGGGGCAGTACGGTGCGGCTTCCGCTGGTCAGCAGCCGGAAGCGGTCATCGAGGCGGCGGGCGAGCTGGCCGGGAGTGAGCGAGCGCAGCCGGGCCGCCGCCAGCTCGATGGCCAGCGGCAGCCCGTCCAGGCGGCGGCAGATCTCGGCGCACGCCTCGGGGTCCTCGTCGATCCGGAAGCCGGCCCGGGCCGAGGCGCCGCGGTCGGCGAGCAGTTGCAGCGCGAAGGGGTCGGGCAGCGGCTCGACGGGCCGCACCGACTCGCCGGGCACGCCCAGCGGCTCCCGGCTGGTGGCGAGCACCGTCACGCCGGGGCACTCCACGAGCAGGGTCTCCACGATTCTTGCCGCCGCGTCGATGACGTGCTCGCAGTTGTCCAGCACCAGCAGCATGCGCCGGTTGGCACACCGCTCGGCCAGCTGTGCGAGGGGGTCGGTGGCCGTGGGGTCGGTGGCGGCGCGCAGGCTCTCGGCGGTGGATCCGCTCAGCACCGTCTCGCGTCCGCCCAGCGCGGTCAGTACGGCCTCGGCGGTCTCCTGGTAGTGGCGCGGGTCCCGTACGGGCGCCAGTTCGGCCACCCATACGCCGTCCTCCCAGCCGGTGCCGGAGCTGTCGCGGGCCCCGGCCGCCGTCTCCAGGGAGAGCCGGGTCTTCCCCGCGCCGCCCGGCCCGGTGAGGGTGACCAGGCGGGCGCTGTTCAGCTCCCGGCCGATGTCCTTGATCTCCTCGCTCCTGCCGACGAAGGAGGTCAGCGCGGCACGCAGATTTCCGGGGGCCCGTGCGGCACGGGGAGGTTCGGGGTCCGGCACGGCACGCGGGACTCCGGGGTCCGGCACGGCACGCGGATCTCCGGGGTCCGGCGCGGTGGCCGGACGGTGGTCCCGGCCTGGGGCCTGCGGCCCTTCCGGCCGGGGCTGCGGCCCTTCCGGCCGGGGCTGCGGCCTTTCCGGCCGCTCTCCGGTGAGCAACTCAGCGTGCAGGGCCCGCAGTTCGGGGCCCGGGTCGGCGCCGAGACGGTCGGCGAGGCGCAGCCGGATGCCCTCGTACGCCTCCAGCGCCTCGGCGGGCCGGCCCGCGTCGCGCAGCGCCCGCAGCAGGAGGGCCTGGAGGGGTTCGTCCAGGGGGTGGTCGGCGGCGAGCTGCCGGACCACGGGCAAGACCGCCTCGGCCCGGCCCAGCGCCAGGTCCGCCTCCGCCCTGGCCCTGCGCGCCGTCAGCTGGCGATCGGCGGCCCGTACGCCCGAGGCGCCGCCCCCGTCGGGCAGGTCGGCGAGCGCGGGGCCGCGCCACAGCGCCAGCGCGTCGTCCAGCAGGGCGGCGGCCTTGGTGGCTTCGCCCTCGGCGAGGGCGGCGGTGCCCTCCTCGGTGAGGCGCTCGAAGCGGAAGAGGTCGATGTCGTCCCGCGCGGCCGTCAGCCGGTAGCCGCCCCCTTCGACGGAGGCGACGGCCTCCCGGCCCAGCGACCTGCGCAGCCTGCCGACCAGCGCCTGGAGCGCGCCCGTCTCGTCAGCGGGCGGCTCCTCGTCCTCGGCCCACACGGCAGCCGCCAGCGTATCCGTGCACACGGCGCGGCCTCCGGCGAGCGCGAGCGCGGTCAGCAGGGCACGCAGCCGCGCTCCGCCGACCGGCACCGGCGTGCCGTCCTCACGGAACACCTGGGTGGTCCCCAGAACGCGAAACAGGTAGCGCACCCTCACATACTGCCAGGACCCGCTCACCCACCGGTCGGCGACGGCCTCCCCGTGGTCCCGGACAGGCGGACCGACCAGGCGGACCGGACCGGCAGACCGAACCGGCGGGCCGGCCGACCGGTCGGGCCGGGGCCGGTCGCGCTCGTGGGCAAGGGCCCATGCCGCATGCGCAGTTCGCGGGGCCCGGCCTCGGCCGGTACGGTCTGGGCCCATGACCAGCGCATCCACCCACCCGGAGCACCACCGCATCAGCCCGGTCTTCCTCGGGCTCGTCGCGATCATGGCCGTCTCCGGCTGGGCCGTGTGGTCCGGCTGGGCGGAGGTGACAGGCGTATCCGTCTTCTTCTTCGTCGTCTCCAGCTGGATCGTCTCGCTCTGCCTGCACGAGTACGCACACGCGCGCACCGCGCTGCGGGCCGGGGACCTCTCGGTGGGCGCGAAGGGCTATCTGACGCTCAACCCGCTGCGGTACACGCACGCGCTGCTCAGCGTCGTGCTGCCGGTGATCTTCGTGATCATGGGCGGGATCGGGCTGCCGGGCGGCGCCGTCTACATCGAGCGGGGCCGGATCGCGGGCAAGTGGAAGCACAGCCTCATCTCGGCGTCGGGTCCGCTGACCAACGCGCTGTTCGCCGCGCTGCTGACCGCGCCGTTCTGGCTCGACGCCGTGGGGGACGTACCGGTCGCCTTCCGCTGCGCGCTGGCCTTCCTCGCACTGCTCCAGGTGACGGCGGCCCTGCTGAACCTGCTGCCGGTGCCGGGTCTTGACGGGTTCGGCATCATCGAGCCGTGGCTGTCGGAGAAGGTGCGGCGCCAGGCCGAGCCGTTCTCGAACTTCGGCATCCTGATCGTCTTCGGCTGCCTGTGGATCCCGGAGGTCAACGGCGCCTTCTGGACCGGCATCGACTCCCTGCTCCGCACCCTGGGCGTCTCCGACCTGGAGACCTTCCTCGGGCTCGAATACTTCCGCTTCTGGCAGGGCGAACCGCAGAACGTCTTCGTGCCGTAGGGGTGCGCGAGATGCGCCCGCGAAGTGTGAGGTGTGAGGTGTGAGGTGCGCCGGGGGGCGCGGGCGGAGGGCGCGGGGCGCGGGGCGGCTACTGCTGTGCCGTCTCCTGCTGTGCCGTCCGGCGCCGGTGGTAGTACCAGGCCATGTTCGAGGTGAGGCCCGCCAGGAGGATCCAGACCACGCCGAGCCAGCTGCCGTTCACGAAGGAGACCACCGCCGCGGCGACGGCCAGCAGGCAGATGACGGTGGCGTAGAGGGCGAGGCCCTTCGGGGCGCGGGCTGGCATGGGCGGGGTCTCCACGGGATGGTTGTCGGTGCGACGGCGGGGGCGCCGGCCGCGCTGCACACGGGGGTGGTGTGCGAGGGCCATTCTCCCCCACCCCGCGGGCCCGGCGACGCTCACCCCGCTTGGCCAGTGGCGCCTGTCCCGTCCGCGCGCGTCCGGCGCGCCTCACGGCCGATACCACCCCGCGCCCGGCACGGAAGTCCCGTCCGCGCGCGTCCGGCGCGCCTGCCTTCTGCCGTACATCACGTCGGCGAGTGCGACGAGCAGTGCGGCGGCGACGAAGCACAGTGCCGTCAGCAGGCCGTGGTCCAGCGCCGTCGCCCAGTTGTGGCTGTCGGCCAGTGCCGCGAAGAAGACCGCGCCGACGGCCGCGATCCCCGCCGCGGAGCCGATGCGCTGCCCGGTCTGGAGCACTCCGCCCGCCGCGCCGCCCTGGGCCACGGGTACGGACTGGAGAGCGAGGGTCTGGTTCGGGGCGATCACCAGCCCCGAGCCGAGCCCGCCCACCAGCATCGGCGCGGCCAGCGCCCAGCCCACCGAGTGGTCCTGCACCTCGTGCACGGCCAGCCCCGCGCCCGCCAGCCCGATCACCACCATCACCAGGCCGGCGGCGATCAGCGGCCGTCCGACCCGGGTGATGAAGCGTCCGCCGACGGCTGCCGAGGCCGCCGAGCCGACGGCGAACGGGGTCAGCGAGAGCCCTGCCTGGAGTGCGCTGTAGCGCATCCCGTTCTGCAGGAAGAGGGTGAAGACGAAGAAGATGGTCGTGAACCCGGCGAAGTAGAGCAGCCCCAGCAGCGCGCCCAACGAGTAGGAGCGGTCGGCGAACAGCCGCAGGTCCACCAGCGGCTCGCGCCCGGCCCGCAGATACGACCGCTCCCACCACAAGAACGCGCAGAGCAGCAGCACCCCCGCCGGCTCCAGCAGCCACTTGCCCTGCCCGTGCCACTGCCGCTCCTCCACCAGCGGCAGCATGATCGCGAGCACTCCGGCACCCAGCAGCAGCACGCCGACCGGGTCGAAGGACTCCCGACGCGAGCTGTCGTGTTCCGCGCAGGCGGCGGGCACCAGGCGCACGGCGAGGAAGAAGGCCAGCACGCCGATGGGCAGGTTGACGAAGAACACCCAGCGCCAGCCCTCGGCGGCCCCGAACCCCTGGATGAGCAGTCCGCCCAGCAGCGGGCCGACGGCGGTGGAGATGCCGATGGTGGAGCCCAGCAGCCCGAACGCCTTGCCGCGCTCGGCACCCCGGAAGAGCTGCTGGATCATGCCGGAGATCTGCGGGATGAGCAGCCCGCCGCCCATGCCCTGGACGAGCCGCGCGATCACCAGCCAGCTCGGATTCTGCGCCAGGCCACAGGCCACGGAGGTGACGGTGAACAGCACGAGCCCCGCGAAGAAGGCAGTACGCCGCCCCAGCGCGTCGCCCAGCCGTCCGGAGGGCACGAGGACGAGGCCGAAGGTGAGCGCGTAGCCGGAGACCACCCACGAGAGGTCCGACTCGGAGGCGCCCAGGCCCTGCTCGATGGAGGGCAGCGCCACGTTCACGATCGAGACGTCGAGCAGGGCCATGAAGCCGACGAGCAGGCAGACCGTGAGGGCCTTCCAGCGCCGGGGGTCGGGGACGTACTCCCCCGATTCCCCGGGCTGCCCATGCTGCCCGGACTCCCCCGCCCGCGCGGCGGCGGAGGAGGACGGCTCCGCTCCCGCCCCTTCCGGCTCCGTTCCCATGCCGTGCCTCCCGGCGGCCTCGCCGCGCTGGCCGGACTCCGCATTGTCCCCATGATGTGCGGGGACGGGGCGGCGCGCACGGTGGAGACGCCCGCGGAGGAGGAGGTGACGGAGGAGGAGGTGACGGAGGAGGGCCGCGCAGGCTCGCGGGACCATGCGCAATTTCCGTCACCGGTTCAGGGGGTGACGGAGGCCAGCCCTCTCCGTGGGCCCGCCAGGGCCCTCGGCCATGGTCCCGCCGGGCCCTCAGCCGTGGGCCCGCCAGGGCCATCAGCCGCCGTCAGCCGTGGGCCTGGTCCGCCAGCTGCCGGGTGAGGTCCGTGACCTGCGCTTTGGTGAGCGCCGTACGCTCCTCACCGAGGGAGACGACCAGCGCGAGGTCGCCCTTGCCCTCGGCGGGAAGCCGTACGGAGGCGACGTTCCCGCTGGGCGTCAGCAGCGGGTCGCCGGGCGCCTCGGACGCCCTCCCCCTGGACGCCCTGGCGGCGTAGCCCTTCAGCTCCGTCATCGTCATACCCGCGTCGTGCTGGATCTGCGGGAGCAGCACATCGAGCGCCGCCCCCTTGCGGACGCCGACGGTGAAGAGGCGGGCCCTCTCCTGGCCGATGCGGTAACCGCAGCTCACCAGCGCGCCCTTGGACAGCGTCAGCGGGGCGCCCGGTTGGCGCCGGTCGGCGGTCTCCCCGTTGACGGTGCCCGCACGAACCCGCTTCCCGACCGCGGCGGCCTTCGCCGCTGCGGCCATGTCATAGCGCACCGGGCAGGTCGCCCCGGGACCGGCCGCCATCCTCGCGACCCGGCCGACGCTCAGCGGCCCGTGCGACCCGGCGTCGGAGTCCGGGCCGGAAGCGGAACCCAACCCGGCCTTGGCCCTGGAGCCGGAGCCCGCGCCCGAATCCGAACGCGAACCGGAATCCGAACCGGAATGGGAGCCCGAACAGCTGGCCAGCACCCCGGCGATGATGGCCGCCACCACGAACCCCTGATATTTCCGCTGCTCCCCCACCGCGCCGTGCCCTCAGATGTCAGTGAGGCGGACGCCCGCGTGCGCCGTGTAACGGCGGTTGACGGAGATGAGGTTGGCGACCAGCGACTCCACCTGGTGCGCGTTGCGCAGCCGTCCGGCGAACACCCCGCGCATCCCGGGGATGCGTCCGGCGAGCGCCTGCACGATCTCGCAGTCGGACCGCACCTCGCCCAGCACCATCACATCGGTCTCGATCTCCGCCACCTCGGGGTCGGCGAGCAGGACCGCCGAGAGGTGGTGGAAGGCGGCGGTCACCCGCGACTCGGGCAGCAGCGCGGCGGCCTGTTCGGCGGCGCTCCCCTCCTCGGGGACCAGCGCGTAGGCGCCCTTCTTGTCGAAGCCGAGCGGATTGACGCAGTCCACGACGAGCTTGCCCCGCAACTCCTCGCGCAGCGACTCGACGGTCTTGGCGTGGCCCTCCCACGGCACCGCGACGATCACGATGTCGGAGTCCCGCGCACACGCGGCGTTCTCCGCGCCCCGCACGCCGTGCCCGATCTCGTCGGCCGCCTGCCGCGCCCGCTCGGCGGCCCGCGAACCGATGATCACCGGCTGCCCGGCCCGCGCGAGCCGATAGGCGAGTCCGCGCCCCTGATCCCCGGTGCCACCGAGCACGCCGACGGTCATCCCGGAGACATCGGGCAGCTCCCAGGGGTCCTTCTTGGGCGCGGCGGCCTTGGCGGCACCGCCGCCTTCGGGGGCGGAGGAATCAGGAGAAGTCATACACCGCATCCTGCCACCCCGCCCCACGCCCCGCGCGTGGCGGGCACCCTGAAGGTGATCACACTCCGCGCGTGCGGTGCCGCTGACGGGCCGCCTCGTACAGGATCGCCGTGCCCGCGTTGGCGGCGTTGAGGGAGCTGGCGGTGCCGTGCATGGGGATGTTGACCGTGTGGTGGCAGGCGGTGCGCCAGGTGGTGCTCAGGCCGGTGGTCTCGTTGCCGATGAGGAGGAGGACGGGGCCGGTCAGGTCGGCGTCGAAGAGGGGGGTGGTGCCGTGTTCGTCGGTGCCGATGAGGGTGACGCCGTGGTTGTTGGCCGGGGCCTGGGCCAGCCAGTCGGTGACCTGGTGGGGGGAGGCGGCCCGGACCGTGGGGAGGGCGAAGAGTGAACCGGTGGCGGCCCGGACCGCCTTGGGGTCGTAGACGTCGGCCGCGTGGCCGGTGACGATGAGGCCGTCGGCGCCGAACGCGTCGGCGGAGCGCAGCAGGGAGCCGATGTTGCCGGGGCTGGTGGGGCGGTCGAACAGGACGCCGAGGAAGGCGGGGCCGACCGGGATGCGGGTCAGGTCGTCGGGGGGCATGCGCACGACCGCGATCAGTTCGGCGTCGGCGTCCTCGCGTTCGCTCAGTTCGGCCAGCAGGTCGGGCGCCATCGCGACGCGCTCTCCGGGCGCCCCGGAGTCCAGCAGGTCGCGGGCCCAGTCCGACAGGCGGCGGCCCGAGGCGTAGAGCAGGGCCGTGGTGTGCCAGCCGTGTTCGACGGCGAGTGTGACGGGGCGTACGCCCTGGACCAGGAACTCCCCCGCCCGCTGCCGCTTGTTGCGGTTGGTGAGGAGAGCCTGCCACTGCTGGAACCTGGCGTTGCGGGTGGTGATCTGGACGGTGCGCACGCAGGTGAGGGTATCCGCCGGGCGCGTGCCGCACGGATCCGCCGCCCGCGCTCGCGGTCAGCCGAGCTCCGCCACCGGGATACGGCGGAAGGTGATCGTCTCGTACGCGCTGTCCGTGCCCGTCTCGTACAGCAGCCCGAGGGTGTCCTCATCGACGCGCACGAGGTCGGAGTAGGCGGCGCGCCGCTCGTCCACGGTGTGCGCGGTGCGCCAGGTGACGCCGCCGTCCGCGCTGGCCCGTACGGCCATCCGCTGCCGGGTACTGGGGTGGGACGGCGCGGAGAACAGCAGCACGTCGGGGTCGCGCAACTGGAGGAGGCTGCCCTGGACGACCGGGGCCACCAGGTCGGGCCGGGGCTCGAACGGCGCGGTCAGGGCCTGGCCGCCGTCGGCCGAGCGCGCGTCGGCGCGGTGCGCGGGCACGTCCGCATTGTTGCGGGTGTTGAAGTAGACGGTGCCGTCCGGGAGTTCGGCGCCGGTCGTCTCGTTGACGTTCACGCGGCCGTCCGGATCGTCGTCCACGTAGCCGATCCGCCAGGTGGCGCCGCAGTCGTCGCTGAGCAGGTCGTGACCCCCGTAGTAGCGGTCCTCGGTGCCGTCGTCGCCCGGAAGGGCGGGCGGCAGGGAGTGGTTGGCCGGGACGACGACGCGGCCGGTGGTGAGCTGGAGGGCGTGGCCCGGGGTCGTCGCGTACCAGCGCCAGCCCGGGAGCTTGACCGCCTCGGTGATCTCACGCGGCTCGCCCCAGGTCAGCCCCGCGTCCTGGCTGAAGCTCAGCCACACCCGGCGGCCGTCCTCGGCGCTGACCTCGCCGCGCCGGATGCGTTCCTCGGTGGCGTCGGCGGCGTTGCGTACGAACACCAGCAGCAGGCGTCCGTCGGCCAGGACGACGGGTGCGGGGTTGCCCGCCGTGCCGGGCTCGCTCCCGGGCCCGTCCGGTGGCCCGTACCGGGCGACGACGCTGAGCGCGCCCCAGGTCAGGCCGCCGTCCGCGGAACGTTTGCACACGATGTCGATGTGCCCGCTGTCCCCGGCGGAGTCCACCCGCCCCTCGGCGAACGCCAGCACGGCGCCGTCCGGCGCGCGGACACAGGCGGGAATCCGGAAGCCGGCATAGCCCTCGCTTCCGGCGCGGAACGGTACGGAATTCTCGTACGGCATCGAGCGGCCCCAACTGCCGGATACGGACGGTTGCCTGACCTGCCGCGCACGGTAGGGAGGGGGTGGCCGAGGGTCAAGGAACGGGACGTGAACCGAGCGCCAAGAACGGGGGCGCCGGTCTGGGACCTTGCCGTTCACGCGTCACCCCCTGAACCGGTGACGAGGACAGACAGGTGCCCGGCGGGCCACTCGGACCGCCCGACCACTCGGGCCGCCCGACCGCTCAGGCCGCCCGACCGCTCAGGCCGCCCGACCACTTTCAGGGGAACGCGGCCTGGAACGGGGGGCCGTCAGCGGAACCGGTACGACAATCCGGGGGCATGGATGCCGTAGAGGTCGCAGCGCTCCGGGAAGCGCTGACGGGGAGCGAGTGGCTGCGGGACGCCCGGCGGTTCGGCGGCGCGCTGCGCGCCAGCGTCGGAGCACACCGCGGGGGCACCTCGCGGCCGAGGGCCGGGGGCGCCTCGAAGTCCGGGGGCGGGCTGCTCATCGTCGGCACGGCGACCTACGAGCCGTGGCACCTGGCCGCACACCTGGACGACGAGGCCGCGTGGTCGGGCATGCCGGAGCTGGCGCCCACACTGGTACGGCACGCGGTACCGCGCTCGGCCCCGGCGCACCTGTCGGTGGGGCTCGGGAGGATCGAGGGGGCCAGGCGCGGGGAGACACTGCTGGTCGTCAGCGGGGAACGGGGCGCCGGAGACGGTTTGCTGACCCGTCTCCACGACGCGCGACGCGCGGGCGCCACGCTCTTCGCTCTCGCCTCCGCGGGCGCGGCGACCGAACTGGACCGGCTCGCACATGAGAGCCTCACCGCCGACGCCGGGGAAGGGCTGGGCCTTGAGGTCGTCCAGCACCTGGTGAGCGCCGCGGCGGGCGAGACGCTGTCCCCCCGACGGGTGGGGAGCCGCTTCCGCGACCACCTCTCCCGCCTCGCCGACCTCCTGACGGCACCCCCGCCGCCGAGCTGGTGAGAGCCCCCAGCCGATCCGGTCCGGCGGCGTGGCCGACGGTGGTGGAGCGGCCGGTCGGCCGGGGCGGAGGCCGTCCGGTGAGCGGGACGAAGCCGCTGCCGCGCGGGCACGGACCACTCGGGAGCCCGCGCGGGCTGCTCCAGCGCTATTGGAAGCCGGGCCTGACAGCGGGGAGCCTCAAGTGACCGCCGTCCCGCTCCCCGGTCGCCGGGGGAGCTGTCAGGGGGACCAGGAGACCCACGAGCCCCAGGAGAAATGATGCCCACACCTGCGCCCCGCGCGGCCATCGCCATGGACAAGGCCGCCGCCGAAGCCGTCCTCAAGCCCGCCGCCAGGCGCCGGCTCCGCGAGGCCGTTGACCTCGCCCCGGACGTTCTGGACGACTTCACCACTGAGGCAGCGCTGCGGACCCTGGCCACCACCGAAGTGCTCATCACCGGCTGGGGCTGCCCGCCCCTGGACGCGGCGGCGCTGGCGCGGACCCCGGCGCTGCGGGCCGTCGCCCACACGGCGGGCAGCACGCGGGCCCACCTCACCGAGGCGTGCTGGGCCCGCGGCATCGAGGTCTCCTCGGCGGCAGCCGCCAACGCGCTGCCGGTCGCCGAGTACACGCTCGCCATGATCCTGCTGGCGGGCAAGCGGATCCTGGAGTCGGCCCGCGCCTACTCCCGCACGCGGGCCCGCGAGCACTGGCTCCTGCCCGACCCGCACCTGGGCAACTACCGCCGCACGGTGGGCATCCTCAGCGCGTCCCTCATCGGCCGCCGCGTCATCGAACTGCTGCGCCCGCACGATCTGGAGGTGCTGCTGTACGACCCGTACGTGGACGAAGCGCAGGCGGCGGCGCTGGGCGCGACCAAGGCGGCGCTGCCCGAACTGTTCGCCGCCGCCGACGTGGTGAGCGTCCACACCCCGCTGCTGCCGGCCACCCGGGGCCTCGTCGGCGCGGCCGTGCTGGGCGCGATGCGGGAGGGGGCCACGCTCATCAACACCGCGCGCGGCGCCGTCGTCGATCAGGACGCGCTGACGGAAGCGCTGGTGGGCGGCCGGATCCGGGCCGTGCTGGATGTGACGGAGCCGGAGGTGCTGCCGCGCGGCCATCCGCTGTGGGAGTGCGAGAGCGTGCTGCTGACCCCGCACCTGGCCGGCTCGCAGGGCAACGAGCTGGACCGGCTTGCCGATCTGGCGGTCTCCGAGGTGCACCGCTGGGCGGCGGGCGAGGGGTTCGCGCACGCTGTGCGCGGCGACCGCCGGGAGCTGCTGGCATGACCGCCCCCGAACGGCCCGGCGACCTGCGGCCACTCCGGAACGATGGCCTCCGCCCGCTCCGGCACGACGCCCCTCACTGGCTTCGACTCCCCCCGTACGACTGGGAGTTGAGCCCACACACCGGGTACACGAGGGCCCACTGGGAGGCGGTGGCCGACGGCATGCTGCGGGCCGCCTGGCGGTGGGCGACCCCGCGTGGCGCGCTGCTGCACCTGCCGGGCCGGGCCTCCGTCTCGGGGGTGCGCTCGGACGGGCTGGAAGGTTACGCGCGGACGTTCCTGGCGGCGGCGTTCCGCAGCGCGGGCACCCACGGAGTGGAGCCGGGCGCCCACGGAGTGGAGCCGGGCGCCCGCAGTGCGGATCCGGGCGCGTCCGGGGCCGGCCCCACCGGGCCCGGACTGCTGGAGCGCTACGCGGCGGGGCTGGCGGCGGGTACCCGTACGCCGGGGCGCGAGGACACCGAGTCCTGGCCGCCGATCCTCGGCCACCCGGGCCGGGGCCAGCCCATGGTGGAGTCGGCCTCGGTGGCGCTCGGACTGCGGCTGACCAGGCCATGGCTGTGGGACCAGTTGGAGGAGGGGGTGCGGGAGCGGGCGGAGGCGTGGCTGCGCGGCGCCCTTCGGCACGCTCCCGCGCCCAACAACTGGTACCTCTTCCCGCTGACGGTGGCCGGGTTCCTGGAGTCGGTGGGGCGCGGGGACTCGGAGACCGCGGGCGCGATCGAGCGCGGGCTGTCGCTGCTGGAGGGCTGGTGGCGGGGCGAGGGCTGGTACGCGGACGGGGACGGGCGGGCCTTCGACCACTACAACGGCTGGGCGCTGCACCTGTATCCCGTACTCCACGCCCACCTCGCGCACGACGAGGCCCTGTTGACCCGCTACGGGCCCCGGCTGCGGGAGCACCTGGCCTGCTTCGGGCTGATGTTCGGCGGCGACGGGGCGCCGCTGTACTTCGGGCGCTCGCTGACCTACCGCTTCGCCGCCGGGGCCGCCGTCGCGCTCGGCGCGCTCACCGGATACACGCCGCTGGCGCCCGGCGTCTCGCGACGGCTGCTGAGCGGGGCGCTGCGCTATTTCCTGGACCGGGGCGCGTTGGACGAGGAGGGGCTGCTGACGCCGGGCTGGCACGGCCCGCACGACGCCACGCTCCAGGACTACTCGGGCCCGGCCTCGCCGTACTGGGCGTCCAAGTGCTTCGCGGCGCTGCTCGTCCCGCCGGACGACCCGCTGTGGACGGCGCCCGAGGAAGCCGCGCCCGGCGAGGGCCCCGACCGGGCGCTGGCACTGGCGGCGCCCGGTCTGCTGCTCCAGAGCACGGGCGCCGACGGCCTCGTGCGGCTGCACAACCACGGCAGCGACCGTGTGCGCCCGGAAGCGGGCGAGCGGCACGCGGAGGAGGATCCGCTGTACGCGCGCTTCGCGTACTCGACGGGAACCGGCCCCACCGCGCGCGACAACGCCCCCGACAACCATCTCGCGCTCCAGTTGCCGGGCCGCCCCGGCGAGTGGAGCGCACGGCGGCGCATCGAGCCGCTGGGCGCCGCCTCGGCCCCGGACGGCGGCTGGGGCTGGGCGGCCTCCCGGCACCGTCCGGTCTTCCCACCGGACGGACCGGTGGTCCCGTCGCTGTGGGTGGAGAGCGTGACGGTGGTGCGCGGGAGATGGGAGGTGCGGGTGCACCGCGTGGTGGGAGCGCCGGAGGGCACGCGGGTGCGGCTCACGGGCTGGGCCACGGCCCCCGCCCCCGAGCGGGGGCCCGGATCCGGGCGCGGGCCTGGGCCCGGGTCCGAGCCGGGTCCCGGACCTGGGCGCGGATCTGAGCGCGGGCCCGGGCAGCGTGGGTGCGGGACCGGCGGGCTTGAGCCGCTGTACGGGCTGGCCGCCGCCGCGCCGCTGCGGGCACCGCACGGTACGGCGTTCGCCCGCTGGGTCCGCGTCCCCGCGCTGGAGGGCGAGGTGCGGGGGCCCGGGCCCGGCAGCGTGTGCGCGGCACTCGCCTGGCTGGGCGCGGCGCCGGAGGCCGGGAGGGTGTGCAGCGCCGTGGGGGCGGACGCCGACGGGGTGGGTGCGGGTGACGCGGGCGCGGAGGCGGCGCGTCCGGTGGTCCGGGTGACCGACGGCGCGCTCCGCGTCGGCTGGCCGGGAGGCGGCGTACGGCTCACCTTCGACCCGCTCACCGTCACCCCTCACACCGGCACGAGCACGGGTCGCACCGGCACAAGTACGGGCACCGGCGCCCCGTACACCGTCGAGCCGGGGTGAGGCACGGACGACAGGGCGTGGGAGACAGGGCGCGGGAGACAGGGCGGGTGGGCGGGCCCGGAGACGACGGGTGGCCCCCCCCCCAGGGGGGCGGGGCGCCCGGGGGAC